>JAIRWM010000165.1 GCA_031268975.1 Treponema sp. | reverse complement strand
CACTTTCCCGCAAAGGCCAAAGGGCCCGCCCAGCAACCGCGCGCGAAACATTGAGCGCGTCTTTCGGCAAAGGTAACACGGCGTAGGCCCGGCTAAGTGTAACACTTTCCCGCAAAGGCCAAAGGGCCCGCCCAGCAACCGCGCGCGAAACAGTGAGCGCGTTTTTCGGCAATGGTAACACGGCGTAGGCCCGGCTAAGTGTAACACTTTCCCGCAAAGGCCAAAGGGCCGCCCCCCACCCGGCAAACGCATGCGCCCCGGAGCGCACCCCTCGATATGGCGAAGAGGCGGCGCCCGGAGGATATACCAGGCGCGCACAGAGAAACGGCGCAGGCGGGTGTCACCGGGAAGGACGCGGGCAAGCCCGCGCCCTTCCCGGTGACAGGCCCCGCCAGTTTCGTATTTGCGCGCCTGGACAAGGGCACGGGCGCCGTGGTATTCAGTAATAGTAGCGGGAGCGCGGAGGAGGCACGGTATGGATTCTGGATCGTATTATCGCAGGGGTTGGGACGTTCTCAAGAAGGGCAAAAATGACCAGGCCATTGCGCTCTTTACGGAGGGTTTAAAGGAGTCTCCCGATGACTGGACGCTTCTTGAGAGCCGGGCCCAGGTCCTGGACACAATAGGGAACCAGGAGGCGGCCGTCGCGGATTATACCCGCATAATTGCCGTGAGGCCGGATTTCTACGACAGTTGGCGCGGCCGGGGGAACCAGTACCACAGAATGGGCGAGTACGACAAGGCTATTGCCGACTTTACCGAGGCTCTTGCCCGGGCGTCCGGCCATTCCTTCATTTGGCTGGAACGCGGCATTTCGTACTGCGAGAAAGGGGAGCTCGGCGCGGCGCTCGAAGACTGTAACAAGGCGGTTGCCCTTGATCCCGAATACCCCAGGGCGCTTATTAACCGGGGCATTGTCTGGAGAAAGATGGGGGATCTTGACAGCGCCATCTGCGACTTTACCTTCGCTATCATATGTGAACCGGAAAGCTACTGGGCGCTTGGCCAGCGCGGCTCTTGCTGGTTTATGAAGAAGGAGTTTGAAAAGGCTGTCGCCAACTATTCGGCGGCAATCGCCATAAGGCCGGAAGACGCGGTGTCGTGGGTGAGCCGGGGCGTATGTTACTGGAACATGGGGGGCTCCGGCCAGGTCCTGATGGAGCGCGTGGACAAGGCGTATGAGAACTTTGACAAGGCCTGCGAACTGGACCCCGGTTACGCCTACGCGCATTGGTGCCGGGGCGAGGCGGGCCGTATCCAGGCGAAGGAAGAGATTGGCTGGGCGCAGGCGGCCGCCGCGGGACGGATGCGGGACGGCGCCGAAGGGATGGTGATGGCGCGCCAGCTTGAGCGCATGGGCCATGAAGAGCTTGTCCCCGCGTTCGGCAGCTTTCTCGGCACGCTCCGTTCCAACCGGACCGAGGCGGAGGAAATCGTGTTCAACTTTGCCGGCTCCCTTGCCGATTATTCGCTGCGGGAAGCCGTGGAAGACTTCACGAAGGCTATTTCCCTTGAGCCTGGCAACGCCGAGGCCTTTCACAGCAGGGGGCTTTGTTACCAGATGTGGGGAAAGTTCGAGGAGGCCCTGGCGGACTTTGAACAGACCCTCGTTCTGGATCCCAATCACGCCGATGCCGCCAAAAAACGCGCCGAATTGCGCCCGTAAGGGCGAAAGCGGCGCCCTTACCGTTTCCCTTTCACTTTTTCTTTTTCTTTAATGACCTTCTGTTCAAGCTTGTCCATCATTTTGTCTACGGCAGGATTAAGTTCAAAATCATTTTCCTTTACATGAATCGATACGCCCCAGCGGAAGTTTACCGTGGCTTCGGCCGTAAAATCCCTGTCTTTTGTAAGGGTTACCAGAAAGTCAACGATCATGTTTTCCGCGTTGTGGATACGGGTGACTTTTTTGTTCACATAGTCTTTCGCGTCATCCTGTAATGTAAAATGCACTGCCTTGATATCGATGTTCATGAAACTGCCTCCTGTGTTTTATCGGGAATAAGACGAGCCCAAATCAAGCTCGTTTCTGTATTTTGCGACGGTGCGCCGCGCCAGGGGTATTCCCCGCCGGGCAAGTAAATCGGCCAATTCCTGATCCGAAAGCTTCCTGTCGTCCCCGGTTATAATTTCCTTCAGTATCTCCTTTACGCCTTCTTTTGAATATCGTGAACCGCCGGAACCCGCGCCGCTGATGGAATTGCTGAAAAAGTGACGCAGCGCGTAAATGCCCCATTCGGTCTGCATGTACTTGCTGTTGGCCGTCCTTGAAACAGTGGTTTCATGTACGCCAAGTTCTTCGGCTACGTCTTTTAATGTAAGCGGAAGGAGGTATTTGGGGCCTTTGTCGAAGAACGCTCTTTGAAATTCCACTACCGCCCTTGATACCCGAAGCAGCGTGTGGTTTCTCTGGTTGATGGAATGAATAAACCACCGGGCTTCTTTTATGTTTTCCTGGACAAAATCCCTGGCGTCCGCCTGTCCGTTTTCCGCCGGAGCCCCTTCCGTTCCGGCCGCGCCGGATTTTTCACCGGCAATCCGCATGAAAAACGGATTGATCCCCAGCACGGGAATTTCCTCGTTGTTAAGGATGATGACAAATTCGCCTTCTTTCCGCCTGACCTGGACATCCGGCACCACGTAGCGCGTGCCTTCCCTGGAAAACCGGCGTCCGGGAAAAGGGGAAAGCTCCTCTTTGATCCGCTTGAAGCAAAGGCGTATTTCTTCTTCGCTTCTTTCCAGTTCTTTCGCGGTTTCGGCGAATTTACCCCGTTCAAGCGCTGCCAGCTTTTCAAGCGCCGCTTCCATGTACGGCGGCGTATCGGGGAGCAGCCGGGCCTGAACCTTGAGGGATTGGGGATAGCCGGATGTGCAGGTGCCGCAGGGTTCCAGCGACTGAACCAGGGCCAGGGCTTCTTTTACCTTCGCCTTGTCTTCTCCGGCCAGCAGCAGTTCCACCGGTTCAATGTGAAAGCCGTCTTCGTCCAGGTTCTGAATTAAAAGCTCCCCGATGCGCCGGACGTCGCTGTCGGCGGTTTCCAGCGCAAGCTGCCAAAGCAGGTGTTCCTGAAGGGTTTCCGGCCGCGCTATCGCTCCTTCCAGAAACTGGCGTTTTCGTTCCGCTTCCGCGTCCCCGCCCCGGCGTATAACGGACATGCCGGAACCGGGCGTAAAATAGCCGTCATCGTTTTTTCCCCGCCTGAAGCCGCCGTCCAGGGAAACCGTGGCCGGTTCCTCAAGCAGCTCCAGGGCCGGATTCTTTTCAAGTTCTTCCTGAATTTTTTCCCGCAGATCCATGACGGGAAGCTCCATTAGCTTTATGGACTGATAAACCTGCGGGCTTAACTTAAGGCGTTGTTCCTGGACTAATGCCTGGCGTTGGAGCATATTAAAACTATCATTCTATGCGGGAGCTTTGTCAAGAATTCAGTTCCGTTTGCCGATAAGAAGCCGAATCCCCCAAGGAGTCTGCATGAAACTATCGATTCGGCGGCATAAAACCTGCTGCCGAAAGTTTTTTTATCTCTGGAATTGCGGCTTTTTGCCGCTGGTGCTCTGTGCTTTTTCCTGTTCCGGGTCGGCCGATCGCCTGGAACAGAACGGTTCGGCTGTTGAAGACGTTCTGGAAGCTTACTATGCCGGAAGGATAGAAGAGGCGGCGGCCGGCCTGGAGGCCGTTCTGGAATCAGGCGGCGGCGATGCGTCCGCGAAACGGCAGCTGGTGGTCGTATACCGCGAACTTGGAAATTACCCCGGAATGATAAAGCTTCTGGAGGAACTTGTTGATTCAGGCAGCGAAGAAAACAGCCTCGAACTCTTTGAGGCGTATTACCTTTCCGGCTGGCTGGACAGGGCCGCCGCGTTCCGGGAAAGGGCGGAAGATGCGGTCCGGTATTCCACATCCCGGGACAGGGCGGATTTTTTGTTTTTCTCCGCGATGCTCTGTGCGGACAGAGGGGACGAGGAGGAGGCGATAGAACAGTTTCGGGAAAGCCTTGCCCTGGAAAAGTACCGGCCCATCGGCTGGTTTACGCTGGGCCGGCTGTTGGAAAAAAACTCTCCCCGTGAAGCCGAAAATTGTTACCGCAGCGCCATAACCCAGGACAGCGCTTTTACCCAGGCGCTGTATCCGCTGGGCAGGACCCTTGCCGCCCGGAAAGCCTGGATCCAGGCAGAAGACATTCTTGGCAGGGCCGCCCGGCGATTTCCCGAAGATCGGGAAATCGCCGCCGCCTTCTCCGAGGCGCAGGCGCATGCCGGAAGCCGGGAAACTGCGGATCCTGTCCGCAGACGGATTACCGCGAATCCGCCCAAAACGGCCCCGGTTAAAACCTCGGAAGAAGGTTTTATCCGTATCGGCCTCGCGGAAGGGCGGGAGCTTGTTTCGGTAAAAAGCGGCGGGGCGTTCAGCCTGCGATCCGAAGAATCGGGAATTGTGTACCGGGGCAGAGCCAGGGAGCAGATTTGGATTGCCCGGAACGGATCGCGGATGGATATACAAAACGCGGACAACGCCGTTATTGTCCGGTCCGGGGAACCGCTCGTTCTTGAATACGGCGATCCCTCCGACACCTCCATTGTGGCCGGTCTTGTCGCCGGATCTCCGGGCATAAACCGCGTATACCGGGGAAAGCTGGAATTCCGGCCTTCCCGGAACGGTATTACGGTGGTCAACATTATCGGTATGGAAGAATACCTGTACGGGGTAGTCCCTTCGGAAATGCCTTCGGTATGGCCGGAAGAAGCGCTGAAAGCCCAGGCCATTGCCGCCCGTTCCTACGGCCTTGCCCAGCTCGGCCAGTTTTCCGGCAGGGGCTTTGACCTGTACGGGACGCCCCGGTCAATGGCGTATTACGGCGCCGGCTCTGAAACCAAGGCGGCGACCCAGGCGGTAGACGATACCAGGGGCGTTATCCTCAAGGGCGGCGGAGAACCCTTAAAAGCGTATTTTTCGGCGAACCACGGCGGGTACAGCGAAGACAGCCGGACAATGTGGGGATACGACGCCTACATGGAAGCTGTCCCGGACATCATGCTGCCCGAACGTACAGAGTATCTTTCCCCGGACAAACTTGACGCCTGGATACGCGAAGCTCCGGAAAGCTTTTCTTCCGTCAGCCGCTTTTATTATTCATCATCGTACCGCTGGGAAAAATGGGTCGCCGCCGGTGAGATACGCCGCCGCCTTCGGGAAGGGGTCGTTTCGGAAGATCCCGGCGAAATACAGCGAATTGTCAGCAGGGGGCGGGGTATATCAGGCCGTATTTACGAACTGGAAGCAGCCGGCAGCGAAAAAAGCGTGTTTGTAAAAGGCGATGCAATCTGGGCCGCCATGGGCGCGTTACGGAGCAGCCTTTTTACCATCGCGTACAAGTTTGACGGCGGCGGAAATGTGGAATACGTTATTTTCCGGGGCGCGGGCCACGGCCACGGTATCGGTCTTGACCAGCACGGCGCCGCCGGTATGGCCAGCGCCGGTTACAGCGCCGAAGAAATTCTCCGCCACTATTACCCCCGCGCGGAACTGGGCCATTTCTGAAACGCGGGGTAACAGCGCAAGGTGCCTCGGCGCTACTCGGTGCTGCCCCTGGTCTCCCGGACAGCGGTCCTGATCGGCCGCAGATCCGCTTCGGTTATTCCGGCCGGATCGTCGACGCCAATGGGCAGTTCCCGGCCCTGTTCGGGCTCCACTTCTTCGTCAAATCCGTCTTCGTGAGGCATCTCGCGGTATGCCGCGGCGGCGTCTTCATTCTCAAGGCGTACCGAGATCAGCTTTGTAATACCCGACTCTTCCATGGTTACGCCCAGCAGGGTGGTGGCGCCGATGGCCGTTTTTTTGTTATGCGTAATAACGATAAACTGGCTTGAACCGCCGAACTCCCTGAGCAGATGCACGAAGCGGATAACGTTGTTTTCATCAAGGGCCGCGTCGATCTCGTCAAGAAGGCAGAACGGCGAAGGTTTTACCATGTACGTGGCAAAAAGCAGGGCTACTGCGGTCATGGATTTTTCGCCGCCGGAAAGCAGGGTGATGTTTTCAAGCTTTTTTCCCGGAGGCTGGGCGAAAATTTCAATGCCCGATTCAAGCACATGATTCGGATCGACAAGGCGCAGCTCCGCCCGGCCTCCCCCGAAAAGACGGCGGAACATGTTATGGAAATTTTTCTTTATTTTGTTGTAAGTCGCCAAAAACAGTTCCGAAGACTCGGCCCGGATTTCGGCGCTCATGGCCTGGAGATCCCCCCTGGCTTTTTCAAGATCGGCAAATTGGCCGGAAAGAAAGTCAAACCGTTCCTTTGTTTCGGCAAATTCTTCCGGAGCCATCAGGTTAACGTGTCCCAGATCCTTTAACTTGTCTTTCGCTCCGGAAAGGTTTTCCCGGAGATGCGCGGGCTGGGTGGTAATGGTAAAAATCCGCTCTTCAAATTCCATAAGGTCCCGGGAATGGGTTTCCCTGAAATTATCCTGGATGTTTCGGATTTCTGTTTCGGTCTGCACGAGATCAAGGTGAATTTTTTCAAGCGATTCCTGGATTTTCGCCAGATTGGCGCTGTGTTTTTTCAGGCTTTCCTGCTTGCCCGCCGCGTCCCCGTTTTTCAGGCTGATGTCTTTTTCAAGCTTTTCCAGGTTTGCGGAAAACTCCGTTTCCCGTTTCGCTATGCTGGCGATTTCCGCCTCGGTACCGGCGATTTGGGCGGCAAGCTGTTCCTGGCGCCGCCTGTCCTGGGCAAGTTCGTCCTGTATCTGTCCACGCAGCGCCTCCTGGCCGGCCAGTTCCCGCCTGAGCAGCCGGGCCTGCTCTTCCGCCGCCTTTGCCTGGGCGTCCATGCGGGCGCGGTTTACCCGGAGTTCTTCAAGCGTCATCCGGTACTGGTCGATTTTGCCGGAAAGTTCCCGGTTATCAAGGCGCAGCGCGGCAATGGCGGCGCTGCGCGCCTGAATCCCTTCCGCCCTGGAACGTATGCCCGCGTCCAATTCACGTTTTCGGGTGATGATCCCCTGCGGGGCGACAAACTCGTCGATAAAGGCCGGAGTGCTTTTCCGGTAGCGCTCGAACACGGAAATGGCCTTTTCCGCGAGCTCCGCCGCGGCGGAAAGGGTCTGGGCGAGGCTTTGGGCGAAACGGTTCAGGTCTTCCGGCTGGGGCAGGACGCCGCCGGAACGGGCGTGTTCCGCCGCCAGGTCGCCAAGAAGGGTTTCCTGTCCGGCGAGAAGCGTTTTAATCTGGGCCAGGGTTTCGGTGAGGGAAGCTTCGGCGGCGCAGCGTTCCTGGGTAGAATAACCGGCCTCTTTCAGGCCCGCGTCCAGGGCGGCGACAATGTCGTCGGTAATGGCTTCCAGATCTTTTTCAAGACAGCTGCGCTCGGCGTCAAGGCGGCGAATCTCCTCTTCTTTTTCCCGGACGGTTCTGTCGTTTTCCGTTATCCGGGACGAAGCAAGCTGTATGCTCTCCTCGAAAGAAGTTATGTTTGTTCCGATGTCGCTTACCTGTTTACGCAGATCCCGCACAACCTGGTCCTGTTCTTCCGTTTCCCCCGCAAGTTCCTGTATTTTTACGCTCACGGAGCGTTCCCTGTCTTCGGTCTGCTCTATCTTGAGCTTGTTTTGGGCGCTTTGTTCGGAAAAAAGCCGGGCTTCTTTTTCGCGGGCGTTTTTTTCCACAGCAAGGCCGTAAATGTTTTTCTGGTATTCCACAAGCCGCTCTTCAAGGGAATTGACCGCGTCAAGGTTTTCTTCCAGAGAGCGGCTCAGCGCGTCAATTTCCGAACGTACCATGTCCCGCTCGCCGGTTTTTTTACGGAGCTTCTCGTCCCGGCCGTCTTTTTCATAACGGAACTGTTTAAGCCTGAGAAGCTGAATATCCAGTTCCAGATGAAATATTTCTTCCTGCAAAGTCCGGAACTTGACGGTTTTTTCCGACTGGGTTTTAAGGCTTTCGTAGCTCCTGCGCACCTCGCCAAGGATGCCTTCAACCTGGCGCATGTTCTCTTCGGTTTTTTCAAGCTTTCGCCCGGCTTCGGCGGATTTAACCTTATAGCGGGTAATGCCCGCGGCTTCTTCAAACAGGTACCGGCGTTCCTCCGGTTTGCTGGAAAGGATCTGGTCGATTTTACCCTGCTCCATTACCGAATAGGCTGCCTTGCCGACCCCGGTATCCCAGAACAGTTCCCGCACTTCCTTAAGGCGCACCGGGGCGCCGTTAATGTAGTATTCGCTTTCCCCGGAACGGTAAAGCCGGCGCTTAATCTCTACCTCGCTTATATCCAGGGGAAGGAGCCCTTCTTCATTCGTCAAGGTCAGGGTAACTTCAGCCACATTAAGGGGTTTGCGGTTTTCCGTCCCGTTGAAGATAACATCTTCCATTTTTTCGGCCCGCAGGGTTTTGGCCGCCTGTTCGCCCAATACCCACTTAACCGCGTCTACTACATTGGATTTTCCGCAGCCGTTTGGGCCCAAAAGCGCGGTAATGCCGTTGGCAAATTCAACCTGCGTCCGATCGGCAAAGGATTTAAACCCGAAGATATCAAGCCGTTTGAGAAACAAAAAACCACCCCACCAACAGGAGGACCCGTTGAGCATTTTATATAACCTGAGCCAGGTTCAAAGCTGCCCCAAATTTGGAAGAATATAGCACAAAAAAGACCGTTGGAAAAGTACGGGGCGAAGTTTTCTTGACAAACGTATTTCCCGCTTCTACACTAAAGGAGAACGTGTTTTCTTACGATTTCGGAGGTAGAAAGTGGCGAAGGTAGAATTACGGGACATTTGTAAAGTGTACGATGGCAACGTCAAGGCGGTGGATAACGCCAATATCACGGTAGAAGACAGGGAATTTGTGGTTTTTGTAGGGCCGTCGGGCTGCGGGAAGTCTACCACGCTGAGGATGGTCGCCGGCCTTGAAGACATTACCGAAGGCGAGCTTTACATCGACGGGGAAAAAATGAACGATGTGCCCCCCAAAGACAGAAATATCGCGATGGTTTTCCAGAATTATGCCCTTTACCCCCACATGTCCGTATACGAAAACATGGCGTTTGGGTTGAAAATCAAAAAAGTCCCCAAAGCGGAAATTGACAAACGGGTCCACGAGGCGGCCAAAATCCTCGATATTGAAAAATTCCTGGAACGCAAGCCCAGGGCGCTTTCCGGCGGCCAAAGACAGCGTGTCGCCGTCGGCAGGGCAATCGTCCGAAACCCCAAAGTTTTCCTTTTTGACGAGCCGCTTTCCAACCTGGACGCAAAACTCCGGGTACAGATGAGGGCGGAGCTTTCCAGCCTGCATTTGAGGCTTAACGCCACGATGATTTACGTTACCCACGATCAGGTAGAAGCCATGACCATGGCGGACAAGATTGTCGTTATGAAAGACGGCAAGGTCCAACAAATCGGCACTCCGCTCCATCTGTATAATCATCCCGTCAATAAATTCGTGGCGGGTTTTATCGGATCGCCGCCCATGAATTTCCTTACCCTTACCGTGGCCGACAAGGGCGGCATTGTTCTTACCGGCGGCGGCATGGAAATACGGCCCGTTCCCGCGCACGCGGAACTGCTTCAAAAGTACCGGGACAAAACCGTTTATTTTGGGATACGCCCCGAGGATCTTGTCCACGCGGAAAGTCCGGGGGCGAACAACATTCCCGCGCAAATTACCGTGGTAGAGCCGCTGGGCGCCGATATCCACCTGTGGCTGACCGCCGGAACCCAGCCGCTGGTCGCCCGTACCGATTCACAGCATGCTTTCAAAGTGGGAGATACCGTTAACTTTACCCCGGACATGGAAAAAGCCCGGTTTTTTGACCGGGAAACGGAGCTTACGCTGCTGCCGGACGCCCAGTAGTCCATGGTTGGGCCGGGCCTCTGCCGTGCCTTGACAAGTGATCGCGATACCTTGACAGCTTTTCTGTTTCATGGCAGCATGTGCTGACCCCTGTCGTCTTGGTTCACAGACGGGGCCGTACCCTGCCGTTCAGCGCGGGGAAGGTGTTTTTTACGTAGAAGGTTATGAAATGGAGACTGTATTTGTAAAGCCCTCAAAGCTTGAAAGGAAATGGTTTGTTATTGACGCCGAAAACAAAGCTCTTGGCAGGGTTGCGGCACGGGCCGCCTCGATAGTACGAGGCAAGGAAAAACCGGTTTTCGCCCCTCATCAGGAGACCGGCGACTTTGTGGTGATCATCAATGCGGGGAAAGCCGCGTTAACCGGCCGGAAAAGTGTTCAAAAGCTTTATTACCGTCATTCCGGCTATGTAGGCGGGCTGAAAAGCATGAATTACGAAAAGCTGCTGGCAAGACATCCCGTTTCGCCCATGGAATTAGCCGTTAAAGGCATGCTTCCCAAAGGCCCGCTGGGGCGGAAACTTTTGAAGAACGTAAAAGTCTATACGGGGCCGGAGCATCCTCACAAGGCGCAGAATCCTCAGGCGATTGACCTGTAAAAGTATAGGGGTATAAGGTGATAAAGAATCTAGGAATCGGTACGGGACGGCGTAAAACCTCAGTTGCCCGGGTTTATGTCCGGGATGGCGAAGGTAAAATTATCGTAAACGGCAAGGAATTGGGCCAATACTTCCCCCAGGGCGAACATGCCATTATGGTACGGCAGCCCCTTATGGTAACCGCCAGTGAAAACAAGTTCGATGTGCTCATAAACGTGTATGGCGGCGGCTGCAACGGTCAGGCCGGCGCCTGCCGCCACGGTCTAGCCCGGGCGCTTTGCCAGGTTGACGTGGGAAACACGGTCTCTTTGCGGACCAACGGCTACCTTACCCGGGATCCCCGCATGGTGGAACGGAAAAAATACGGCCAAAGGGGCGCCCGGCGGCGCTTCCAGTTCAGCAAGCGGTAACCGGGTTCTCCGGACAACCGGGGCGGTCCAATGGAACGTTTTTCAGCCGGAGCTTTGTGTGTCCAGTCAGTCGAACCCGGTCCCGGCAGGGGCACGGTTCGTGTATGTGTTTCGGGCCGTTTTATCGATATTAGCGCCTCTTATCTGCCCCCGGAATACGCGGGGGCTTTTTTGTGTCCCGGCGCCATTCTGGATGGTGACGCCGAAGCCGCGCTCAGGTCCGCGGCGGACTGCCTTTCCGCAGAAAAAGCAGCCCTGCGCCTTATCGCCCGCGCGGAACAATGCGGCGCGGGCATCACCCGTAAGCTGGAACGACGCGGGCACGATCCCGCCGCGGTCCGCACGGTGCTTGCGCGCCTTCTGGAACTGAAATTGGTAGACGACGGCCGTTATGCCGGACTGTGGCTAAAATCCAGGGTAGGGCGGGGGAAAAAAGGCCCCCGGACGCTTGAAACCGCCCTCAGGGCCAAAGGCATAGACCGGGAAACCGCGGTGTCCGCCCTTAAAGAGGCCCTTTCCGGCGATGCGGAGGCGGATCTCCTTGAACGCTGTGTTAAACAGGCCGGCCCGGAAGTGGCCGGGCTCCGATTTTTCCTTAAAAGAGAAGGCTTTTCATCCGGTGCGATAGAAACGTTTTTTGACGACCGCCCGGGCTGAGGATCATCCATGGAAGAAAAAGAAAAGGCCGCCCGGCCCCCGGAAAAAACAGAAACTTTTCGCGCCATAGTCCGGGGCCGGGTACAGGGAGTCGGTTTCCGTTACTCGGCGATACGGGAAGCCCGCCGGCTCGGCGTCGGCGGCTGGGTGCGGAACGACACAACCGGAGACGTGGAAGTGTGGGCCGAAGGATCGCCGGAAAAGCTTGCCGCCTTTTCCGCCTGGCTGGGCAAAGGCCCTCCCGGCGCCGTCGTGGAATCGATACACCGGGAAAAAAAGACTCCGAAAGGCTATTTGGATTTCAAAGCGGAGTACTAACCGGCCTCGGCAATTCTCAGGTTAGTCGACAAAAATGAAAGGACACCATAGAACCCCACCGGCAAAGAAGAAGATCACCACTAATGACCTCACGAACGGCA
>JAIRWM010000134.1 GCA_031268975.1 Treponema sp. | reverse complement strand
GACGAGGTCAAGGCGGAACTGGCCCGGCGCTGCCAGCGCTACAACCCGGTCCTCCTCCAGCAGGAGGTACACCGGGCGGTCGACGCGCTCATGGAGCTGAACCGCCGGAAGGATCTCATGCGGCAGCAGTCCCTCGCCACTGCCGCCCTTGAGGATAGTTAGCTTGGGTAAGATTTTTTATTATGAGGCATCCGGTCTTTCGGTAAGATTTTATTTTGAGGCATTACGCAAATCGCGGAAGAGGGAGTTACTTCACGAACGGCCCTGTCTTTATTTCAGCAGATCCATGCCCGCGGCGATCCGTACCGCGTCCGCCTTGTTGATGGCGCCCAGTTTGTTATAAATACTGCGGATAACACTTTTTACCGTATTCATCGACAGGGAATGTTCGTCGGCGATTTCGTCCTGGGTCATGCCCTGGGACAGGCAGACAAGGACATCCCGTTCCCGCCGGGAAAGATGTACCTTCTGAATGCCTGAATCCTGCTTTGCTCCCGCGTTTGCCGCGGAGACCGGCAGATGTGATTTTTGGGCTATCTTAAAAAGTTTTTTGGCGTAATTGGACGCGCCAAGACGTGTCCTTGTCAGCCATGCGGGGGGAATCTCCGTTGCTTTGCCTTTTAAGGCCGCCGTCACCAGCGCCCGCATGTTTTTGCCCAATTCCACAAAGGGCATATACAGATCGTTTGGTTCGGACAGGCGGTAAGCGGTTTCAAGAGCGGCAAAGGCGGCGGCGCGGTTGTGGAGTTGATAGTAACACACCGCTTCGAGTGTTTTTACTTCGATTTGACCCATTACAAAATCTCCGGAATCGTATTTGCTTTTCTGGTTTTCCAAAGATGCCAGAGCCGCCGGATATTCTTTTTCCGCAAAGTGATATTTAGCCTTGACAAGAATCTCAAGGCCGTGGTCCATGGAATTAAGATCGCTTTCTTCAAAATCGTCTTTTATCCAGGGCGCGATTTTTTCCGTCTGTCCGGTCTGGGTATAGAACCATCCGAAAACAATATCGTGGTAAATATAACGGTTGATATAATGAACCATGCAGAGCTGGGCTTCCAGTTGTTTGAACATTTGCAGGATTTTTTCAAAGTTCCCTTTGGCAAGCCCGATGCGGAGCAGAAAAAAAAGCGCGCGGTTTTCAATTTCGTACTGTTCACCTTTCCGCGCCTGGTAGAGCGCCTGAAGGGAATATTGTTCCGCCTCCATCATATCCCCCTTAAAAAAGGCCAGTTCGGCCCGGGCCAAAACAGCTATGCCCAGGCCGCAACCGCCCAGCATGGCGGCATGGGGAGTTACTTTGGCAAGGGCTCCAATGTACCTGTCCGTTTCCTCTTTTTCGGGAGTGTTCACCCGGCAGATGTAGGAGCCGATGTTTATCACCGACACCGGCGGCCGGAGAACAGGGCCGCCGCACTGATTGATATGCCAGGCCGCCCGTTCAAAATGGGCGGTAAAACTGTAGTTTTTTGTGTATGTGCTGTTGATGATTCCAATTAGCCCCAGATCAGCGTATAGCGCCATGAGAACCCAGTGAAGCCCCGGCTCAGGCGGCAGGGCTTCCAGCCGGGGCATGAGCGTTTCCAGCTCTTTTTCGCACCGGTCGAACATGGTAAGACTTATCAGAATCCGGGCGCGGACAGCGTAGAGGGTGGGAGTTTTTTTGTATATGTCCGGGGGGATGCGGTCAAATATTCTCAGAAGATACTGGGCATAGTGGTCGGAAAGTACCAGCGGCAGAGCGTTGGTCATGGCGATAATTTTTTCATAGTCGCCCGCCCGTTCATGGTTAAAGACGGCGTCAAGTTCCTGGTTGTTTTGGGCACACCATTTGGCGGCTTCACGATAGACTTCCCGTTTTTCTTCTTCAGCAAGTTCAGACTGTCTGTTGCTTAAATATTCCAGAAACAAATGATGGATTCTGTATTTATTGATGTATGCGTCAAAGCGGATAAGCGGCAGCGTTTTTTTCATTCCGCCCATCAGCGGTTTTCCGGCGGCCTGCGTTTTTTCACCGGCGACGGCTTCGAGCAGCTGCGGCGTTAAATGTTCCGTAAGGGATAACTTGATAAGGAACTTTTGCTGTGCAGACGGCAGACCCGACATAATCTCGCTTTCTATCAGATTAAAAATATTTGACCGTATGGCATGAGGCCGGTAACGCTGCTTTGGCGGAGAACCTTGCCCCGAGGGATCGGAGGATCTTTCCGGGTAGGCGTTTTTCAAAAACAGATCCGCCATTTGGATGGCAAAAGCCCAGCCGTCAGTATCATGATAAATTGAAGAAATGTCCTGGAACGAAAGATTGATATTCTGAATGCGGAAATACTCCGTCATCTCTTCCTTGCTGAACCGCAGATCTTCTTCGGTTATTCCGCCCAAAAGTCCTTTGGAAAGATATTTTATCAGGTTGATGGAAGATTCAAAGCGGGATATGAAAATGGAAGTATTGTTTGGAGAGAGTGCTCCGGTAAACCGTTCAATAAAGTGGAGAACTGCCTTGTTGTGGATAAGATGAAAATCATCATACACAAAGATGTACTTTGTGCCGTCGTCAAGAGCGTCCAGGGGAACGGCCAGACAATGTTCGAACTGCCGTTCGGTTTCCGGAAAATCTGTCAGGGCAAGCCGTTCCGCCGCTTTTTTGTTTACCTGGGAAAGCCCGGCGATAAAATTTTTCCAAAACCGGGCGGAAAAATTATCCCGCTGCGAAAGTTGTATCCAGCCGGTTTTGGCGGGATAGTCAAGAACAAACGAATACACGGCATGAGTTTTTCCATAACCGGCGCCGGCTGAAACAAACACTACGGGATTCCGCACCGCTTCTTCCAGCAGGCAATCTATTCGGGGCCGATCCAGAAAACGCCGCTCTCCCGGATCGGCTGATGTACCATCCAAAAGCTGTTCAGACATGCCGGCGGTTACAGGAAGCAGTCAGAAATTTGTACCGGAACGGCCTTCGGCATTCCCGCCAAAAAGGCATCATATCCGGTTGTCACACACACATTCACCGTACCAATATACAGAAAGCCGTGACAAAATACAAGATTTAGTCAGTCAATTTCAAAATTCAGCATTTTGAAATTGACTCCAGTAGTTTTGCAAAAACTTGCGCAGCATCACCTATTCAACTTTAAACTTGGTAACTTCCTGCACAAGGACATTGATATTTTCCTTGTTGTCTTCGGAAATATTGTTTACCTGATTTACCGCGATATTGATCTGATCCGCGCCGGCGGCCATTTCATTCATCCCGTTCGTTATTTCCTGAGTCACCATTTCCAGATTTCTGCCTTCCTGAATAACTTCCCTGCTTCCCTCAAGCATTTCCTCTGAACCGTTTTTTACCATTTTGGTTATGTCGTTAAGCTGGGCGATGGCTTCAAGTATCTGTCTGCTTCCGGTACCCTGCTCTTCCATGGCGTTGCGGATGTTCTGCTCCTGTTCGGATACGGTTCTCACTCCGAAATCAATAGCCTCAAACTTGTTCAGTACCTCGTCGGTAGATTTTGTGATCTTGTCGATGGACTCTTTGATCTTTTTAAGCACCCCCGCAATAGTCTTTGATTGTTCTCCGCTGGATTCGGCCAGCTTCCTGATTTCGTCGGCCACAACCGCAAAACCTTTCCCCGCTTCTCCGGCATGGGCGGCCTCTATGGCCGCGTTCATCGACAGCAGGTTTGTCTGGCTGGCAATGTTTTCCATTACCGCGTTAATTTCCAGAAGGCCCTCTGACTCCCGGGAAATTTCCTGAATGTCCGACGCCACTTCCTGAAGTCCCGACCGGCCCACTTCCGACGCATCCGCCAGTTCTTTTACGTTACCGGCGTTCTTCCCCAGTGTCTGGGTAACAGACTGAATATTGGCCAACATTTCTTCAATGGCCGAAGACGACTGGGCCACGCTGATGGTTTGATGTTCGATATGTTCATTGAGCTTGTCAATATTGAGGGCGATTCGTTCCATGGTCGCGTTTGTTTCCGTTACGGAAGCGGACTGGTTAATCACCCTTCCCTTAATGCTCTGAATATTGGCGGTTATTTGGTTAATGGCCGCCGCGGTTTGGGTCATGTTGGAAGCAAGCCCGTTGCCGATATCAAAAAGGGCTGTCGATTGTTTTTTTATGGTGATAATAAGGCCCCTGATTTTTTCCAGAGTCTGGTTAAAGTACCGGGCCAGATCGCCGATTTCATCTTTCGAAATATGCTCGATCGATTTTGTCAGATCCCCCTCCCCTTCGGAAATATCCTTGAGGGTCACGGCCACGCGAATGATGGGCTTGGTGATACCCGCGGCGACGAAGAAAACGCCGATCGCTGTTAACGCGATGGCGATAACCGCAATGAGAACGGTAAAACGTGTCAGGGTATTTACGTCGGTCAGTACGGTTTTGTCGTCTACCGAGGTCATTACGGCCCAGCTTTCGGTGGAGTCCCCTATGGTGAACGGGTACGCACACAATATGCGATCGATGGCCGGGATCACAGACGGCGTTACGGTATCGACGGCGTTGATAAACGCGTCAGTGGCTTTCCGGCCAACGATGGACAAAAGAACCGTCTCGGCGTCCTCGTTCCGCCTGGAAGCGTCGTAATGGGCCGCCACTCTTCCATCGTCGGTGAACAATATTGCCCGGCCGTTTCCATAGGGCTTAAGTCCTTCTATGATCTTCTGGGAAATGGACAAATCAATATCTACCCCGATAAGACCGGCGATACGGGTGGTTCCATCAGGAATAATGGGAACCGTTACCGTGGCCACATAGGTATCTACCCCGTTCACCCGCCTGGGAACAAAATTGGAGAAAGACGCCACATCTTTGACCTTCGACAGAACATCCTGCCAGCCGGCCTTGGGGAGAACTTCCAGATACCCCCGCTCCCGGGTAACCCGGGTGATAAAGTTGCCGCTGTCGTCGCTTTCCGGCGCATTGACAAAGGCAGCGTCATTTCCGTCAATAACACCGGGCTGCCACACCGTATACATTCCCACAAAATTTTCATTGGATTCCATGACAGCCTGGATCATTTCAGAATACCGGGTCCGCCTTACAGCGGGGTCCACCGATTCATAACTGCTCATGATCTGGGACAGGGTTTTGACAGTATCCAGATATACCGTATACCTGTTTTGAAGATCCGCGGCGGTAACGCCGGTAAGGTTCTTCATGTTTTCCTCGGCGGCCCCAACCTGCAGGGTACTTGCCCGGGACAGCAGGATAGCCGAGATGGAAGCGACCACCGAAGCCACCATGGCGATGACAAGAATACTAAGTCTTACCCGTAATTTCATACATTCTCTCCTGATTGTGTAAACAGACGCTCAAAAGCAAGGGACGGCGGTTTCCGTCCGGATGAATAATTTGTGTCAGGATATGCCGTCTTTAACGGAACAAAATACACCCAAAAATGGAATATCCGGAGAAAAACAACTTTTGGGTTTCAGGACGGTGTTTACGGCGCTAAACCGCCGGCGGTCTGATCGGCAGCAAATAAATGAAATCAACTCCGCCTCAGGAACAGCCGGTTGTGCCCCCGCATGTGTCACATTTCATGCAGGTGCCGCTGCGGACCAGGGTGAAGGAGCCACAGGACGGGCAGGGGTCGCCTTCGTAACCCTTGATCCGGGCCTGGGCCGCCTGACGGCTGTTCTGCGGGGCGGCTTCGGCCTGTTTTTTCACGAACGGGGGGCGACTGTTCACCGGGGCCGCCGGTGAAACATGTGCCTGGCGTTTCTCGGATTTTGCGGCGCCGTCGTTTGTCCCGGTTGAAAGCAGATCTTCGGGCTTGACCTGGCCAAGATCGTTCCGTTTAAGGTAGCTTATCGCCAAATCGCGGAAAATATAGTCGATGACGCTTGTCGCCATTTTTACATAATCGTGTCCCTGTACCATGCCGTTGGGCTCGAAGCGGCTGAACGTAAACGCGTCAACATATTCTTCAAGGGGCACGCCGTACTGGAGTCCCAGGGAAACAGCAATGGCAAAACTGTTAAGGAGGCTGCGGAACGCCGCGCCTTCTTTGTGCATGTCAAGAAAAATCTCGCCGAGTCGGCCGCTGTCGTATTCGCCGGTGCGGATAAATATTGAATGGCCGCCTATTTTGGCTTTTTGGGTGTAGCCTGAACGCCGGTTGGGAAGCGGCTGCCGTTTACCCCGGAGGTCGGTACGGCGTCTGTCGAAGGAGGCGGGCTGTTCCAGGTCCTTCTGGAGGGCTACAATGGTATCGGCCAGGGGATCAATGCCGGGGGCAAACGAAGAAAGCGGCTGGGAAAGTTTTGATCCGTCCCGGTACAGGGCAACCGCCTTGAGTCCGCTTTTCCATCCGAGCATATAAGCGCCTTTTACATCTTCGTAACTCGCCGCGTTGGGCATGTTGATCGTTTTACTGATCGCTCCGGTAATAAACGGCTGTACCGCCGCCATCATCCCTACATGAGCCTGCCAGGGAATGGAACGCTTTCCGTTTTTGCCGGAAGGAGTAGCGGTATCGAACACCGGAAGATCTTTTTCTTTAAGGCCGGGTGCACCTTCAAGCCCCATCGTTCCGCAGGCATAAGCTTCCGCGGCGGCGATTTCTTCATCAGAAAAACCAAGATGTTTTAAAAGGCTAAAACCGGGCAGGGACCATGTTGATTCCGGGACGCCCAGTTTTTTTTCGACAAATTCCCTGCCGAGTATCCAGGGAGTAAAGATCCCTTCAAGGGAAAGGGCGGCGGCGCATTCTTTTTCTATGGCGGCGAGAGCTTCCGGGCTAAAATGTTTTTCGGCAAGGCTTTCGGGATTGACAGCCGGCGCGCTTTTCAGGGTTTTGCGGCCCGTGGCATAGACGGTGATGTTTTCAATTTCGGTTTTACTGTAGCCAAGAGCCTGGAGAGCCGGCAGCGCGGATTGATTGATGATTTTAAAGTAGCCGCCGCCCGCAAGCTTCTTGAATTTGACCAGCGCGAAATCGGGCTCGATCCCGGTGGTATCGCAGTCCATGAGGAGGCCGATGGTCCCCGTGGGGGCAATGGCGCTTACCTGGGCGTTACGGTAGCCGTGTTTTTCGCCAAGTTCCAGCGCCCTGTCCCAGGATCGCCTTGCCGCTTCAAGCAAATCCGCCGGGCACAGTTTCGGATCAATGCCGAAAGGAATGGTGTGCAGGCTTTCGTAACTGTCCGCGGCTTCGTTATAAACCGCCCGCCGGTGGTTCCGTATTACCCTGAGCATGTGGCCGGAATTTTCCCCGTAACGGACAAACGGCCCCAGGGCAAAGGCCATCCGGGCAGACTGGGCATACGCTTCCCCGGTAAGGATCGCCGAAAGGGAAGCGGCCACCGCGCGGCCCCGGGGCGAATCGTAGGCGAGCCCCATCACCATAAGCAGACTGCCAAGGTTCGCGTATCCAAGCCCAAGCGTCCGGTATTCGTAGGAAAGTTCGGCGATACGGGGCGCGGGAAACTGGGCCATGACCACCGAAATTTCAAGTATGGCGGTCCAGATGTCAATGGCGTGAAGGTATCCTTCAATATTGAAGTTTTTTGTTTCCCTGTCGTAAAGCCGGCAAAGATTTATTGACGCGAGATTGCAGGCGGTATCATCCAAAAACATATATTCGGAACAGGGATTGCTTGCCCGTATTTCGCCGCCAGAGGGGCAGGTATGCCAGTCGTTGACCGTTGTGTGGTATTGCAGCCCCGGATCGGCGCACTGCCAGGCGGACCGGGCCAGGCGGGACCAAAGTTCCCGGGCCTTTACGGTTTTTACCGTTTCGCCGGACACCCGTTCCCGCAGATCCCAGTTTCCTCCCGCTTCCACGGCTTTCATAAAATCATCACTTACCCGGAGGCTGTTGTTTGAAGACTGCCCCGAAACGGTGTTATACGCTTCTCCGTCCCAGGCGGTGGAAAACAGATCCGGGTCGGGAACGCCGCCCTGTTCCAGTGCGCGGAGAAACTGGTAAAGGTAGGTGGGCGGCACTTCACCGGCGAGGGCGGCGCTGATCGCCAACGCCAGTTCCCGGTTTTTTTCCACGGAAAAACTGTCGGCGGCGGGCCCCCGGAAACCGGCGACGCTTTTCCGCACCGCGTCAAGATGACGCCTGATAATCCGTGAACCGGCGACCATCGACGCGACCTTGTGTTCCTCCTGCGCCTTCCAGTCTATGTATCGTTCCACATCGGGATGATCCGCGTCCAGCGTTACCATTTTCGCGGCGCGCCGGGTAGTGCCTCCGCTTTTAATCGCCGACGCCGATCTGTCGCCTATTTTGAGAAATGAAAGCAGCCCTGAAGACACGCCGCCGCCGGAAAGCCGTTCATGGGACGCCCTGATTTTGGAAAAATTCGATCCCGTACCGGATCCGTACTTGAAAAGACGGGCTTCCCTGGTCACCAAATCCATAATGCCGCTTTCGTTTACAAGGTCGTCTTCCACAGAAAGGATGAAACATGCGTGAGGCTGCGGCCGCCTGTAGGCGCTGTCTGATTTTTTTGTCTGCCCGTCTGCCGGATCGGTATAGTAATGGCCCTGCGGCGGGCCGTCTATGCCGTACACCGCGTAAAGCCCGGTGTTAAACCACTGCGGGCTGTTTGGGGCCGCCATCTGATGCGCCAGCATATAGCAGGTTTCGTCGTAGAAAGTTTTTTCATCATCCTTGGTATCGAAGAAACCGTTCCGCCTGCCCCAGTCCAGCCAAGTATAAGCCAGACGGTGAAAAACCTGCCGGGCGTCATGTTCGGCCCCATCTTCGGGCAAAGGAAAAAGCCGGCCGGTCCCGCCCCCGGCCCAGCTTTGCCAGTCGTTTGCTTTTTCAGCGGGAATTCCCGCCTTGCGGAAATATTTTTGGGCCAGGATATCGCCGGCAATCTGGCTCCAGAAAACCGGCACAATCACCGTTTCTTCCTCGAAAATCGCCTTGCCGTCCGGATTGCGGATTTCACTCCGCCTCTTCTCCCAGTCAATATCCTTGTAAGGCCCGGTTTCCGGGCCGGTGAAAAAGCGTTGTACGGTCATAGCTCCCCTCTGTATAGCGTATACCTTTTCAAGGGTACACCATATACGGGGTGTTTGTCAACTCATACGGATAAGCCCCGCAACCGTAGACCGGTACCTCAAAAAAGACAAGGCCGCGCTCAGGGTGAAGGGGAAAAGCCTCACCAAACCCCTGGATTCCCTGAAAAGCCGTATCCCCATACGCACCTTTTACTCAAGCGGGGAGCGGAAAAAACCCGGTTTCCGGCAAATCGATACCGTCGGACTTTAGTCCGACATCACTGCGGGCAGGCCACATTCGGTCAGTATATCCATACCCTGACCGCCACCGATGTCGCCTCCGGCTGGGTGGAACTCCGTTCCCTCCTCAATAATGCCCATTCCTGGACTTTCAAGGCCCTTTCGGATATCAAATCTGCCGCTCCCTTCCCCGTTGTGGAGTTTCATCGGCAGCGAAGCTGCCGCACGATAACGGTTCGGAATTTATCAACCACGCTACTGATATCCGGTGTAAAAAAGAAAACGTCCCTTTCACCCGTTCACGGGACCACCAGAAGAACGACAACTGTTTCGTCGAACAAAAAAACGGGGCGATTGTCCGGGAATACGCGGGATATGACCGCCTTGAAGGGTTTGGGGAACAGGCGCTCCTTTCGGACGTGTATGCGCCGCTGGTCCCGCTGCTTAATTTCTTCATGCCTGCCCAAAAACTTAAAAGCAAGATCCGGGTGGGTTCCAAGGAAATCAAAGCGGACGACGAGCCGCGAAGCCCCTTCCAACGGCTCATCGAATGCGGGGAACTGCCGCGGGAATATGTGGACTCCCTTCGGGCGTGCTGCGCCCTTTACAACCCGGTGGAACTCCAGCGAATGTCAATAAGGCTATCCTGCGCCTGCGCCAACGGCTCGCACAGGCAAACCGCAAACAGACGCGGGAACAGGATTAGTTTCGGTAACATTTTCTAAATGAGGCATCCGTTCCTTTCGGTAACATTTCAATTTGAGGCATTTCGGTGCTGAATGGATACGCACCCGGTTATAATAGGCCTCAATGTACATGAACACCGACTGCCGCACCTCGGCCTCGGCATGTCTGCCGTCCAGGGTTTCCAGTTCCCGCTTCAG
>JAIRWM010000109.1 GCA_031268975.1 Treponema sp. | reverse complement strand
AGGATACAATTCCCCATTAATCTTGCCGGAAGATACGCAAAATACGAAGGATATTTTGACAAAAATTTATCAATTTCATTTTGGAAGAAACGAAAATTGTTGGCATAATTACTTTTTTGCTCTTTCCCAACTATTCCGGTTTTAAGAATTTCAAGGAATTCTTCTTTGTCATTATCGGTAGCTACCTGCATTACAAAGACTTACAAACCATACACAGATACTCTGTCTGTAGGTAATGAAGAATATTGACAAATACAATGATAATCAAAATGATAAGAATTGATAAAAAGCGGTATTGACAAGAATAAAAATGTTCCCTATACATGTATCATTGAGCATGGCGAGTCGTTGACTCTGAATCTGCTTGTGGGGGTTCAAATCCTCCCTGGGGAAATTGCCAATTTCTTGCAACGCAAGTAATTGGCAAGCATGTTTTTATAAAAACCCTGAGCCGTATCCCGGCCCCTTCGTCTATCGGTTAGGACATGAGATTCTCAATCTTAAAAGAGGAGTTCGATTCTCCTAGGGGCTAACAGTTTTTTACAGACATCGTGAGAATCGAACTCTCCCGAACCCGCCGGCCGTATCATTCCCCGTGATACTGGACAAGCGTCGTTATCGGGGTCGGGGAGAGAATCTTTTCGTAGTTAAGGAACGGAAGCCCAACCACGCCGAAAATTTCCGGAACATGGGCCCCTCCGGCGAGGAGCAGCGACCGGGCGGCGTTGAGGGTTCCGCCTGTGGCGATAAGGTCGTCCAGCAGGAGAACCCGGCGGCCGGACGGTACGTCTTCCTTGTGGATTTCAATTTCCGCCTGGGCATATTCAAGGTCGTATTTTTTGGACAGGGTAACGCCCGGAAGCTTGCCTTTTTTTCGTATCAGAATGAGCGGGATACCCATTCTGACGGCAAACGGGGCGGCAAAGAGAAAGCCTCTGGCCTCAATGGCGGCGACCGCGTTAATGTCCTTCTTTCCGTAAATGTCAACCATCGCTTCAACGCAATAACTGAACGCTGCGGGAGAAACCAAAATGCTGGTAATATCATAAAAAAACACCCCTTTTTTGGGGAAGTCGGGTACTTTTCTGATATAGTCGTCAAGATTAAACGCCATAACCACCTGCCTGCATATACTATCGCGCCAATTTCAAAATCGTCCCTATCGTTTTTTTAGCTGGGCCGTCACACTTTCCGTCCATTTTTTTACATTATCCTTTCCTTCCATCAAAACAACCGGATAAAGGGTGATTTCTGAATCATGAACGAGGTTTCTCAGGTATTCCGCCCCGTCTACAGAAGTGGAAAAAACGCCGCACGGCCTGCCGGCGAGATTGATATGCCCCAGGACCGTACCGAGATAGGCGAACGAGGGAGGATTCGGGGTTTCCGAACCGAAAAAACAGATGTCCGCGGCAAGGAGCTGGGTACCCGAAAACTCACCGGCTGTGAGAACGGTAACGGTGAAACTCTTGAGGACGGCGGCAATGGCGGCGGCCATATTCCGGATGGGCGCGGCGCCGTCAATCACAATAAGCGCGTTCTTTCTACCTTCCACATATTCAGTCTATTCATCCGGCAAAAAATTGTCAACATGTCGCAATCCACACGCAGAAGAATGCGTTCGTAGTGTCAACGTATTCAAAAACCGCTTGAACGATGTTTTCCGCAGGGTTTGGCAGGTTCACGACAGACGGGAACCAGTTGTGGGCGGGCCTGTCCCGTGACATTCCCTGCGACAGGCCCCCGCCGGCACAATGTCTGCACACCCGAGCGGCGGCCCTTTGGCCTTTATCGGATACTGTGACCATTGCCGGGCCTACGCCGCGCTGATATTTCTGAAAAAACGCGCTCAGTGTTTCGCGCGCGGTTATCGGGCGGGTATCTTCGATACGCGATACGGTATACTTCTCCGCAAGGAGCAGTATCATGGCAAAAAAAGCGATTGTTTTTCTGGCCGAGGGTTTTGAAGAAGTGGAGGCCCTGACGCCCATTGACTATCTGCGCAGGGCCGGTATAGCGGTAACGACCTCTTCAATCACGTCTTCAAGGACGGTAACCGGCGCGCGGGGCGTTCCCGTGGTGGCCGACACCCTTGTGGAAGAGCTTGCGGGGCGGGGGAAGCTCACCGCGGCGGCCTGGGACGCGGTTTTCATTCCCGGCGGTATGCCCGGGGCGTCCAACCTGGCCGCGTGTTCCGCCGTCGGAAGCCTTTTCAGGGAAATGGCGGCGGCCGGGAAAATTTTCGCCGCGATCTGCGCTTCCCCGGCCGTGGTGCTGGCCCCGCTCGGGCTGCTTGACGGAAAAAACTTTACCTGCTTTCCCGGTCTTGAAGGCACGGTCAAAGGCGGGAAACATTCCACGGAAAAAGTCGTCATTGACGGCAGCCTTGTTACCAGCCGGGGCCCCGGTACGGCGGCGGACTTCGCGCTCGCGCTTATCGAAAAACTCGCCGGATCCCCGGAAGCGAAAAAAATCGCCGCCGATACCCTGCTGGAACCGGCTGCCGGGTCTGTCTGAAAAGGAGACGGCTTCCCGGACAGCTTCCCGTCATTTGGGAAGGGCGATGATGCCGTCAAGACTCGGGTTTTTCGCCAGTTCGCCTTTAAGGCTTTCCGCGCGGCTTTTGTTCACATAGTCCCTGCTCTGGAAAGAATAGGTGAACTGTGTATGCACGTCGTATTTTCCGGCCATAAGGGCATAGGCGTCTTCGGTGATAACCAGTTCCTCGTCCGTGGGAATGACATACACCGGAATTTTTGATTCCGGTTTGCTGATAAGCGTTTCGGCGTTTCTGGTATGGGACAGCCCGTTCTTCGCGGGATCGTAAACAATGCCGGTTTCTTCAAGGCCGGAAAGAATTTTTTCGCGCATAAAGAACGCGAACTCGCCGACCCCCGCCGTAAAGACAAGCGCGTCGACCCGGCCCAAAACAGCCCGGTACGCCCCGATGTATTTTTTCACCCGGTGGGCTTCCATGTCCTGGGCAAGGGCGGCTTTCTTGTCGCCGCCGAGTTTTGCCTTCTCGATGTCCCGGCGGTCCGTGTACTTTCCGGTAATGCCCAAAAGCCCCGACTTTTTGTTCATCGCGCTTTCAACTTCCTCGGCGCTCATCCCGGTTTTCCGCATGACATAGAACGGCAGCGCCGGGTCGGCGTCCCCGGATCGGGATCCCATGATAAGCCCTTCAAGCGGCGTAATGCCCATTGAGGTTTCAAAAGAAAGGCCGTTTTTGACGGCGTTGATCGAAGAGCCGTTGCCCAGGTGGGCGATGATAAGATTTGTTTTGAACGGATCTTTTCCCAAAAGCACCGCGGCGCGCTTTGCCGTATAGAGAAAACTTGTCCCGTGAAAACCGTAGCGGCGCACCGAATATTTTTCGTACCATTCGTAGGGAACCGCGTACAGGAACGTTTCCGGAGGCATCGTTTGATGCCAGGCCGTATCCATAACGGCGCAGTGGGGAACGCCGGGCAGCACTTTTCTTGCCGCCTGGATACCGAGTATCTGGGCGGGATTGTGCAGCGGCGAAAGATCGTTCATGCCGTTAAAGGCTTCCAAAACCGCGTCGTCGACGATGACGGACTTGGTAAATTTATCGCCCCCGTGAGTTACCCTGTGGCCGACAGCCTTGATCACCTGAATGTCGGAAAGACAGCCTTTTTCTTTGTCGGTCAGGGTTTTAATGATAAGATCTACCGCCTCAAGATGAGTGGGGCAGTCGTGGTCAATGGTAATTTCTTCTTTACCCTTAACCTTGTGATTGATAAACGATCCGCCGACCGTAACTTTTTCCACCACGCCGACAGCCAGGACATCTTTCGCGTCCCAGTCGTACACCTGATATTTCGCTGATGAAGAACCGCAGTTCAATGTAAGAATGACCATGATACCCTCGTTATAAACAGTTTTGAACCTATGAAAACCTACTGTAACACAAAAACAGGAAATTACAACAGTTCCGTCCTGCCTTTCTTTCTGATTTGCTCGACTATTTCCTTTACCTTCTGGGTTTCGCCTTTTTTTGATATCAGCACCGTACCGTCCCGCCCGCTTTTGCCGGAACGAACCGCGACGACAAGATCTTCCACACCGACAAGCGCGACAGGCATGTCAGAATCGACAAAACAGTTCTTTGATCCCGTCTGGAAAACTTCTGTTTCTTCCGGATGGCTCACCCCGTCTTCTCCCGTTCCCGCAAGCGCCGCGTATTCGTCCCAGCTCCCCACGTCGGTCCAGTTAAAACCGGCGCGGACCATAATGGTACTGGAACACTTTTCGGCAATTGCGTAATCGAAAGAAACCGCCTCCGCTTCCCGGTAGGCTTCCCGGAGGTCAAGCCATTCCCAAAGGATACGGAGCCCCCGCTCTGTCCTGAAAGACCGTTCATCGGGCGCCCTGAGCTTTTTAAACGGCAGAATGACGGACGGGGCGTTTTTCCAGAATTCATCAAGGATGAATTTTGACGAGAACGCGAACATTCCCGAATTCCAGTAAAAATTTCCGGCTTCAATAAACCGTTCCGCCTTTTCCCTGTCCGGCTTTTCCCGAAACGACTGTACGCCGTACACTTCCGGCTGTTCGGCTTTTGCCGAAAGAAGGGTTCCCGCCTCGATGTAGCCGTAGCCTGTTTCCGGCCGCCTTGGGGCGATGCCGAAAACGGCAAGCTTGTCCGCCTGGGCGAACGCTTCGGCGGCCGCGGCGTCTATTTTGAATTTTTCCAGCGGCTCAATAATATGATCGCTTGTAAGCACAAGCATTTTTCGTTCTGCGCCGGTCATCCAGTCTGTATACATGGCCGCGCAGGCAATCGCCGGTGCCGTGTTTTTTGCCTCGGGTTCCGGGATAAGCAAAAGCCGGCGCAGGTCTTCGCCGGAATAATTCGCGCACGCCTTTACAATGTGGGTCACATGGCCCTTTCCGGCGATAATAATCACCCTGCTTTTTTTGTCCCTGTCGATTACCGCAAGAGCCCTGTCTACGGCGGCGGAAAAAAAACTGTGATCTCTCAGGGGAAGAAACTGCTTGGGAAGCTGGCTGCTGCTGGCAGGCCAAAGCCTTGTCCCGGATCCTCCCGCCATAATGATACAGTCGTTAAACATGACACTCCCAGTATACGTTAGAGTCTTTTTCCCGGCAAGTGCGACATCCTTGTCGATCCAAAATGCGAAAGCATTTTGGTCATTTACCGGCAGGCCGCCGTCCGTGGCGGCCAAGAGGCATCCTTGTCGATCCAAAATGCGAAAGCATTTTGGTCATTTGCTGGCAGGCCGCTGTCCGGAGACCGCTGCCGGAAACCGTCTGAGCGCGAAGAACAGGGCCGCCGCCGCGAGGGTAAATGTCGAATAGACGAAAAACAGCCAGGAATAACCGGACTGTTCGACAATTGCCCCGCCCAGCACGTTCCCAACCAGTGACGGCAGTCCGGAGCCAAGGGAAAGGTACAGCGACATGCCCATCGCCCGTTTTTCGGGAGGTATTGACTGGACGATAAACGCCACGGCGGCGGGATGAAAAATCCCGAAACAAAGCGTATGAAGAAGCTGGGCGGATATGATCCAGGCCTTTACCGGGAAAAGGGCGTAAATCCCCAGACGGAGGCTTATCGCCGCGGCGGCCAGCGCCAAAAGAGGCAGCGGCCCAAAACGCCGTATCAGGCGCCAGGAAATGAACATGCACGGAACTTCGCAGGCGGTCGCCAGGGCAAACATCGCCCCCACCACGTTCCAGCGCATGTATTCGGTAAGGTACAGCGGAAAAAAGGTGTATATGGCGGACATCGAAAGACGGCAGAGAAAGATGATGGAAAATCCCCCAATGAAAAACGGCGTCCATATTCGGGTGGATTTTGAACCGGGAATGCCTCCCGGAAGCGGCTCCGCCGTCCGCCGTCCGGCACGGAGATTTTCTTTCGGCTCAGCGGCGGTTTTTGAAGAAAGCGGCGGCATGAATAATACCGGAATAAACGCCGCCGTTGAAGTCAACGCAATCCAGAATGAAATGTGCCTCGCGCTGTCCGGTTTTAAAACCGGAGTCCATTGCAGAAAAAAGACCATAACGACAAAGCTTATGGATCCCACGGCCCTGAGCCTGCCGTAATTTCCCTTTGCCCCAAGGTAAATAGTCGTCGCCGCGTCCAGGAGCGGGGAAGTGGCGCGGAACGAAAACGCGAAAAGAACAATAAAAAGAACACTGGCCGCGGGATGAACAAAAAGCGCCAGCGGAATAACGGAAAGCGCCGTAATAAGATACGTCGCGATAATGGGGATTTTGTAATTGCCCGTTTTATCGGCGGCAAAGCCGAACACAAAAGGCCCCGCGATACCCGCGCCTTCAAAAACACCCAGAAGTATTCCCACAAAAAAAGCGCTGTATCCCAGATCGCGCACCAAAAGGGGAAGAAACGGCGTAATCGCGCCGAAAGCGAAAAACGAAAAGACATACGTAGGAATCATTGCCGTTATCCTATCAAAGATGGACGGGGTATCAAAGCCTCCTGCGGATGGGGCGTGGACAAAAGAACCGTAAAAGTGTACGTTATGACATCGTTTTAAAGCATTTCGGAGGTTTTGTGGCAAAAGAAGAAGCAATTGAAGTAGAAGGCGTCGTTAAAGAAGCGCTTCCCAACACCATGTTCAGAATAGAACTGGACAACCAGAACGGGCACCTTATTCTCGCCCATCTGTCCGGCAAAATGCGCAAGCATTACATCCGTATTGTTCCCGGCGACAGGGTGCGCATCGCCCTTTCCCCTTACGATTTGAGCCGGGGCCGTATCATTTACCGCGAAAGGTAAGCTTCCCGGTCCGGCGGCCGCGAAACTTCGGGTTTTTACGGGCCGCGGTTCCAAAATCCGGCGTTTACGAACCGCCTCCAATTCCAGCAAATTTAGCCGCGGTTTTTGGGCTTGAGCAAAACCCAGGTAGATCCGGTGCCTCCCTGGGCGGCCCCGCTGTAGCCGCTTTCCCCGGCGAACGGACAGCGTTCGATAAAACTTTTCGCGGTGTTTTTTAAAATCCCCTGGGTATCGTTCCCCAAGGGAAGGGCGGACCCGTCCGGGTACCGGCGAAGGTCGCCGGTGTGGTTTCCCTTGCCGTGAATAATCAGCAGTTTTTCAAAGCCCTGTTTTCTGGCGGTTTGGAAAAAATGATCAAGAGCCTCCCAGGCTTCGCGCTGCGTCAGTCCGTGGAGGTCGATTGTTCCGTCAGGGTGTTTACCCCGCAGACGTTTTCTTCTTGCGGCGGAAGACTCGCCGTCGACTTTTCGATCTTTCTGGCAGACATCCGGCGGCGCCGCCGGCCCCCGGCGTTCCCATTGATCAAGAATCTTCCCA
>JAIRWM010000051.1 GCA_031268975.1 Treponema sp. | reverse complement strand
ATACTCCAGGGACGGCTCGACTCCACCCGGCTTCCCGGGAAAAGCCTCCTCGATCTGGGGGGGGAGCCCCTGCTGTTCCGGGTTATGGAAGCGCTAAAACGCGTTTCCTGCGATATTCGTATACTCGCCTGCCCGACAGACTGTGAATCCGCTTTTTTGCCGCTTGCCCACCGCGCCGGTTTTGAACTGGTTACCGGTTCCAAAAACGACGTACTCCAGCGGTTTTGTAAAGCGATACGGCGCTTTGACGCCGATTACATAATCAGGGCGACGGGGGACAATCCGTTCGTGTTCGCCGACGCAGCGGACGCGCTGGCGCGGGAGGCCGTGGCGCATGGCGCCGATTATTCGGCCTATGCGGATCTTCCCTACGGCGCCGGCGTGGAAGCGGTTAAGGTATCCGCGCTGCTGCGCGCCGAAACGGAAAGCTCTCTCGCTTTTGACAGGGAACATGTCTGCCCGTATCTGTACAATCATCCTGCCGTATTCAGCCTTCACCGGCCTTCCGCCCCCGGCCTCTGGCTCGATCCGCTTTTAAAAAAAGACGGGGTGACGCGCCTCACCGTTGATACATCTGAGGATCTGGAACGGGCTCGGATACTGTACGCGGCGCTGACGGAAACGTATCGCTGCGGCGATGAACGGTATCTCGGGGAAAACATCATCCGGGCGTATACAAGCCGCTTTGTTTACGGGGGCCCTTCGTGACGGGGGAAATTCTTGTCGTTCCCGCCTGCGGCAAAGGCCGGGGAGGCGGCCACCTGATCCGTTCCGCCGCCCTTGTCAAATCACTGCGCGGCGCCGGCGCCGGCGCGTTTCTCCATGTACCCGGCGGCGTTTCAGTTCCTTTTGACAACGATCTTTTTATACGGGATGATGAAATCCCCGCCCGCTTGTGGGGCCTTGTCGTCCTTGATTTTTTCCGTACCGGCAAAGAAACCCTCGAGCATTTCTCGCGTCTTGGCCCGGTACTGGGTATTGACGAGGGACGCTGCCGGGATGAGTTTGATTTTCTCATCGACCTTCTCCCCGGCCTTTGGAAAAAAAGCCGGCCGAATATTCTGTGCCCTTCGTTTCTTCCGTTACCCGAACATTCCCGCCCGTCATCAGATGGCTCGCCGTCAGGCGGCCCCCCGCGGCCATTCCGTGTTCTGGTCAGCTTTGGCGCGGAAGATTCCGCGGGGCTTACGGTTCCCTCCGCCCTGGCTCTGGCCGCGGCGGCCGCCGGAAACAGGACGCCGGACGGACGGCGGCAGGCCCCCCTCCGGCTTACCGCGCTGTTTGGGCCGTTGAACAAAACGGCGGAAGCGGACAGGGCCGCGCTTTCCGCCGCCGGGATAGCCGTCTCAGACGGCGATACCGCCGCGCGGAACCTGTTTTCCGGCTATGATTTAATTGTCACCCATTTTGGGCTGAGCGCCTTTGAGGCGCTTGCCGCGGGGGTTCCGGTTTTATTGGTTTCACCGGGAAGGTATCACGAAAAACTGGCAAAAAACGCGGGGTTTGTGTCCGCGGGAACAGGAAAACGGGGGATTTCCCGGCTTGGGCCGGCCCTTTTTTCAGGCGGATTGCCCAATGAAAAAAAGCTCGGTTTTGTGGCCGGACAATGCCGGGCCGCCGCCGCCCGCTGGCTGGAAACAAAACCGCGGGATCTGGGAGCGTTCCTTTCATCCTGGACACCCTCCGTTAGCCGCCGCTGCCCCGCCTGCGGCGTCCGCAGACGGCGGCTTCTCGCGCGGTTTTCGGAACGCAGTTACCGCCGCTGTCCGGCCTGCGGGATGGTATACATGGACAGAACCTGCCGCCCTTCCCAGGACTACGATACCGGCTACTTTTTTGAAGACTACAGGAAACAGTACGGAAAAACGTATCTTGAGGATTTTCCGGCCCTCAAAAAAAACGGAAAACGCCGGCTTTGTATCATAAAAACCCTGCTCCGTAAAAATTCCCGGAAAATCCCGGAAGCCCCCGCCGCTGCGGAAGTCCCCGCCGCTGCGGAGGCTCCGCGCCTTCTTGACATCGGCTGCGCCTACGGGCCTTTTCTCGCCGCCGCCGGGGAAGAAGGACTCATCCCGTCAGGCATGGATCCCGCCGAAGACGCGGTCCGGTATGTGCGGGAAACGCTTAACATTCAGGCTGTTCAGGGTTTTTTCCCGGAAGATGCCCCCGCCGCCGGCGGTCTGTATCATGTCATTACGTTCTGGTTTGTGATTGAACATCTTGCCGGTCTCAATAAGGCGCTTTCCGAAGCAAACCGGCTTTTGACCATCGGCGGAGTGCTGGCTTTCTCAACGCCTTCCTTTTCCGGCATTTCCCGGCGCAGATCCCTCGAAACGTTTCTTGAAAACAGTCCGGGGGATCACTGGACTATATGGGATCCGGGACGCTGCGCCAAAATTCTTTCAGGATACGGTTTTACGGTGAAAAAACGGGTAATCACCGGCCACCATCCGGAACGCTTCCCCCTTTCAGGCCGGTTTTCCCGGTCAGGCGGCGCGGTGTACCGGCTGTTTCTCATGGCAAGCCGTGTTTTTGGTTTGGGAGATACCTTTGAGGTATACGCGGTAAAAACAAGGGAGCTTTCGGGGAGGGACTGCGATGGGTAGGATACTGATACTCGGGGCCGGGGTGATGCAGGGACCGGCCATCCGCTGCGCCGGGGACATGGGCCTTGAGACAGTGGTAATTGACGGAGATCCCGGCGCGCCTATGGCTTCCCTGGCCGGCCGTTTTGAGCCTGTCGACCTGAAGGATACCGGCAAAATAGAAGCGCTTGCCCGCTCCCTTGTTGAAGACGGCGGCCTTGACGGGGTTATGACGGCCGGTACCGATTTTTCCGCGCCGGTCGCCTGGATCGCCGAAAAGTTCAATCTTCCGGGCATCCCTTATGAAGCCGCTCTTGACGCTTCCGACAAGGAACGGATGAGGCGGCGCTTTAAACAGGCGGGGCTTCCGTCGCCGGAATATGTCATTCTGACAAAAGATGATGAACGCCGGGCCGCGCCGTCTGCCGCGCTTCCGTTTGGTTTCCCGGCGGTGGTAAAGCCCGTGGACAATATGGGCGCCCGCGGCTGCCGCAGGGTGGACAGTTCCGCCGAATTTCGGGATGCCCTCGCGGACGCGCTCCGCTTTTCCCGATCCGGCCGGGCCATCGCGGAAGAGTACATGGAAGGCCCGGAATTTTCCGTTGACGCCGTTGTATTTCAGGGGGAAATAACAATCTGCGGTCTTGCCGACCGGCATATTTTTTTCCCGCCGTATTTTATCGAAATGGGCCATACCATGCCCACCGAATTTCCCGAAAAGGATACAGAAGCCCTTGTCGGCGTTTTCAAGGCCGGAATCCGCGCTTTGGGCATTACAAACGGCGCGGCAAAGGGCGATATCAAGCTGACTTCCAAAGGCCCCATGATAGGAGAAATTGCCGCCCGGCTTTCAGGCGGATATATGTCCGGCTGGACTTACCCGTACGCTTCCGGCGTAGAGCCGGTACGGGGGGCCATAGCCGCCGCGCTGGGCCGCAGGCCGTCCGGCCTTACCCCGGTTCTGGACTGGACCAGCGCGGAACGGGCCTTTATCTCGATACCCGGCAGGGTGGCGGCAATCTCCGGCGTTGAACAGGCTCAGACACTGGAGCATGTCAGAGACATTTTCCTAAGGACCGCGCCCGGCGTGCGGCTCTGTTTTCCGGAAAATAACGTCGCGAAAGCCGGCAGCGTGATCAGCGCCGCCCCCCGCCGTTCCGAGGCTATATCCGAGGCCGAACGCGCCGCCAGGCGGATTCTCATCCGTCTGGCCGCTCCCGACGGGGAAACGGACGCTTTCCTTGCCTCGGACCTGTCGACGATTTTTCCGCCGCCGGCCTTCGCCCTTTCCCCGGAGCTTTTGCGGGCGCTGGCCGCCGTCCCCGAAAACCCGGCAGGCTCAGGCCCGGTAAAATCTGTAAACGGGGGCGCGGCGCTCCGCCTGTACCCGTTTCCGGCTTTTGTCTGTTCGGGACTTGGCGATTATATGGGCAGAAGCGTGGCGGAAAGCCTTTCCGCGGCAGAGGAGCTTTCCGGGTTTAAGCTGGAATTTAACCGGGAAAAAGCCGTACTGGGACGCGGATTCTGGACGGCGTTTGTCCGGGGCGGATATCAGGGCGCCGTCTATTATATCGACAGGATACGTACGGGATGATAAGACGTATTTGCTTATTGATAATACCGCTGCTTGCAATGCAAGTTTCCTCCGGCCTTTCCGCCCAGCAGGGAGCAAGCCGTTCCACGGAGGAAATTTGCCGTGAACTGGGCGCTCAGCTTCGCTGGGATTCGTTTTTTCGCTCCGGGGTATTTACCGTACAGGGACACCGGCTGGCGTTTTATTCCGGGGCGTCCGGGGAACGCGGACCGGCTCTTATGGACGGCAGGGAGATCATTTCAGTGGCCCTTCCTTACCTGGAAAACGGAAACCTTCGTTTTCCCGAGAATTTTGTAACGCCGGTCAAGTATACATTCGGCCGCTATCTCGAAGAGGATGTAACACGGTTCCGCATCGCCGCGGTCATCATAGATCCGGGACACGGCGGAAAAGATCCGGGAGCGGTGGGGAATCATACTGTCGGGGGGAAAAGCCTGAAATCGGTGGAAAAAGACATCACGCTTGATGTGGGAAAGAGCCTGTATTCGCTTCTTTCATCAGCTTATCCGGACAAACGGATACTTATGACCCGTGACGGAGATACGTATCCAAGTCTGGAAGACCGGGTGGCCGCGGCCCATTCGGTAACGCTTAAAGACAACGAAGCGATCATTTATGTTTCCGTCCACGCCAACGCCTCGCTGAACAAAAGTGCGCGGGGCTACGAAGTCTGGTACCTGAGTCCCGAATACCGCAGGACCCTTGTGGACAAGGAAAAATTCACCGATTCCGCCGAAGTCGCCCATATCTTTAACGATATGCTGGAAGAGGAATTTACCCGGGAAAGCATTACCATAGCTAGATTCATCCTGAACCGGTTTACCGAAACCCTGGGATCGGCCATTCCGTCACGGGGGCTTAAGGCGGAAAACTGGTACGTGGTGCGAAACGCCAGAATGCCGTCAATACTGGTAGAACTGGGCTTTGTGACCAATCAGGAAGACGCCCGTCTTATGGCGGACTCAGCCTACTTGAAGAAATTCTCCGAAGCGTTATATAAGGGAATAGCCGATTTTATTGAGGAATTTGAAAGTTCCGGCGGTTACATTGCCCCCTAAGGCGGCGCCGATTGGCGTCAAGTTAATCAGCGCTGCCCTGGGGAAGCCGGGACTATGAAAAGGAAGAATGATAAATTTAACGTTTTTTAAACAGATCCGGCGTCTGGCGTATCTGGTTTTGCTGGCTGTTATCGCCCTTTTCGGGATTGCGAGCCAAAAACAGGCGCGGCATACCTTTGTTTTCTATACGTTCGACCAGGGGAAGGCCGTCGTGGAAGATCGCATGCTGCCCCGTTCCGGTTCGTCTTTCCGCGAAGAAAATGTCGCCCGCTATGTGGAAGAAGCCCTTTTGGGGCCTGTTTCCCTGAGCGCCGCCCCACTTTTTTCCAAAGGAACAAAGCTCCGTTCGCTGATGCTCAGGGACGGAACGGTCTACGGAGATCTCAGCCAAAACGCCGCGATGCCGGTTCCCGGGGCAAAAGTCGACGCTTTTGCCGGGCTGCTTACCTTAAACCGGGGTATCAGGCGGAATTTTTCCTATGTGCGCGACGTTAAATTGTTCATAGAGGGAAACGAGGTCTTTTTTCGGGAATTTTCCGATATCTTCGGTAAATAAAAGGAAGGGGTTGACAATTTTGGGATACCTTATGTAAACTAGGGTATCTGGCTAATTTATTGCATGTATAAAGGAGCTCTGAATGAAACGGATATTTGTTCTTTTTGCCGTCATGCTGGTTGCGGTTGGCGGACTGTTTGCGGAAGAAGCGGTACTGATTGACTTCACCAAACTTGCCGCGGATATTATTCCCCCGGTAACTCAACAGGCGGGGGGTGATCAGTACACCCAAAACCGCGCTACCGTAATGGATTACGGCGCTGTGGCTGGCGGCAGCTTTACCCAGGAACAGAAGGAAATTATGAAAACGTCCCTGGCGATTAAAAACTGGAACGTTCAGCTTGCCTCGTCTTCAAGGACGGTTATGAGGGAGGTACTGAGCTACGCTCTGGAAGCTCCCTCGAAGCAGTTCGGAACCGTTATGGGTGTCAGGGTGAATTTCCCTACCGAACCCTGGAATTCCTGGGCGCTGATTAAGCCGCCCTTTGAAATTCCGGCGTTTGAGCCCACCGGCGACGTGGACGACGACGGCAACATTTCCCAGGATTCGTCCGGGGTAATGGGATTGAGCCGCTTTGAAGGTCCCGATGCGGACGGCGACGGAAAGGCCGATTACGGTCTTGGCGTTGTCAAAAACGTGGGAACCATCAAGTCCCTCGCGGTTAATGTGTACGGGCTTCAGTTCCCCCACAGCCTTTCGGTAATTCTTATTGACAACGAAGGTAACGAAAAGACCATGTTTGTGGATTACCTTAACTACGACGGCTGGGCCGAACTCCGCTGGGATAATCCCGCGTATGTGACGCAGGTGCGGAACCGCGAACTGCGGCTGTATCCCCTGTATCCCACATCCACTCCTTTTGTCAAATTCGGCGGATTCCTTATCAAAAGGGACGCCGATAAGGCGGGCGGGGATTTTGTCACCTATTTCCGGGACGTAAAGATCATCTACGACAAGGCGATTCTCGATACCGACAGGGATATCGACGACGAATCTCTGTGGCGGATTATCCAGACCAGGGAAGAGGCCAAGAAGAAGTGGGAAATGAGCCGCTTTGGTCAGCAGCAGATACTGCGCTATCTTGATGCCCAGAAGCAGGCCACGGAAAGCGACTTTACTCCTTCCCCGACGGTGAATCAGTAAAAGAGCGTACTTTACATGAAAATCAAAGCTGCCTGTCCGCGAATAAACTGTGGGCAGACAGCTTTTTTGTAAAAAAATGACATTTCCCGACCGTAAAACGATAAGAAAACAGTATGATGCCTGTTCCGATTCCCGGCGCCTTGTTACGCGGGATCTTATTGACGAACTTGAAAACGCCCTGATCCGTCTGCCGTCGCATCCGGCTGTCCGGGGCAGGCCGAAAGATTTTGATTCGTTTTACAGAAAATATTTGAAACTGCTCAAAGATCAGGAAGAACCGCTGATAACCGATCTTATCGGGCTGCGGGTAATCTGCCCGTTTCTCGAAGATTTACGGCTTGTCGAAAAGACGCTGCGGGAGCGGTTTCTGGTTTTTGAGGTAGATAAAAAAGGCGCTCATTTCAGCTTTAAGGAATTTGGCTACGAATCGGTGCATCTGCTGGTCGAAATACCGCCTGAAATCATACGACAGCGGGGAAATCCCGGCTGTACGGTAGCGGAAGTCCAGGTCAGAACGATTTTACAGGACGCCTGGGCGGAAGTGGAACACGAGCTGGTCTACAAGGCGGAATTTACCCCGTTTGACGACCCGCTTAAACGGAAACTTGCCGCCGTAAACGCCAGCCTCTCCCTTGCGGACAGCATTTTTCAGGAAATCAGGACATATCAGAAACAGCTCAACGGCGAGTTGGGACGGCGGCGTGATTCGTTTTACCGGAAAATCGAAGAGGAAACCGATGCGCTTCTTTTTGAAGGTACGGAAAAGGCCGGGGAAGAAACCGCTCCCTACAAACCCGCGGACATTGAAAACGCCACCATCGACGAATTACTTCTCAACGCCCTGTACGCCCACAATAAAAGCCAGTTCGCCGACGCGATACGCTTTTACAGCCGGATTTTGGACCTTAAGCCGGATAATTCGATCATTTCGCTGATTTACAAACACCGGGGAATGGCGAATTTCGCCTATTCCAACTATGACGCCGCCATGGAAGACTTTACCCGCGCTCTGGAATACGACGGGGATTCCTACAAAGCCGCCTATTACCGGGGAGTGGTGAAATCAGTGCTCCGCCAGTACGCCGGGGCCATAGAAGACTTCAGCCTCTCTCTTTCCATCAACCCGTACCAGAATTTCACCCTGTACCGCCGCGCCCAGGCATACTACCACCTTGAAGACTATCCCGCGGCCCTGGGAGACTGCGAATCGTCCCTGGCCCTGAATCCGGAATCGGAACAGGTTCTCAAATTCCGGGACATCCTCAAAGACAAGCTGAAAATGCTCGGTTAGGACGGCGCTGATTAACTTGACGCTGCTCAGCGCCGCGCCGGTTAAATTGCGCCAGGAAGCGTTTTCTTTTTCTGAAATTTTTTCCATTGACAATTGATTTCTTTTTTGTTTCGCCTTACACTGTAAGGTACAGGAAAGTCCATGTGATTTTCAAAAATGCAAAAAGAGCAAGGAGAATGAAATGAAGAAACTTTTGATCATTTTGGTCATGCTGGCCGTAGTATTTTCCGCTTTCGCCCAGGAAGCGGACGACGTGTATTATACGGACGATCAGACAGTAGCCGATACGGGCACCGGGAAAGGGTTTGGTCTTGAGGTAACCGCCGGTATCCCCGTCCACTGGACAGACGCCGAATACAACAATGTGGAAGACAAGACTGTTTCAACCGCCCTGGCGCTTGGCATCGCCCTTACCTACAACTTTAACAGAAAGTTTGGGCTTACCCTGGATACGGACGTTTCGTTTGCCCGGAACCTGTATGGGAATCCGTCCACGGATTCAGTGTTTCACTCACTGGTTACCGCCAACGTGCTTTTCGGCCCGGTTATTTACCTGTACAACGGCAGTTTCCTGCGGATCCCGCTGGCGCTAGGCATCCACTACTATTTCTTTTCCGTCGATCACTGGGATGCCGGTGCTACCAATGTATTTTTGAAACAAACCGATCATCAGTTTGGTCCCGGCGCGTATATCGGAATTCAGTTCCATTTCAACAAGAGCCTGTACATCCTTTCCCGGACCAACGTAAACTTTGACGTCGCCCGCTACTACAAGGCGAAAACCAACGGCGGCAGCACCAGCGACTTTAAACTGGTCGGCGCCCTCAGCGTAAAGCCCACCCTGGGCCTGGGGATTAAGTTCTAGAGAAACACTGATTTATTCAATCCAGAATAAATCAGTGCTGCTTTAATGTGGATTTTGGGATTCCGGGGCCGTCTCAACCGGCTTCGGAATGCTTCTTTAAAGCGTGTGTTTTAAAGATGTTCCGGCAAAACGGAAAAGCCTGCCTGAAAGGGTACCTGTTCGGGCAGGTTCTTTTTTTTAGTTGGGGCGGTTTCAAAACAACCGATTTTGGAATCGCCTCGGTTGACAAAACCTCCTGGTTTTTTTATAGTGAGTCTTGCCCCAATCGGGGCGGTAATTTGTTAAAGAAGCGTATCCTGTCTCCTTCGTCTAGTGGTTAGGACATCGGGTTTTCATCCCGACAACGGGGGTTCGACTCCCCCAGGAGATGAACGTTAACGGCAGAGCCGTATGAACGGCACTGGCGGGGAAATATAGCTTTGCCCCGGTGCTCATGACCGATCCCCTTACTGTTGCCCATTATGATGACTTGAACTTTCGATGTATAAAAAAGTATCCTTATCCGGTTATGAAGAAAATATTTATCGTTGTCCTAATTGTACTGGCTTCGATGGTTTTTGCGGAAACCCGCGGAATCACCATCCGAGGGGTTCTTCATTAGCCGTGTTTTTGTATGCAAGCTGAAAAGCGTTTTACCCGGAAAGCCATTCTCGCCCTCGGCGCTGAAATAGCGGATTCCGGCGGGAATGAGGTTTTCGCGCTGGGTTTTTGTAACGACAGGGGCCTTGTGGAAAATCTGAAAATTCTCGCGCGGGGAAACGAAAGTTCCGTTCTTGCGGTGCGGGAATTTTTTGATGACGGCCCGGCACGGGACGGCAGTTCCCGCGAGGGGGGCCCGGATGTGTTTGTCCACAACCACCCGTCGGGTTTTCTTACTCCCAGCGACAATGACCTTTCGGTTTCGGCCAGAGCCGCGGAATCGGGCATTGGCGCGTATATTGTCGACAACGCCGTTTCCTCTGTCTATGTCGTGGCCGAGCCGGTCAAGCGGCGGAAGCGGAAAAAGCTCAACGAGGCGGATCTGTGCGCCGTACTTGAAGAGGGCGGAAAGCTTGCCCAGTCTCTTTCCGTCTACGAAAAAAGGGATTCCCAACTTTCCCTGATACGGCTTGTCGCTAGGGCGTTTAACGACGACCTGATCGCGGCCGCGGAGGCCGGTACGGGGGTCGGCAAATCCTTTGCCTATCTTCTTCCGGCGATCGAATTCGCCCTGGGTAACGATGAACGTATTGTGGTTTCCACCGCGACAATCAATTTGCAGCAGCAGCTTTTTGAAAAAGACATTCCCCTTGTTGCGAAAAGTCTTGGAAAAAAAGTAAAAGCGGTGCTTGTAAAGGGGCGGGGCAATTACCTGTGCCGCAGACGGCTTGCCGAAGCCCAGGCGGAGCCCCCCCTGGACGACGCGGAGTACGAAGAACTCCGTTCCATTATGGCCTGGGCGGAAACGGCGAAATCGGGAAGCAGGTCGGATCTCGGTTTTGTGCCGGGTGAAGGGGTCTGGGGGCGGATTTGTTCCGAAGCGGATACCTGTATGGGCATGCGCTGTCCCGAGCGGGAGCGCTGCTTTTTCCTCCGTCTCCGCCGGGAATGCGCCGACGCCCGGATTCTTGTGGTGAATCATCATCTTCTTTTTGCCGATCTCGCGGCCCGTTACCAGGGGGCGGGCTACGAGTCTTCCGTGGTGCTTCCTCCCTATACCCGTGTGATCATTGATGAAGCGCATAACATCGAAAGAGACGCCACGTCTTTTTTTTCCCGGGAATGGAGCCGCCTCGGGGTGAACCGCGCCCTGGGCAGGCTGTACCGGAAGCGGCGGAACCGGGAAGCGGGCCTTTTGTGCCGGCTTGCCGCGGTAACTCCGTACCAGCAGCGGGCCGGCGGCCCTGCCGGCTCCGTCGGACTTGACCCGAAAATTCCGGAAGCCGCCGCCGGTGTCAGGGAGTGGGCGGAAAAAGCCGGGGACGCGGCCCTTTCGCTGTGCGGGGACGAAGGTGTGTTCCGGCTTGTTCCCGGCGGACAGCGGCCATTGCCTGAGGACGCGGGGGAATTTACCGGCGCGGTACTGTTCCCCGCCCTCGCGGAACTCAGGCGGGCCATATCGGTTTTCGCGGGGCTTGTCAGGGCCATGCTTGAGGAAGCCGAAAACTCAGCCGGGGGATCCGCCGGGCGGAAGGGGGCGGGCGCGTCCGGCGGATCCCCCGGCGCGCCCGGTGTCTCGCCGGACGGCGTCTACATGCCGGGCGCGCCCGGCCAGACACCGGACGGGGCCCATACGGCGAAGAACGAAGAATCCGTCATATGGGAGATAAAATCCGTTGTCAGGCGGCTTGAATCTGCGGGAAGCGTCTGCGCGTCGTTTCTTGAATACCGGGAAAATCCCGGCGATGTATACTGGATAGAGCGGCAGGGAGGCGGAAAAGATCCCTGGGCCGTTTTTAACGCGACGCCGGTTGATGTGGCGCCCTTGCTGCGGGACGCGCTTTTTGACACCATAAAAACGGTGGTTTGCGTTTCGGCGACGCTTACGGTACATTCCGCGGCTTCCGCGAAAGAGCCTTCTTTCGCGTACTGGGAAGGCCGCTGCGGCGCCGGTCTTTCCGATCGGGGACTGGTAACCGGGGTGTTCCCTTCACCGTTTCCCTACGCGAAACGGACCCTGCTCGGTGTTCCGCTGGACGCCCCGCCTCCCGAATCGCCTGAGTACCAGGATTTTATTAACCGCGCCGTTTCCGGCCTTGCCGGGGCATCCGGCGGATCCGCGCTTGTGCTCTTTACGTCGTTCAAATCGCTTCAAAGCGCGTGGCAGGCGGCAAGCCCGTCTCTGGAAGCGCTGGGGATACGCTGCCTCCGGCAGGGCGCCGACGACCGGAGCAGGCTTCTTTCGGAATTTTTGGCGGATACCTCCAGCGCGCTGTTTGCCACCGATTCGTTCTGGGAAGGCGTGGACGCCCCGGGAGACACCCTGCGGCTTGTCATCCTGTGCCGGCTTCCTTTCAGGACGCCAAAGGATCCGGTCTTTGAAGCCCGGCGGGAGCTTCTTGAAAAACGGGGCGGAAACGCTTTTATGGAACTTTCCCTTCCCGACGCGGTAATGAAGTTCAAACAGGGGTTCGGCCGCCTTATGCGCAGGTCAAGCGACCACGGCGCGGTTGTCGTGCTTGACAGCCGTATCGTCCGTAAATTTTACGGCAAAGCGTTCCTTGACGCCCTGCCGGAAACAAAAACAAGCGTCAAGGCATACGATTCCGTCCTGCGCGATCTGGAAGATTTTTTGTTTTCGCCCCGGGCGTAGGACTGGGCTGTCCGAACAAGTTTTTCAAACTTTTCGGACAGCCCCCTGTTTCCGGCTCACCGGCTGGTTATCGGCGGATCAAACGGAATGAATCCCACCAGCGTACCTTTGCCGGGACCCAGGCCCTTGATTTTATCCTCATAGAAACGGATACCCCAGGTGCGGACGGTTTCTTCCTCATTGTCGGTATACCCGCCCCAGGCCCAGTATTCTTTACCGGCTTCAAGCACGCAGGAAAAAACGGCGCCTTTCGCGTGAAACTCCTGCATTAAATTCCCCGCGACGGTAGTATATACGAGCTCCCCGGCAAACTCAGCGGCGCCCGCCGGTACCGTAACCACTCGAAAGTCCTTTTTGTTCACCGCGATCTGGTTGTAACTTGCCGGTTCAAAAAACACAAAGGCTATCTTGGCGCTTTCGCCGGGGGGCACCGAATCGTCCCATACGGTTCCCAGCGAAGACAGACAGGAAAGCGTTACCAAGGTAACGACGACACTGAAAAAAAGAAGCCCAGCTTTTTTCATAAAAACCTCCACGTAAAACAGGTATACCAAGCGTCGGCTAAAAAGTAGCAGGATACGGAGCGTTTCGCAAGGCCCGCAAGACAATCCGCCGGCTGCCGGAAGTCCCGCCGCTCCCGCCCGCCGCGGATCTGCCCCCGCCCGTGACGGATTGTCTTCAATCCGTCACGGATTTTCCTCAGCGCGCCGTGGATTTACTTCAATCCGCCGTGGATTTACTTCAATCCGCCATGGATTTACTTCAACGCGCCATGGATTTACCGCAACGCGCGGCATATGTACCGCAAAATCGCGGAGGGGAGAAAAGAAGCGTGCTTCCCCGTACTTCTTACGTATTCTACTTACTCGACTTTTTCGACGTCGCGGTGCGTTTCTTCTTCGAGGTATCCGCGTTTTACGGGGTACAGGGTTCCGTCGTTACGCGCCGCTGTCAAACACTATCTTGCCGAGGTCGTGTTTGCTTTTGTCGACTCCGGCGCGGTATGTTTCCAGGGCTTTTTTTTCTTCATCGAGACCGGTAAACGAATAAACCAGTCTGCCCCGTTCGTCATAGGCGGCTTCGGGGATTGAATAGACGCCCATTTCCTTGATAATCCTGTTTGTGTTTTCGTTCCCCTCGGGCTCCGCTCCTTCGCCTTCGCCGGCGGTGCGGACGGCGTTTCGAAGGTCTTCTTCGGTAACTGCCAGGGGTTTGTCCCAGATGCGCGCAAACCCTTTTTTCCGCCGGTTTTCAAGGGTGATTGCGGCGTTTTTCTTTTTTATGCGGCCTTTGCGAAGCGCGGGAATGCCCCAAAACAGCAGGGAAAACGCTATCGGAACAATGCCCAGAACGATGGTGATCGAAGGAGCGGGGGGAATCCCGTGCAGGGCCAGGAAATTGTTTACAAAGCGAAAAAGAAACGAGCCGGCTATGATACGGCCGGCCCGCATGGCGTCGAGGTTCAGGACAAAATAGAGGAAATAGCAGCCGAAACCCAGATTCGCGAGGTTAACAAACGTGAGCGCGGTGTTGGTCTTGTCGGTGTTTGCGGAAAACTTCCAGCGGCTTTTGACGGCATCCTGTTTTACCGCCGTCTCTTTTTCCGCGGCCAAAAGCAGGGAGTCGAAGCGGTATATCACCGTTCCGTCTTCCGTCGCTTCCGGCATGCCGCCGTAGTTTACGCAGTACGAAAGGATTTCCCGTTCCGCTTTTTGGATATTCATTCCCGTTAAAATCGCGAATTCGGGGAGGGAAATAACGCCGTTGTTTTTGCGAAGATAGCCGATAACCTGTATGGCTTCCGTTTTTTCCCACGCTTTGTTTGGATCCCCGTCGCCGAAAACAAACGAAAACACTTTTTTGTAGAACGGCCGTTCATCCCCTCCGCGCCCGCCGGCGCTGCCGCGGAGGGGATAGTTCCGGCTGTAGCCGCGCTCGCCGCCGCCTCCCAGGCTGCTGTAAAACCAGAACCGGAAAATCATGCTTGTCATCCTGCTGATGAAAAAGGCGCTTCCCTGCCCGCCGGAACTTCTCCGGCCGCCCCGCCTTCCCGACGATCCGGAGGCGGCGACCGTGAGAAAAACGGCCGCCAGGGTAAGGAGGATAAAAAGGACAAAATAGCCTGCGAGCATGATCATGATCCAGACTTTGAAGGCTGAGGAAAAGAAGCTGCCGAGAGCGGAAAGGGCTTTTTCGGAAAAGCTTCCGAATGAAGCGCCGAAGCCCCGGTAGCGGCTTTTAAAGTTTCCGGGAAACGAATACAGAATTTCCCCGGAGCCGCTTACTTTCAGCCGGGCGTTGTACTCGTCCGCGGCGCGGGGGACTAGTTCGCGGACGCTGTGCAGGGGGAGGGCGGTCCTCGCCGTCATATCTGCCACGGTCATCCCTTCACGGTGCCGTTTCAGGGCGGAAACAAGGGTCCTGTAGTCGGCGCCGGTTCGCCGTACCACTTAGGCGGTTTCTCCGGACGGTACCTTTCCGGCGAACTCCCGCCCGTCAATTTTATCGAGGTCCGCGGCTTCCCGGTTAATTACCGCGGCCAGAGTCAGGTGTTCAAAATAATTGTTTATCATGCTGGTAACTTCTTCCCATACCGTGTGGCTGCTGCAGGTTACTATATGTCTGCAATTTTTCAAAGGGCGTTTATCACAGGCGGTAAGCGCCAGCTCTTCCCCCGCCGCGACCAGTATATCCTTGACGGTAAGGCTTTCAAGGGGTTTGGCGAAACAAAAGCCTCCGCCGGGCCCCCGCACGGAGCTGACGATGCCGGCTTTTCGCAGTCTGAAAAAAATCTGTTCCAGAAAAACAGAAGATATTTCCTCAACCGCCGCAAGGTGGTTAATGGATACCGGAGTGCCCTGATCCTGAAGCCGCGCAAGCGCAACGGATGCCCGTAAAGCGTATCGGCCCCGTGTAGTTATCCTCACCCTGTCCCCCTTCGCGGCCTGTATTTTACCACATTTGTCAAGAAATGACCACCTCCCCCGCAAAATAATCGGCTTTCCGGAACTTGCCGCCGTTCGCTCTTTTTTTTCTGTTGACATTTCCCGCTTTTTTATGGTATCCTCGGTGAAAGTCGGAATTTATCGTAAGGAGAACAGAAATGGCCCAGGCCAGTAAAAACGCCCGTACTTCCAGCGCTACCCAGAAATTCTTTTGTTCCTGCGGGGGCGAAGTCAGAATGAAGACTGTTTTTGAGAACGGCAAGGTCAAAAACCAGGCCGAATGTGAAAAGTGCAAGCGGGTAGAACGGCGCCCTTCAGACTTTAAATAGCGTCTGTTCACGAAGCCGCCCGGGCGCGTGTCCGGGAGCAAATGCGGGGGGTGTCCGGGAAGCCGCGAACGTGGTTTGCGCACCGGTTTCCCGGGCGGCCCCGGATAAGCCGTACCGTTTTAAAGTGCCGTGGTTTTAAAACCGCGATTGTAGTATCATTATGTGGGGGTTTCCTTTTGGCAGTTAAGAGCAGCTCCGCTGAAAAGCGTCACAGACAGAGCGAAGAGCGCCGTCTCCGGAATAAGGCGGTAAAGAGCGCCGTCAGGACCAGTGCGAAGAAATTTGTAATTTTGGCCCGGAAAAAAGAAACAGACGAGGCGGAGGCGGCGTTGAAAGATATGATCAAAAAAATTGATTCAGCCGCCCGCAAGGGGATTATCAAGAAAAATTCCGCGGCCAGGAAAAAATCCCGGATGCAGCTTCTTTTTAATTCCCTGAAAAAAGTCCAGTAAATTTTCGGCTTGGGCCGGTTGTAATATCCGTAATCCCGTAATTTCCTAAAGGCGTTTTGGAATGCTGTATTTTGGGAAAGCGCCGTTCAGGCGGATATTGAGGACACGATGGCAGGGAAAAAAATTACGAAGACTGAACTCGTTGACGCGGTATACGAGAAAACGGGGATAGTGCGTAAAGACATAAAAGTGGTGGTAGATTTGGCGCTTGAAGGGATAAAGGACGCTCTCGCGGATGGAACGGTGATAGAGCTTCGCGGTTTTGGAACCTTTGAAATTCGCCGGCGCAAGGGACGCCTTAAAGCCAGGAATCCCAAAACAGGAGAATCCGTCTCGGTTACCAGTCATGGTATTGCCGCGTTCAGGCCCGGACGGGAACTGAAACAGGCCGTGTGGAATGTCGATTCGCGGGAGGATATTTTTCCGGGGGATGGAGTCCGATAAATGTACAGAATAAGCGGCTTTTTTGTCAATTTGGGGCTTCTTGCCGCCGGGGTTTTGCTGTTTTCGTTATCGTTTCCAAATCTTCTTTTTATAAAGGGCCTTCCTGTTCTTGCGTGGATCGCCTATGTACCGGTTTTCATCCTGATCCGCAGGGTGTCTGTTCCCGCTTCGGTATTTTGGGGTGCCCTGTACGGCTACGCCGCCTATTCGGTTTTCAACTATTGGCTTGCTGTTTTTCATCCCATTGCCGGTCTTGTGGTCTGTTCCATCTACCTGGTGTACATGGCGCTGCTTTTCCCGCTTTTACGGCTGGCCCTTACCCTGTTTCCGAAACGGGGCTATGTTTTGCAGTGGCTTTTATGGCTGGGGTATGAGTACCTTCGCACTCAGGGTTTCCTGGCCTATTCTTACGGCATTACCGGCTATTCCCAGTGGGCGGTGATTCCGGTAATTCAGATAGCCAGTATTGGGGGGGTTTGGATAGTATCGGCCCTTGTGCTTTTTCCTTCGGTTCTGCTGGGATCCGCCATTCCCGCCCGCCTTTCGCCGGAAGGGAGCCTTGGAGGTCCGGGGTTAAACTTTGGCGCTGTTGTAAAAGAATGCGCCGGTTTTATCAGGCGGGAACGGGTTTCCGCCCTGTTGTGGGCGGCCGCGTTTGCGCTGACTCTGGTGTACGGCTTTGTTTCGCCGGTGGATTATTCTACCGCCCCCAGGGCGACCGTTTCCCTTATTCAGCAGAACAACGATCCGTGGAACGATAACGGGCCCGTGGCGTACGCGGCCAATCTCCGGGTGTTGACGCGCCTTTCAGACGAGGCCCTGGCCGCCGCGCCCGATTCGGAGCTGGTTGTCTGGTCGGAAACGGCTTTTATCCCCCGTATTTACTGGCACCTGACGTACCGGGATCAGCCGGCGTTCTATCCAATCGTAAGGGATTTGATGGATTATCTTGCCGCAAAAGATGTTCCTTTTGTCCTGGGCAATGACGATACCCGCAAGGAAGTAAACGAAAACGGCATCTGGGACGAGGTGTCCTACAACGGCGTCATGTTGTTTGAAAAAGATACAATGAAACAGTTATACCGGAAACTCCACATGGTTCCGTTTACCGAACACTTTCCCTACAAAAAACAGCTTCCGGCCATTTACAACATGCTTGCGAGCCGGGAGGATATTCACCTGTGGAAACCCGGCGTCGAGGCGACCGTGTTTAAAACCGGGCGGCTTGCGTTTTCAACGCCTATTTGTTTTGAAGACACGTTTGGTTATCTTTCACGGAATTTTGTACGAAACGGCGCCGATGTGCTGGTGAACGTTTCAAACGACGCCTGGTCGAAAAGCGTCCCCGCCCAAATGCAGCACCTTTCCATGGCCGTTTTCAGGGCGGTGGAAAACCGCTGTTCCATGATCCGGTCTACCGCTTCCGGCCAAACCTGCGCGGTTGATCCGTCCGGCAGGGTACTTGCGATGGCGGAGCCTTTTGTGGAAACCTATCTTAACGCCTCGATTCCCCTTGTTAAACCCGCGGCTCTGTATACCGTATGGGGCGATGTAGCGGGGGTTTTCTTTACCGCCGCCGCCATTGCGCTCTTGCTAACAGGCGCCGTTCTGGGTATACTAAAGCAAATAAAAAACGGAAGGAACGTATGAATACCCGCAGGAAGATACTCATTATTGATGATGAAACCATTAACGCGGAATTCTTCGACGTAATGCTCTCGAAACTGGGTTTTGTGGTTGAGAAAGCGGAAAACGGCGTCGAAGGCCTTGAAAAGGTCAAAAAGTTTTTTCCCGATCTTATCCTCCTGGACAATGTTATGCCCAGGATGTCCGGCTGGGAGCTTACAAAAACACTCAAATCGGATCCGAAATACCGGGAAATTCCGATTATCATGCTTTCCGCCCTTGACGATGTCAAAGACAAAGTTGAAGGGTTTGAAATGGGCGTGGATGATTATATCACCAAACCTTTTAATTTTTCCGAGGTTCTTGCCAGAATACGGGCGGTGCTCCGGAACCGGGAACTGTTTGCCCAGATAGTGGCCAGGGAGTCCCGGCTTAATCTGGCGGAGGAAATGAGCGCGGAGCTTAAAGGCGATGTGGCCCAGTTTATCGCGGGCATGGACGATCTTGATCTGGCCATAAAAAATATTTCTCCGGACAGCGTCGGCGAAAAAGATTTGCCGGCCCTTCTTGACAGTCTTAGAAAAAAGAGTCAGGTTGTCAGGAAGCACATAGCCGGACTTGACGCCCGGGTAGAACGTACCATGGCCGAATGGGAAAATCTCAAGAAAAATGAAATAGGGCTTTCTGTACTGGAAGATCAAATACGCAGCTCTCCGCGGGAATCGTAATGTCGAAGATCAGGAAAGGAAAAAGCGCTTCAAAGTTTATTGTTCTTGGAAGCACAACGAGTTTTGACGGTTTCCTTAAATTCAGGGAAACGCTCTGTATACAGGGAAAATTCAAAGGTTCCATTGAAGCGACCGGAGCGCTTGTCGTGGACAAGGGCGCGGTAGTTGAAGCCGATCATATTTCGGTCAGTTCCCTTACGGTTTACGGCGCCGTGTCGGGACAGGTGCGGGCCGTGGATAAAATTGACCTTTTACCCGGATCAAGCCTTAAAGGCGATGTTTCCGCCGGCAGGCTCCGCATAGCCGACGGGGTTCTTTTTGAGGGCCAGTGCAGCATGACCGGAACGGAACGGGAGGTTGAAATATTTTCCCGCCCCGTAGAAGAGATACGGGCCGATTTAAAAAGAAATAATGGTTAGCCCCGGTACCATTGCAAAAGAGCCCGCTGCCAACGGGCGAAGCGGCGAAGAAGTCCTTGTCGCCCTTTTGCGGGAAAAAGCGCTGCTGCTCGCGGCGGCGGAATCCTGTACGGGGGGGCTGGTCGCCGACAGAATCGTCCGGGTTCCGGGAGCGTCAGGGGTTTTTTGGGGAAGCTTTGTGTGTTATACCCCCGAAGCGAAGATAAACATGCTTGGGGTGTCCGGCGGAATCCTTGGCAAGTACGGCCTTGTCAGCGCCGAAACAGCCGCGGCAATGGCCGAAGGCGCGCTTGGAAAAAGCGGCGCGGACGCGGCTGTTTCGGTAACGGGACTTGCGGGGCCGGAAGGAGACCTCTCCGGGGTGCCGGTCGGGACCGTCTGGGTGGGGACAGCCCTGAAAAACGGCCCGGTACAGACGGTGATTTTTCATTTAACCGGTTCCCGTAACGAACTGCGTAATAACGCGGCTTTGGAAGCCGTTAATCAAATACTGAAACAAGTACAGGAGTTTTTTTGATGGCCTATGTGAGGAAACCCCGCGCGGTAAAATCCGGGGACGATGTAATTAGGCAGGGTGGGGAGGCTTCGGAAGGGAGGCTGTTTGACGGGGAAGATCGTCCCAACGGGAAAGTGGTGATCAGGGCGCGGCCCCGTCAGGCCGCCGCCGGAGATTCCCGCGGCAGGAGCGGCGCGGACAGCGCGAGAGACACTATCCGGGAAACCGCCGCTAAAGACGCTGCCCGCGAAGATTCCGAGGCCCCGGGCGGGGAAAGTTCCGCCCCCGCGCGGACTTTTAACGGAGGGCTGCCGAAGCTTCCTTCCATGCCGGACATTTACGGCAAACCGGAGCCCAGAGCCGGGGAAGACAACGGCAAGCCCAGGCTTTCCATAAACGAGCTTATCCGGCTTAACATGGTGGATTTGCGGGAACTTGCGGCGAATTACAACATCACCCATGAGGATATGATGGCCCTGAAAAAGCAGGAGATCATCTTTTCCATACTCAAAGCCCACACTGAACGCGGCGGCATTATTTACGCCTACGGTTCGCTTGAAATTCTTCCCGACGGTTATGGCTTTCTGCGGAGTCCCCAGAATTCCTATCTGCCCGGCCCGGACGACATTTACATAAGCCCAAGCCAGATACGGCTTTTTGCCCTCAAAACAGGCGATACGGTTTACGGCCAAATCCGCAGTCCGAAAGAACAGGAACGGTTTTTCGCGATGCTCCGGGTAGAGACGGTGAACTACGACGATCCTACCGTCGCCCAAAACCGCATACCGTTTGACAACCTTACCCCCCTGTATCCCAACGAAAAACTGAACCTTGAAACCGTTACCGAGGGCGTTTCCGAACGGATTATCAATCTGTTTTGTCCCATCGGCAAAGGCCAGCGCGCGCTTATCGTCGCGCCCCCAAGGACGGGAAAGACGATTATGATGCAGAAGATCGCCAACGCCATTACCCAGAATCATCCGGAAGTGTACCTTATCGTGCTGCTTATTGACGAACGGCCGGAAGAAGTAACCGACATGGAACGGACGGTGCGCGCGGAGGTAATTTCTTCGACATTTGACGAACAGGCGTCCCGGCATGTTCAGGTTACGGAAATGGTACTGGAAAAGGCAAAGCGCCTTGTCGAACACAAAAAAGACGTGGTGATTCTCCTTGACTCCATAACCCGCCTGGCGCGGGCGTACAACCAGACCGTTCCCGCTTCGGGCAAGATTCTTTCCGGCGGCGTTGACAGTAACGCCCTGCACAAGCCCAAGCGCTTTTTCGGCGCGGCGCGGAATATCGAGGAAGGCGGCAGCCTTACGATCATTTCAACGGCCCTTATCGAGACCGGCAGCCGCATGGACGAAGTGATTTTTGAGGAATTCAAGGGTACCGGCAACCTGGAAATTAACCTGGACAGGCGGATTTCCGACAGGAGGCTTTTCCCTTCAATCAACATCAAAAAATCCGGCACAAGAAAAGAAGAACTTCTCCTTACCGAAGAAGCGATCCAGAAAATTTGGGTGCTCCGCAAGGTTCTCAACCCCATGGACGATATTGAGATCATCGAACTCCTGGTTGACAGAATGAAGAAAAGCAAGAATAATGAAGCGTTCCTGCGATCCATGAATACCGGCGTGGCCGGGGTGGATTAACGATAGAGAGGATTACCATGAAAGACAAGATTCATCCAAAATATGAAGAAACGACAATAACCTGCGCCTGCGGGAATGTTATCCAGACCCGTTCCACCGTAAAGGACGTAAAGGTAGAAATTTGTTCCGCCTGCCATCCGTTCTTTACCGGCAAGCAGAAACTTGTCGATACCGCCGGACGCATAGAACGGTTCCGCCGGAAGTACAACATCAAAGAACCCGGATAAAGGCCGCGCCCGTGCGGAAAGGCCGCCCCAAAAAGCGGCCGCCGTGCTCAGGCGGCGTTCAGCCCCGAACCGGCGGCCGCCGGGTGATCCGGTATGTCGCCGGGATTCGTCTGCCGGTAAAGTCTTCGTCCCTGAGTTTTTCCGTAATGTCTTCAATGTCGACATTTCTTCCCCGCGGCCCGGGGCTCAGCTTTTCCCCGTTCAGTTTAAAACCGTTAACGGCGGCGCTGAGGTACAGCGTCCCGCCGTCTTCCAGCAGACGGAGGCAGCGGGAAACAAGGACGGGGTGGTCGCGCTTCAGGTCAAAGTCGGACATCATGCTTTTTGAATTTGAGAACGCCGGCGGATCGAGGATGATCATGTCCCAGGCGCGGCCTTTTGCGCCGTCAATAAACTTGAGCGCGTCCGCGCGGATAAAACGAAACGGTTCTTCCTTTTGGGGATACAGGCCGTTGACGGCGAAATTTTCCCGCGCCCGGTCAAGATAGGTGTTGGAAAGATCAACGGAGTCCACCCGTGCCGCTCCGCCCGCCGCGGCCGCCACAGAAAGGGAGGCGGTATAGCAGAACAGGTTGAGTATTCGCAGCCCGGCCGCCTCTGACCGGATACGGGCACGGAAGAGGCGTCTGTCAAGAAAAAGCCCCGTGTCCAGGTAAGCGGAAAGGTTTACCCGGTAACGGATGCCGTACTCGCGCACCTCCCGCGTGGCACGCGCGCCTGTATCCGAAAGCCGGCCGTACTGCGCCGGGCCGCGCTGCCGTTCCCTCATGCGGAGAAAAATGTCCGCCGGGTCAAGGCACAGCGCGGAAGCCGCGGCGGCTTTCATCGCCTCAAGCCATGCGTTTTCATCATCTTCGCCTTTTTCATACGGCCGCCTGTAAAGCGACATACCCAGCGCGCCGCCCGGTCCCGGATCGGAGGAGGGGTAATATTCCACTTTCAGGGGGACTTCGGGAATGTCCCTGTCGTAGAGAAGATACGCCCCCGCGCCGGTGCGGCGGGCCCACTTTTTCAGGTGTTTTTGCCGTTTTAAAAGGCGGTTCGCAAACATATCGGCCTGGGTTTCGGTTCTCGCCATAAATCAAAAAAAAGTATACAATGGCGGGAACCCTTTATGAAAGACAGACGCAAAGCAATTTTTCTCGACATTGACGGCACGATTATCACAAAAGACGGCGGCCCCTTTGACGATGATATTAACGGAATTGAAAAGGCCCGGCGCGCGGGGCATGCCTTTTTTATCTGTACGGGCAGGGGCTTTGCCAACATCCCCCCAAAAGTGCGGGACGTTCCGTGTTTTGACGGAAGCGTGGCGGGCGGCGGGGTGTATGTCCGCTTGGGTGAAAAAGTCCTTTACCGGAAGTCGGCGCCGGTGGATGTTCTTTGCGGGGTAAGCGCCCTGTTCCTGGAGAACGGCAAACACTGTACGTTTCAGGGAGAACGGGCGACGTACTGCGTCAACAGATCCGGCTATATCGAGATAACGGAAAAGGACGATTTTGCCGGGAAATATCCGGACGCGGATATTTCCATGATGACCGTGGATAAGACAATCGACGGCAAAACACGGTTGTTTCTGGAACGGTTTTTTGACCTGTATGATCAAATTCCCCATTACGACTGTTTTCTCAAGGGAGAAAGCAAGTCCGGGGGCATGCGAACCGTGCTTGACGCGCTTTCCCTGACCCGTGAAGACTGCGTCGCCATAGGCGACAGCGAAAACGATCTTGACATGGTTAGCTTTGCCGGCACCGGTATAGCCGTGGGAAACGCCTGCGACAGACTCAAGGCGGCGGCGGACTGGGTCAGCGCTCCCTGCGGAAAAGGGGGCATAGTCCGGGCGCTGGAACACCTGGGGCTTTGTTAGGTATAGTTTGTTCTGGAGGAATGTGTGTATAAGCCGGTTGATCCCAAGGTAAAGTTTCCCAAACTGGAAGAAGATATTCTTTCGTTCTGGAAACAGAATCGTATTTTTGAAAAAAGTGTTGAGCAGCGGGAAGGCAGGCGGGATTTTGTGTTTTACGACGGCCCTCCGTTTGCGACGGGAATGCCCCATTTCGGCCATTTTGTGCCGTCTACGATAAAAGATATTATTCCCCGGTATAAAACCATGAAAGGTTTCCATGTGGAGCGGCGCTTTGGATGGGACTGTCACGGCCTGCCGGTTGAAACCCTCATCGAAAAGGAACTGGGGCTTAACTCAAAGACCGACATTGAAAAGTACGGCATCGCCCGGTTCAACGACGCCTGTCGCGCTTCGGTGCTTCGTTATGTCGGTGAATGGAGAAGGGTGATTAACCGCCTGGGCCGCTGGGTGGATTTTGACAACGACTACAAGACCATGGACAGGGACTACATGGAGACCATTTGGCATATTATGGCGTCCCTTTGGGAAAAGGGCCTCCTCTACGAAGGCCACTACATTCTCCCGTATTGTCCCCGCTGCGCGACGGTGCTTTCAAACCACGAACTTAACCTCGGCGGTTTTAAGGATGTTCACGATCCGGCCATTACGGTGCGCTTTAAGGTAACCGGCGTTGTTCCCGGCAGCCCGGCGGCGCGGGCGACCGAACCTGCGGATCTTGCGGAAGGGGCCGGAGGCGCCGCCTATCTTCTTGCCTGGACCACAACCCCCTGGACGCTGCCGTCCAATCTGGCCCTGACAATCGGGCCGGATATTGGTTATGTGCTGGTTCAGGACGGCAGCGACCGCTATATTCTTGCCGAGTCAAGGCTCTCCGCCTACTACAGAAATTTGCCCCCGGCGCCGGACGGGGAACCTGAGCCGGTTTCCGGCCCTGCCGGCGTGCCCTCCGGCGCCGCTCCCCGGATACTGTGGCGGAAAAAAGGCGCCGACATTATGGGGATCAGGTACGAACCGCTGTTCCCGTATTTTGCCGCCGCGTCCGAACAAAACGCATTCCGCACCTATCCGGGCGATTTTGTTTCCACGGAAGACGGGACGGGCATTGTGCATACCGCGCCGGGTTTCGGCGAAGACGACGCCAGGGTACTCAAAGGAACCGGGGTTCCGGTAGTCTGTCCCATAGACGCGGAGTGCCGTTTTACCGATGAAGTTTCCGACTACAGGGGGATGTTTGTAAAAGACGCAGACAAGCCGATTCTGGAACGGCTCAAGGCGGAAGGAAAGCTTGTCAGGCGGGATCAGATACTGCATGCGTATCCCCATTGCTGGAGATGCGGAAGTCCGCTTATTTACCGGGCCGTGGGATCATGGTTTGTCAATGTTGAGAAGATCAAGAATGACATGATCGAAGCGAATTCAAAAATTTACTGGGTGCCGGATCATATCAAGACAGGCCGTTTCGGCAAATGGCTTGAAGGCGCCAGAGACTGGGCGATAAGCCGGAACCGGTACTGGGGAAATCCACTTCCGATCTGGAGATGCCCCGACTGCGGAAAAATTATCTGTGTCGGAAGCCGTGCGGAATTGAAAGAACTTTCGGGAAACGATCCCGAAGATCTGCACAAACAGTTTGTGGATCAAATCACCATTCCCTGTTCAAAAGCGGTAAAGGGGAGGGGAGGCGAAAAAAACTGCCGGGGGATTATGCGGCGCGTACCGGAAGTGCTTGACTGCTGGTTTGAATCCGGGGCGATGCCTTACGGACAAAATCACTATCCTTTTGAAAACAGGGAATTTTTTGAGAAAAATTTCCCCGCGGATTTTATCAACGAGGGTCTTGATCAAACCCGGGGCTGGTTTTATACGTTGACGATTCTCGCCGCGGCGCTTTTCAAAAAACCCGCTTTTAAAAACTGCGTTGTTTCCGGCCTTGTTCTGGCGGGCGACGGTAAAAAAATGAGCAAGAGTCTGCGCAACTATACGGACCCGATGGAGGTGGTGGACAGTTTCGGCGCCGACGCCTTGAGGCTTTTCCTTGTTCATTCCGCGGTTGTCAAGGCCGACGATCTCAAATACAGCGACGAAGGTGTACGGGAAGTGATGAAGGGCATCATCATCCCGATATGGAACGCCTACAGTTTTTTTGTTACATACGCGAACATTGACGGCGCCAAGCCGGACGGCGCGCCGGAAAGGCCGTCAAATCCACTTGACAAGTGGATTTTGTCGGAAGCGGAAAACCTCGCGGAAAAAGTGGAAGCTTCCCTTGACGCCTATGATCTTTCCCGTTCAGTTGATCATATTCTGGAATTTATAGACCTCCTCAACAACTGGTACATACGCCGCAGCCGCCGCCGTTTTTGGCGCAATACCGCCGTTTCCGGTGGAGACGCCGACAAAAACGAAGCGTACGGTACACTGTATGATGTGCTGAAAAAACTTGTCGCTGTCGCCGCCCCGTTCATGCCGTTTACCACGGACGCGATATGGAGCAATCTCAGGCGCGATTGTGACAGTGAGTCCGTTCACCTTGAGGATTTTCCCGTTTCCCGCGCGGGACGCCGGGACAGGCCGCTGGAGTTTAAAATGGCCGTGGTACGGCACGCCGTTTCAATGGGCAGGGCGCTGCGTTCCCAGTATAACATCAAGGTTCGCCAGCCCCTTAAAACCGTGGAACTTGTAACGCGGAATCCGGAAGAAAAAAAAGTACTCCTTGAAATGGAAGACATTATTCAGGAAGAACTTAACGTCAAAAACGTGGTGTTTCGGGACAACGAAGAAGATCTTGTTGAATACGAAGCAAAGGCGAATTTCAGAATACTGGGGAAAGAGCTTGGCAGGGACATGAAGGCCGCCGCGCGGCGCATAGAAGAGCTTAGCCAAGCGGAAATACAGGGTCTGCTTGAAGGGGCCGCGCTGTCCATTGACGCCGGCGGCCGGGCGGTGGAGATTACCGCGGAAAAGCTTGACATACGGCGGCTGGAAAAAGCCAGCCTCAAAGTGCTTAACGAAGGAACGCTTACCGTTGGGCTTGATACCGAAGTTACCGAAGAGCTTTCCCGGGAAGGCGACATACGGGATCTTGTCCGGGGAGTACAAAACGCCCGGAAAGAGGCGAACCTTGATGTAACCGACAGGATAGCCCTTTGCATTTACGGATCGCCCCGGCTTAAGCTGGCCTGGGAAACCTTTTCCGATTATGCCGCTTCTGAAACACTGGCGGTTTCAATGGAATGGGGAGAGACAGACGGGATGGTACCCCTCGATTCAGGAGATGACACATGGTACGTAAAAATAGCGAAAAGCTGAATTTCAGTTGCCTGCTTTTTGCCGCCGGCTATCTTTTTGCCGCCGGATGCCTTTTTCTTTCCGGCTGCAAATCTTCCCCGAAACCGGAAGCGTTCTACTCGGATCGCGCCGACAGCTTCGCGTTTATGGCCCCCGGCGCGGATATTTACTTTAACGCCGACGTAGCGTCAGCCCGGCCCATACTGGACAGGCTTTTTTTGGGAAACATGAGCGGCGGGGAAATCTCGGAATTTCTTGATATGACAGATTCGGTAACCGCAGCCCTTTACAGTACGGGCCCCCGGCGTTTTCTCGCCGCCGCGAGCGGCAGGTATCCCAGCAGGCGTGGCGGTATGTTTTTCAGCACAAACAGGGACTGGAGCAAAACAAAATCCGCGTCGGGAATAAACTATTGGCATTCGGAAAAATCTTCCCTTTCGGTTTACCTTGGCGCGTCGCGGGCCTATATCTCCGACGCCGATCCGTTTGCCGCAGCTCCGGGCGCCGAACGTCCCGCCGGCCTTGCTTCGCTCCGGGAAGGCGCGGTCCTTTCCGGGTGGATGGAGAATCCCGGCGGCGCGCTTGACAGAATTATCTCGGCGCTGGGGATCCCGCTGCGGATTCCCGCAGAGAAGCTTGTCTTTGGGGTGTACCGGCAGCCCGCGGCCGGCACGGAGGAAAGCGCGGCGGAAAACCCAGACGCCGCTTTGTACCGGGCGACACTGCGGCTTGAAACCGCCAGTGGAAGCCAGGCCGCCGCCATTGCCCGAATATTCGCCACGGCGCGCCTGGCTATGGCCTTCATTGATTTGTCCGCCATGGAAGGCGGCGCCGATTTCGCGAGCCTTGTGGGAGTCTTTCTTTCCAGAGCTCCCGAACAGGACGGCAGAACTCTGATACTCAACACGGGGAGCATGGACGGAAGGGACTTGGCTTTACTTTTTAATACGTTGTCTGTATATTCTCAGGGAAGTTAGAGGGAAAAATGCCTACCTACGAATATGAATGCAAAAGCTGTGGATACAGTTTTGAGGCTTTTCAGAGTATGCGCGATGATCCGCTGAAGGAATGTCCTGAATGCGGCAAAGAAATACGGCGGCTCATCAACGGCGGGAGCGGGGTTATTTTTAAAGGATCCGGATTCTATGTAACCGATAAAAAAGCCGGATCTTCCTCAGGTAAAAATCCGAAAAAGCCCGATGAAAAAAAAGCGGATTCCGCCTGTTCATCCTGCCCGGCCGGCGGCGCGTCCGGATCTTCCGCCTGTCCCGCGGCCGGCGCTTCCTCCGCCGGGAAAGACAGCGCATCTTCCGGAAATGGATCTTCCTCCAAAGCCGCGGGTTAATGGCTGATCGCACAGCCTCGGGCGGAGGCAAACCCGGCGCCCGATTTTTCTGCGAGAACTGCGGGGCCGAAGTAAACCGCGGCGCCGCGCACTGCCCGTCCTGCGGCCGGGTCTTTGAATCGGTGCGCTGCCCTTCCTGCGGCTTTACCGCCGCCGAATGGCTGTTCAGGGAAGGCTGCCCTGTCTGCGGATATTGCGCGGCCCCCGGCGGCGGCTCCGCCGTACCCGGGCGTCAGGCGCCGCGCGGCAGGGAAAAACCGCCCCGCCGGTTTTTGATTTCCGGCCTCCCCGTGTGGGTCTACATACTGGCTTTTTTCGCCCTCGCCGCCGTCATCCTCGCGCTTTTTCTGGAAATACAGTAGGGCTGTTTCGTAGCGGGTACATACCCGCCCCTCCGGGCTAAACGTGACCGTAAAATGAACCAAACGTACAATAACCGCGCGGTCAAAGAAGTCGAAAAAGGGGAATGATTGTATTGAATTTTTCTGAAAGTGGGGGTATAATACATTATCCGCGTTTAATGGGAGTAAACAGTGAGTGTGAAAAAAACCGCCGCTATGGCAGTTGTCTTGGGTGCGGCGCTGCTGGCGGCGGGCTGTGGAACTTCGCCGGGTGTCTTTACCTATGACGAAACAATTCCTCCGGATCAAAGCGTTCTGGTCGTGTTTGGCAGCGGCCTGGCGGTGCTGGAGTATAACGGGATTGACGTTAATGCCAACTGGTATCCAAACGACAAATGGCGGGTTAACAAGATTACCCTGCCTGCCGGGGAAATGACAATACTTTTTAATTACTGGGTCAACATAGGCAGGGGCAATACATCGTATCATATTACCGGAGATGACATTTCACTCAAATATACGTTTGAACCGGGAAAGGAATATACCGTAGCCAATTATACAAAAGACCACGGTTTTATTTTTGGGAAAACCGAATACGGCGTGGCGATTTGGGAAACCGCTTCGCAGACCGGTTCTCCGGGCAGGGTTGACGGCGCGGTAAAGAGCTGGAAACTTGGGGAGCTGTAGTGGACTTGAGACTGTCCCGGAAAAGGTGTTTTACAAGACAAGGAGGATACAGATATGAAGCGTAGCGTGGTATTGTTTTTTATTTTGGTTTCGGCCGGCTGTGCCGTGTTTGCCCAGACACAGGCGCCTTCCGCGGGGGCTCTTCGCGATTATGTCGGGCTTATCAATCAAACGTATCATCCCGATATCGTCTCTTATTTTGAAAAAGTCAAGGCCGAGCTTGCCGAAGACGGAGAATCCGACGCGGTCAAGGCCATTGATCTTTTCCTGAAAGGCGCAACCGGTTCAGGTTTTATTGTCAGCGACGGGGCCGGACAGAACTATGTCATTACCAATCATCACGTCATTGCGCAGGCGTATAGTCTTTCCGTTACTTTTGAACGCCAGGACGGTTTCAAAAAAACCTACGACGGCCTTAAAGTTATCGCCGACGACGAAGAATCGGATCTTGCCATTTTGGCATTCGCTCCGGGCGACAAGCCTGTAGACACGGGGCTCGCTTTTCTTTCCCGTCCCGTGGAAGAAGGCGAAGACGTGTTTTCGGCGGGCTTTCCCGGAATGGGAACGACGACAATCTGGCAGTTTGGCAGGGGCATGGTATCCAACGCAAGCGTCCGCTTCCCCAAAAGTTTTGACGACGATACGCTTATGGGGCCGTTCATTCAGCACACGGCCCAGGTCGATCCGGGCAATTCCGGCGGCCCGCTGCTTGTTCAGGAACGAAATGTCCCCGCCGGATACGCGGTCGCGGGGATCAATACCTTAAGCGCCTTATGGCGGCAGGCGGCAAACTATGCCGTTCCGGCCAATACAACCCGGCAGTTTGTCGACTCGGCCCTTAACCCCAATCCGGAAAGTTTCCGCGCCGCCCTGGACGCGCGGCTTGCGAAATTTGCCGAAGGGCTCGGCGGAAACAAGGCCGTGTATCCCCACATTGCCGGGTTTCTTTCCGCCGCCTGTATCGGTGAAAACGCCGAATACGCCACATCGGAACTGTTTGAGAAAGCGCCCCGCACGGTACTGCAGAGTTTTGCCGACAAGTTCGAAGACAGTGTTGTGGGCGCCATGGGGTACGCGGTAGCCTGGACCATTGAAAACAACATCCGGGGGCAGGGGGCGATTAAAGCCGTTATCTCGAATGTTTCCGGCGCGTCCGAGGAATATGAAGTTGTCTTTACGATAAACGGGAAAGATGTCAGTTCAAAATGGGTTCGGGAATACGGAGTATGGCGGATTAGGACATTCGGCGAAATCGCCGCCGGAAACAAAAACCTTGTCGCCGAAAAAGAAGCAAAACGGGAACAGTCCGCCCGGCTCAGGACCGAAAGCACCATCGCCGTCGAGGCGGGATACGCCCAGCTTCTCGGGAAAGGCCCCGCCCTTTACGGAGCGGTATCGTTTCTCCGGTACGCGGGCCTCCGGGTGTATGTCGGCTCCGACATAACGGAAGTGGATTTCTTTTTTAAGGGCCAGCTTGACGTGAAACTGTCGTCGGTCGCCATAAGTCCGTACATAACCTTCGGCCTTGGGTATCATGACGACAGAACCTACAGCTCGATCAAAAGCGACATGGGCTTTCCGCTTATCGCGTCGGCGCAGGCAGGGGTGAGATTCACCGCCGCCGCTGTGCCGGGACTCTACGCCGGGGCCGCGTTCCAGTACAATTTGCTTCACCTGAACGACAACCCGGACCCGCTGAGGATGATAGCTCTTGTATGTGTCGGATACGCCTTCTAAGGAAGCGCCGATTTACTCTGTAATGAATTAAAGCAGAACCCGTATCCGCGCCTTATAAAAGGAGGAGGCGGATATGGTTTTTGCTGATGAGGGCGGCCCGGCGGAAAGGGACATGTTGTCCGCCGCGGCAAAGCGGTATTTCGGTATTGAGTACCTTTTTCCCTATCAACGGCTTGTTATCTCGAACATACTTGAAGCTTTTAGCGCGCTGAAAACCGGGCCGGATGTTGAAACCACGGACAGGCAGACGGCGGGCCGGCAAATTGTCATATTACCCACGGGAGCGGGAAAATCACTGTGCTTCCAGCTTCCCGCCATGCTGTTTGACGGGGTAACCCTGGTGATTTATCCGATCCTGTCCCTCATGGCGGATCAACAGCGGCGGCTTGGGAGCCTGGCCGAAAAAACCGGCGAGGCTTCCCTGGTTCCCGTTCTTTTCCGGGGCGGACAAGACGCGGATGAACGGCGCGAGCTGATCCGAAGCATACAAAGCGGACAGCGGCGTTTTGTTATCGCGAATCCGGAAGTATTGTTGACACCCGCAATGATGGACATTCTTCCCGGTTTAAACATCGTACACATGGTTATTGATGAAGCTCATTGCGTCAGCGAATGGGGTGAAAGTTTCCGGCCCTCGTATCTCCGTATCGCGGAGATCGCGGCGGCCGCGCGGCCTGAGGCTGCGGCGCGGCCTGAGGCGGCTTCCGGGCCGGGGGAAACAGGCTTTCCCCTGCCGCTGGTTACGGCTTTTACCGCCACGGCAAGCGCCCCGGTGCTTGAAAAAATCGAGCGCTATATATTCGGCGGGACTCCGCCGGAATTTACCGTCAACCGGATTGTGGGAAACCCCGATAGGAGCAACATAACATACACCGCCAGGGGAGCGCTGCTGCGGGAACTTGCGGTACGGGATATTCTCTTGAAGAACGCGCTTCCGGCCATTGTGTTTTGTTCTTCACGGGAGGGAACCGAAAAACTTGCCCGGTATCTGCGGTACTGGTTTGGACAGAACGTGCGGTTTTATCACGCGGGATTAAGCAGAGAGGAACGGTCCGATATTGAAAAATGGTTTTTTGAAAATGATAAAATTATCCTTGTCGCGACCTGCGCCTTCGGAATGGGGATTGATCGGGGCGATATACGGACGGTGATACACCGCGACTGCCCTCCTTCCGCCGAGGCGTATCTGCAGGAATCGGGCCGGGCGGGCAGGGACGGACAGCCGTCCCTGGCCGTGCTGTTGTGGGGAGAAGAAGACGCGCTCGTGCTTGCAAGGGCGGGGTCGGAGGAAAATAAAGCGCGGGTACAAAAGCTCCTTGCATACGCCCGGAATGTACAAAAATGCAGGCGGCAGGCGCTGATGGATCTTATGGATTACCGTTTTCCGGGGCCCGGCCCTGAACATCCTGAAAAGAACTGCTGCGACGTCTGTTCGGGAGAAGCTTCCCCCCGCTGCCGGGAAGAACAGAGCCTTTTGGATTTTTTCCGCCGGAACAACCGCTGTTACACTGTGGGAGAAGCGCCGGGAGTATTGGCCGGATCGAACGGGGCCGCCTGGTCCGAGGAAGAAGCGAAACACGCGGTATCGCTGCTTGTCAAACTGGGAAAGCTCACGGTACGGCGGCATTTCCCGTGGAAGGGGAAAATCAGCCTGTAGATCATTCCTCTTCCAGGCCGAGCTCTTCATCGTTTACATCTTCCTCCGTGTCGGGCGGAGGGGCTTTTCCCGGTTTTTGCTTTTTCGGTTTTGGCGTAAAGGAAAACGATCCGGGCCTGTGGTAAAGCCGGGCCACATACGAGACAAGCGTGAAATAGAGAATCAGTACGACGGTAACCGCTATTACCTGCCAGGAACCGACTAACCTGACAACAAGACGCAATAATTCCGGTGTAAACATCATTTTAATTATCGGATTTCCGTGAGGGATTGTAAATCCCGTATAACTACGGACGGTATCAGGTTCTCCGCCCCGCCGTCCCCCCCCGCGCGGATCGGAAGCATCTCCCGCAGACGCAGGGAACGGCCGTCTCCCGCGAAAAGGGCGGTTTTAAAGCCGGCCGCTGCCGCGGGAACAATGTCGTTTTTCATGTCGTTCCCGATATAGACCGCTTCGCCGGGTTCTATGCCCTGTGTCCCGAGGACTGCCGCCGTTTTTTCAAAAAGCCGGACGGAGGGCTTTGCTTCGCCCTGCTCAAACGACCAGACAAGAAGGCGCGGATCAAAGCCCATTTCCGCCGGAGTCCGTCCGAAAAACGCTTCGAAAAGGAGGGGGGAAAAAAACTGGGCGTTGGAAATTATGCCCAGCGTAAAACCCCGCCGGCGCAGGGCCGCTATGGTTTCCGCCGCGCCGGGCATGGGATAAACCGGGTTCACGGCAAGTTCGTAGCGCAGGGCAAGCTCCACGGGGGAACGGCTCTGTCCCAGCCCGGCGGGAACGGAGCCGTCATAGCCGGCCCAGATTTCCTCCACGCGGATTTCAGGGAACGTGCGGCCCCCGGCCTTTGCCGTTTTATGGGCCGCCGCGACCTTCGCGCGGAAAAACGCGGTCATGGGTTCCAGAGCGCCTGCCCGGACAGACGAGCCGCTTTCAGGCGGAGTTTCCCGCCGGGCGGCTATTTCTCCCGCGCCCGAGATAAAAAGGGTTCCGTAGAGGTCGAAAATAAACGCCTTGATCCCCGCCGGGAAATCGCTTGAAAACGTGTCCCAGGGAGGGGGCAATTCAGGCGGAAGGGGGAAAAGGGGAGAAGAGCGTTCCGCGATTATTTTTACGCACAGCCGTCTTTCCGCGTCAGTCATTGGCGATGCCGACAAGGAAAAACCGGGACGGATCGAGAAACCGTTTTAGAAGAACGCCCGGCGATATTGACTGCGTAACCGGACGCTGCGCCTTCCGGCAGCTTTCCCGGAGTATCCGGACAAGCCGCTCCCGCGAATACGCGGCAAGCACGGCCGCGCGGTTTGCCGCCACAAGGGCGGGACCTGGTTCCCATTCCGGGAGCGTCCGCAAAAACGGATTGAGTTCGCCGGCGGCGTTCCGGAGCCCCGAGTCACCGGCGGCGGCCCGGATAAAATCTTCCTGTAGTTCTTCATCCATCGCGCCGAAGTCCGGGATACCATCGCCGCTTTGCGGCCCCTCGGCTTGCTCCGGCGGATCCATGCCGAACGCGGCGTACAGGCCCCGCGCCGCCCGTTCCAGCTTTTCCCGAAAACGCCGGGGATAGTCTTTTGTCGCGCCGCAGACGGGAAGGGCAAGGCTGTCGTAGAATCCGTCAAAGCGGATTCCGTTCTTTTCAAAATCACGGCATACATAGTCAATGCGCCGTCCGGTAACGGCAAGGCCTGCTGTCCAGGGTTCAAGAAAGGAAAAGCCGAAGCCCTCTTTTATTGAACAGGTGATTACGGCAAAGGCGCTTCCCAAAACGCGGGAAAACTCCTCGCGTAACCCAACTTCAAATTCAACGGGAAGTTCCAGTTCCAAAGCGAGGTCTTTCCAGCGGCGGTACACCCGGGAATCTTTGTCCGTGGTCGGCGGCTGGGTAATGGCGACGGTTCTGCCGGGAGGAATAAAAAGCGAAAGCAGCAGCGCCTCGCCCAGATTTTTCCGCCTGATGCCCCGCACCGGGTACAGATACCGCCTGCGTTCATGGCCGGGATCGAAGGATATGGGGCTGACTTCGTTGGGGATAAGGTGAAGCCCCGCTTCTGTAAGCCCTGACTCAAGCAGAAAGCCGTAGTCCCGGCTGTTGATTACCGCATAGTGGCAGTTTTCCGGGTACCCCCCCCCTGAATACACATCGGGCCGGAAATCTTCCGCAAGGTCGTGGTTTTGAAGGAGTAGCTTTTCCCCCCGCCCCCCAAGTTCGGCAAGCGCGCCAAGCAGGGCGCTGTTTTTCCGTATCAGGGGATTGTGAACCACCACAACACCGGCGTCCCGGCCCAGCGCCCGCGACAGGGCGTCCGCGAGGTCCTGCCCCGCAGCCGGCCGCCACGCGTCGTAGTGCAGTTCCGGGATAACCGTTACCGGAATATCCGCCCACCCGGGAGAAGCCGGTCCCTCGCCGCTGAATACCACAACCTCGTCGCCCGCCTCAAGCAGCGCCCGAGCCTGACGCAGTACGACCGTGGTAACCCCGCCGGGCCTCAGGTGATAGTGAAGAAGGGCTGTTTTCA
>JAIRWM010000024.1 GCA_031268975.1 Treponema sp. | reverse complement strand
CCTCCGCCAATCACCACGACTTTTTTGGGCTTTTCAGTTTTTACCACGGGACCAATGTCAAACTCCCTGCCTGCCATGGGATTGATAGCGCAACCCACAGCACAGGCGGTACCGGACATTCGATATGCACATCCATCACTACAGGAAAGGCAGGGACGTATTTCGTCCGCCCTGCCTTTTCGCGCTTTTTCCGGCCAATACGGATCGGCAATCAGGCCCCTGCCCATATAGATTAGATCAACCCGGCCTTCTCTAATCAAGGCTTCGCAGAATGCAGGCTCCCGCAGTACCCCTACGGCGCCTACCGGAATGGCGACCACCTTTTTTATCCTTTCCGCCAAATGTACCCGGTTGCCCTGGGCGTATTTTTCCGTTTCCACAGCCTGGGAAAAAGCATTTATTGCCCCAACGCTGACATCCAGATAATTACAGCCGGCCGCTTCATAACGCCGGGCGATTTCATCACATTCTTCGTTGGTTAAGGCATTTTTTATTGATTCTATGCCGGGGATCCGCGCGCCGATGATAAAACCGGGGCCGCATGCCTCACGGATTCCCCGGATAACCTCTACCCCAAAACGGACACGGTTATCAAGACAGCCGCCGTACTCGTCCGTTCTTGCGTTGAGGGCCGGAGACAGAAATTGGTTTAAGAGATACCCGTGGGCGCTGTGCAGGGCGACGCCGTCACATTTCGCCATTTGACAATGTACCGCGGCCTGAACGAATTTTTTCACGAGTTCTTTTACTTCTTCCGTACCAAGTTCTTTTTGAGGCCCCAGCGGACGGTGAAGCTGTATAATGATATGATCCACGTCCATATCGGATACGCATCGAGGCTGCTCCCCTTCCGTCAGGGTGTAATCGGTTTGTCCCCCCGCATGATGGAGTTGCGGGATAAGCATGGCGCCATATCCGTGAATTCTTTCCGCGAGACGGTTCAAATCCCGTATGTTTTTGGTGGTATCAATCCGGAAAACGCTTCTTTCCGGCTTTCCGTAAGGGTAATCGACACAAACTACCCCAGGGGTGATAACAGCGCAGCCGCCTTTGGCAAATTCGGCGTAATACCGGATATATTGTTCGCTCATGGAACCGTCGGGATTGGCCATCCCTTCGCCCATCGGCGCAAGAACAATCCGGTTTTTTACCGCCCTTTTTCCAATCGTCAATTCACTAAACAAATTCGGATACTGTTTCATAGACACCTCTCTGTAATATGGTAATGGTATTATAGTAACCATATACTTATTTGTCAATAATTAAGTAATATATTTATATTACCATGGTACTATAATTGCTTATCTAAATATCTTATGGTATTATTTGTTCGGAAAAGGGAGTATTGATGACTACGCGACTGTCAAAGAAGGATGAAATTTTAGCCTGCGCGGTTGAATTATTCCAGAAACAGGGCTTTGACGCGGTGACCCTCGACAGGATATGCGAAAAGGCCGGGGTAACAAAGACAACTTTTTATTACTATTATCAAACCAAGGAAGATGTCCTTTTGGATTATTTTTCCCTGGAAAATATCTATTCCGGTGACGAATTATTGTCAATATTGGCCTCGGGAGACTATCTGGATCAGTTAATCCGCATTAACCTGATTTATACTAAACACATGACCCGGGGCGGAGTAGAGCTGACTCGGGAATTACTGAGGATCAATTTAAAAAAGAAGCGTATTTCATTTTCCCCTGGGAAACTCTATCCCCGGGATACACTCTTGACTTTAATGTGGCATGCGAAAGAGAAGGGACAAATTCAATCGCCCATACCTTTGGAAGCGTTGTATGAATCCATGATTTACCTGTTGGACGGAATTTGTTTTGTGTGGGCCATGGGAAACGGCGAATTTGACATTATTGAAAAAAGTAAAGAACAGTTGCTGCTTTTCTTTCAATCGGGCGATGCAGAATATTCGATAAAAAAACCGCCGAAAGGCGCCAAAACAGGCCGCAAGCCGCCTCACGGGTAGTGATTCCGTTTACCGGTTCAGCCCCCGCCTTACACAAGCGTCCGCGCGATGCGGACAATGTCGGCAAGGACGCCTCCCGCGGTTACCTGCCCTCCCGCGCCGGGGCCCTTTATCACCAGGGGAAGCGTTGAATAGCGGTCACTGGTGATCACCACCATGTTGTCCGAATCCTTCAATGTCCGAAACGGGCTGCCTTTTTCTTCCCCGCGCAAAGAAAGCCGGACGCAGCCGCCTGACTCGATAACAGCTACGTAGCGCAGGGCTTTGCCCTCGGCTTCCGCTTTCAGATGGCGTTCCCTGAACGAATCGTCGCATTTTTCAAGTTCCCGGAAGAACGCTTCCACATCGGGCGCCTTGAAACAGGCGGGCGGCAGAAGCGGCTCGATTTCCACCGAATCGAATTCCACCGGCATGCCGCATTCCCGCGCGAGTATCAGGGCTTTCCGCGCGGCGTCCATGGCGTTAAGGTCGTCCCGGGGATCCGGTTCGGTATAACCGGCCTCTTTCGCCTCACGGAGCAGCGTGGAAAAAGGCTTTTTGCCGTCGTAGTTGTTGAAAATAAACGAGAGCGTGCCGGAAAGCACCGCCTCAATACGGCGCACCCTGTCGCCTGAAAGGAACAGATCCCTCAACGTGGAAATTACCGGAAGGCCCGCGCAGACCGTGGTTTCGTACAGATACGGAATGCCCCGTTCACGGGAATAGTCGGTAAGGGTTTTGTAGTACTCGTAGCTTCCCGCGTTGGCCCTTTTGTTAGGCGTAACAACGGGAATTGAAGCGCCGAGAATTTCTGAGTATACCGCGGAAACGTTTTCGCTGGCGGTACAGTCGCAGAACGCCGTATTGGGAAGGTTATACGCTTTCATGCGGGATACAAACGATTCAAGATTAAACTGTTCCGGAACAATTCCCGGGGGGAGCCGCGTTTCCTCCTCCCCGGCCGTTCCCGAAACAGGCGGGCGTCCGCCGTCGTTTTTTTTCAGCGCTTCTTTTACCGCAGCGGGATCAAGCCCGGCGGGGTTGAAGATCATGCCGCGGGAATTGGCGGCCCCGGCAAGGGTTATCCTGATCTTGTAGGTATCGGCGAGGATCTCCCGGTGATCCCAAAGCTGATCGAGCAGGGTTCCGCCGATAAGGCCGGTTCCCAGAAGAAATAAGTTTACCGAGCGTACCCCGGCAAGGAAAAACGCCTCGTGTACGGCGTTAAGGGCTTTCGCCTCGTCCTGGCTTTTTATCACAAGTGAAATGTTCAGTTCCGACGACCCTTGAGCGATGGCGGCGACGTTGACCCCGTTGCGTCCCAGCGCGTGAAACACTTTGCCGGAAATACCCGAAACCCGCTTCATGTTTTCGCCGACCACGGCCACTATAGCAAGGTCGTCTTCGGCAACGGGGGCGTCAATGGCACCGTCCGCAATCTCCCTGCCAAACTCTTCCTTTATGGCGCGTACCGCGTCTTTTCCCGATTTGGGATCAACGGCAAAACATATCGAGTATTCGCTTGACGCCTGGCTGATAAGAATAATGTTGATCTTCCTGCCGGCCAGTGCGCCGAAAAGCCGCGACGAAAACCCCGCCGCCCCGACCATGCCCGACCCCTGTACCCGTATAAGGTTTACGTTTGCCAGGGAACTTATCCCCCGTATGGGGTAAGGACTTGAGCCGGCCGTTTTTGTAATCGCAGTCCCCGGACAACGCGGATTAAACGTATTTCGGATTACGATGGGAATGTTTTTTTCCAGGGCGGGTTTTACCGTCGGAGGATGAAGAACCTTCGCGCCGAAATGGGAAAGCTCCATGGCTTCTTCGTAGGAAATTGAATCGATGCGGAACGCGTTTTTTACCAGTTTCGGATCGGAGGTCATAATCCCGTCAACATCGGTCCAGATTTCAAGTTTTTCCGCGTCAAGGGCCGCCCCGTAAACCGCCGCCGAAAGGTCGGAGCCTCCCCGGCCCAGCGTTGTCGTCGAGCCGTCCCCCGAAACGCCGACAAATCCCGAGGCGACAAACAACGCGCCGCCCTCCCCCACCCGTTCCCGGATGCGGCGAAAAGTTTCTTCCTGGACGACATGGGCCGCGCCGTAAGAGCTGTCGGTAACGATGAGTTCACGGGAATCAAGATATTCCGCCTTTATTCCCCCCGCCCGTACAACTGCCGCGACAAGCGGCGCCGACAACGCTTCCCCGAAACTCATAACCCCGTCAAGACTGCGCGGCGACAGCTCGCCGACTATGCCGATTCCGTCAAGCATGCGTTCAAGGGCGGCAAACAAATCACACAGTGTTCCGTCGACAGCTTTTTTTTCTTCCCCGTCAAGAAAAGCGGCGCTTAACTCCAAATGCCGCTTTTTCATTTCCAAGATGATGCCGGCGGCCCGTCCGCCTGACTTGCGGGTTTCTCCGGCGGGCTTTACCATGCTTCGGGCCGCGGCGACAAGGGAGTCGGTCACGCCGGAAAGGGCGGACACGACTACGACGGCCACCCTGCCACAATGATCTGAATCTTTCAGTATGGAAACAAGGCCGGAAAGGGCCTCTTTGGATCCTACGGATGTACCGCCGAATTTAAGTACCAGCATGGTGTCAGCTTACAAAATTCTTTCAATCGGAACAAGATGTCCGGCGGAACGTACGAGATGCCTCAAATTGAAATGCTACCGGAACGTATGGCGGGAAAACTTTCTTTATGGTACAATTTCTCCATGAGCACCTTCACAATGTTATCAAAAGGCAGGGTTGTCCTCGCGGACGGGGCGGTCGGAACGGAGCTGATGAAGCTTGGCCTCAAGAGCGGAGCTTCAACGGCGGAATGGAACCTTTCGCACCCGGATTGTGTCCGCCGCGTCGCCGCGTCCTATGTTGAAATCGGCTGTGAAATGATACTTACCAATACTTTCGGGGCAAACCGTTTCCAGCTTGAACGGTACGGCCTGGCCGGGAAAACGGCGGAAATCAACAGGGTCGGCGCGGCGCTGACCGCGGAAGCCTGCTCCGGCAGGGCCCGGGTCTCAGGCTGTATCGGCCCTTCGGGGAAGCTCCTTGTTATGGAAGAGGTCGCCGAAGAAGCGTTATACGAATCTTTTCTTGAACAGGCCGAATCACAGAAGCGGGGAGGGGCGGATCTTATCACCGTCATGACAATGACCGACACCGCTGAAATGACCATCGCCGTCAAAGCCGTCGCCGCAGCGGGGCTGCCGGTAATCGCCTCCATGACCTATGAATACAAAAACGGCGAATACAGGACCATTATGGGTAATACCCCGGAACAGGCGGTAAAGGCGGCCGGGGCGGCCGGGGCCTCGGCAATCGGGGCAAACTGCGGCTACGGCCCGGACGGTTATATAAACCTTGCCCCCATTCTGAGGGATCTTTCCGATCTTCCCGTTTACATAAAAAGCAACGCCGGCCTCCCGGAACTTGTCGACGGACAGCCCGTTTACCGCATGAGCGCGGACGAATTCGCGTCCTCCGCCCCCGTCCTTCTTGAAAACGGCACCACCATCATCGGAGGATGCTGCGGCACGGGCCCGGACTATCTGGAAAAGCTCAAGCCCATAGTCGACAGATGGAACGAGCGCGGTACGGCCTGAGTTCCCGGCATTACCGCCACCAGCCAAACAGCATGAACACACCCGCGCCGCCTGTCGCGAAGATGCCTTCCAGTATGCTCAGACAGGGAAAAACTTTACCCAGGGGCTTAATGTTTAAACCAAGCTGCAGGAATCCTTCCAGCCACAGAACAGCCCAGGCCGTCCAGAGCAGTCCCATGGATACAAGCCCGTCCTGTACACAAACGACCGCGCTTATCACCGCGAAGATCGTTACGCACACGCTGTACCAGCCGAACGCCCGCGGATCCAGCTTAAACAGGTAATTGGACGCGATAAACAAGTAGGTAACACCGAACAGAAAGCCCGCCGCCGCGTTGTTGTACGGCAGCAGCGCCGCCATGTCCGCCCTGACAAGTCCGATACAATTGCCAATCACCAGGATAGAACCGGTTACCAGATTGATAAACGCCGTGGTCTTCGCGTCCCAATTCGAAATTGCCGCAACACCATTCAGGATTAGAGCTATACCCACGAAGAGCAGGCAAAGACCCAAGAAACCCATACGAACCTCCTAAGTTCTTGTTTGCCTTGCTTCAACCACACACTCAGTTAGCGTTAAAGAACGAATGGAAGGAAGGATAGAGCCAGCTTAAACACATATACGAATTTTAGTCAATGACGAACCCCGCGGCAAAAACATTGACAGAAGGGGCCTGGCAGGGTGATACTTAAAGTAAGGGTGGCTTTTTGCTGTCGCAAGGGTATCGCGGGGTAGTATATGAAAACAGGGGTGCTTGAAACATTGCCCATTAACGGCCTTGTCAAACTTTCCGGGGCGCCGCCGAAAAACGCCGTCGCCTTTACCGGGTGCGCCCATCCCCATCCGTCCGAAAAAAACAAGATGCTTCTGGTGTACGATCCGCTGGGGGTAAATCCGTCACTTATGGAATTCAACGTCGCCGACATTCTTTTTGTGGAGGACATACCCAGCGTGGTAACGGAAGACGGCGAGGGCATTCCCCTGGTTAAGATATGGGTCCGCCGGGGCGCGCGGGGAGTGTTGCTTGAGCCGTTCGAAGTTCAGGATCCCATTCAATTTGTCAACAGAACCGGAAACCGCATGGGCCGCCTTCTTATCGAATAATGGCCTGCGGTCTGTGCCCGCACAGGTGTGGGATCAAGGCTGGTCAAACCGGCCTTTGCCGCGTCCGTGTCTTTGGGGACGGCGGCCGGCCGGATTCCGGGATCGGAACCGCCGATGCCGGATA
>JAIRWM010000209.1 GCA_031268975.1 Treponema sp. | reverse complement strand
TTCCGCCGGGAACCTGGTTGTTCCCGCCTGGGGCAGATAGGCGATACGGCAGGATTTTTCCAGGGCAACTTCTCCTGAATCAAACGCGAGTTCTCCCGCGATGATTTTCAGAAGCGTTGTTTTTCCGGAACCGTTAATGCCCGCAAGCGCCGCCCGTGATCCGGGCGCGAGAAAAAGACTTACCTCTTTAAGGATGTCCCGGTCGCCGAACGCCAGGGATATTTTGCTGCATTGAACGCGCCCGCTTTTTTTGTGCTCGCTGCCGCTTGAGTTTTTTGGAACATTCATTCGCAGTGGGGTTTGATACCCCGCCCCTCGGGCGGTCCAAAAATGTTATATTTAGATAGCATGGTAACAAACCCCCACAGTTACATAATTTCCTTGCAGACCGAACCTCGTAGACGAGGCAACGCTTACAAGATACCTCGCCCGGAGGAGCGAGGAGGTTCATTGAGCGCTGAAATAAATTACCGGAGAATACGGATCAGCGCGGTTTATGGTTAAACCTGTTACGTTCGCGGGAGGGGCGTATTCAAACCGCAGTCCCCGAGGTTCCATGGAATACAGAAACGTTAATTCATCTTTCGGCCCGCTTACCGCATCAAAAATCAGGACAAGAGCCCCGTTATACGACGCTTCAAGGTCTTTGCCCAGATAGCGTCCCATGTCCACAGTACCGCTGTACAGTGTCGATTCACCGAGCATCCCCAAGGGAAGGCCCAACGCTCCGGGCCAGCTGAAACGCTTGTCTGACGTAAAGGTAACCGTTCCGTAGTTGACGCTGAAAAAAGACGGGCCGTTCGCGTAAATAGCCTGAAACCGGGCCTGCCGTTTTTCGTTTTCTTTTCTGACAATGTTCTCGGCTGTTTCCGGAAGGGTTATGAAGGCGACAGATCTGTTCTGTCCGTTCTGATCCGCGTATTGGACCAAAAGGCTCGATTCGGAACGGAGGCTTACCCGCAGGGTGGAGCCTTCAAATGTCCAGATACGGTCTGCTTCTTTTTTTATCCGGTTGTAGGGAAACCGCAAATCGGTATTTGGAAGGAATATCCTTGCCGTGCCGGATTCGGTGCCGCTGTCAAATCCCCAGCCTTTGGAAAAATCGTCAATGTTGATCTCCCCGGACGAAACCATGTTCGCGTACGATTCCGGGTACCATGAACGGGACAGCATAATGTCCAAATCGGCGTCTCCGGCTGTGTCGATATCACGCTCTTTCTGAGCCAGCGGCCCGGTCTCATGCTCGAAGAGTTTAAGCCGGTAAGAAAAACAGTAACCGGTCGCGCCGTTTTCCGTAAGTATCAACAGCCAATCGCCGGGAAGCGGGGCCCCGGTAGTGCTTATGGCGGATGTCCCTTCCACTTTGTCCAAAACCTTGATTATCTCGCCAAGCTTGAGCCGGTATACCCGGCGGGAATTGTTTTCCGGCTGATCCCGCACCGGCAGGCCGTCCTGCAGGGTTTCCGCGTATGTACGCGCGTATTCCCCGCGATCCAGGGCGCGTTTTTCAGCGTCTTTTTTATTTTTCGCAAACTCCAGATGGGGAAGCGGTATTTCTATCAGCTCTTCGTTTTTGTCCGATCTATACGCCTGCGGAACCCCGGCAATCCAGAGCTGTTCTATGTTGGATCGTACATAAACAGGAAGCACTGTTCCTGACGGGATGGAAGGATCTTCTGTGTACCACAAAAGAACGCCCCAGCCGATGGTTTTTGAACACGAGGAAAAAATTAAAAACGGCAAAAGCGAAAAAAAGAAAACACGCAAAAATTTTACAGAACCCATGATGTCAGTATATCGCTACCGTTCCCCGTGGATCAAGCGACATCCATGTCGATCCAAAAATGCATGGCATTTTTGGTCATTCTCTGGCTGCCGGCATCCATGCCGGCAAAGCGACATCCATGTCGATCCAAAAACGCGGAAGCGTTTTTGGTCATTTACCGGGTGGCCGCCGTCCATGGCGGCCGGGAGGCATCCATGTCGGTCTAGGCTACGATGCGAGGCGGTATATGAGGGTGTCCATGAGTATCTGTTCAAAATCTCCCCCGGAAGAACGGAAAAGGTATTCGTACTCGGCTACCGTTGCCAGGGGTTTGTCGGCGTTTTTCCAGCGGCGGGCGGCTTCTGTATAATCGGCCCGTACTTTTGGAGATCCAAGGCCGATTTTTTTAAACTCGAAATCTCCGGTTGTTCCGGCTTCCTTTAAGGCAACGTAATCCCGGAGTTTCCGCAGACACCAGGCGAGGCCTGCCAATATTGCCTGGGGGCTTTGTTTTGCCCCCAGAAGGGCCCGCGCTATATCAAGGCTGCCTGAAAGATTTCCCCGGGCCACGGCGGCAAACAGGGTAAACGGAGATTCTTCCCGCGTATGGGACAGGCATTGTTCCACATCTCCTGAGCCGATTATTTTTTCCTTGCCGAGAAAAAAAGCAAGGCGCCCGCATTCCCTCCGCAGCGCGTCGGTGTTGTTTTCCACCAGTTCCAGAATGGCCGCAACGCCGCCTTCGTCTATGCGGCAGCCTTCCCGCCTGAAAAAAGAAACGACCCATTCAGTTTTTTTATTTTCAAAAAGTTCCCAGAAAATCCGTTTCTGTTCTCTGGGAACCGCGTCTTCAATGCGTTTGTCCAGCCGCGTTTCGTTTGAAAGAAGGACAAGCGTTACCCCGTCGCCGGGATTTTCAAGGCACGGAACAAGCAGTTCTATCTCATCCTTTTTTTTGAAAAATTCAGGATTTTTGATGATAAAAAGACGCGCCTGGGAAAAGAGGCTTCCGTTTTTGACGATCGACACTATCTGGGATACCGGCGTTTCTCCGGCGTAAAACGACGTTTCCTCAACTACGGCTGCACCGTCCGGCCGCCGGCCTGAACTTTTCCGTATCGCTTCAAGGGCGTCAAGCTTTTCTCCAAGCTCAGGGCCCAAAAAGAGAAAACACTTCCCCGATGCCATATCAGCAGGAACGGATTACATAGGCCAGTTTACCCAGAATCCGTACATCCTGACTGTAAATGGGAAGATATTCGGCATTTTCCGGCTGGAGCCGTATACGGTTCGCTTCCCTGTAAAAGCGTTTCAGGGTAACCGCTTCGTCTACCACGGCGACCACAATGTCGCCGTCCCGTGCGGAATTCTGTTTCTGGATAAGGGTCACATCTTTATCCAGAATTCCCGCGTCCTTCATGGAATCGCCCTTTACCTTGAGGGCAAAGTATTGTTTGTTTCTTTTGAGCATGGAACTGTGTATGGGGAGGCTCCCGTCCCAGTTTTCTTCCGCCAAAATGGGCCGCCCCGCGGCTACGATGCCGAGTACGGGAACCTCCACAAAACCGTCCGTTTCACGATCGCCCTCGCCGCGAACCACTTCCATTGTTCTGGAACGTTTGTCGCCCAACTTGAGTTTGCCTTTCTTTTTTAACGCCGACACATGATCATAGGCGCCTTTAACGGAAATGGAAAACCGTTCCGCCACCTCCCGTATGGTGGGCGGATAATAATGGGCTTTGATGTAGTTCGAGATGAATGCAAGCACTTCCTTCTGGCGTTGGGTTGGCTCTTTCATCGTTTCTTCCTGAAAGCTGGTATTAACCGCCTTGTGCCCCCGGGGGACAAGGCGGCAGAAATTCATGCCCTACTGTATCTGGTATTTTTCAAGCTTCGCCCTGAGGCTGACCGGCGTAAGCCCCGCCGCAGACGCTGTTTTGGAAACGCTGCCGCCATGCTTCTCCATCTGATACCTGAGATACTGCTGCTCAAAAAGTTCTTTTGCTTCATTGTACCCCTTTTCCAGCGCATTACGCAAGTCTAAAATACGCTTTTTTTCTTCAGGTATGCCCGGAACGGCTTTTTCCAGAAGCAGGGTGCGCAGGACCTTTTCGCCGAGCTTTCCCCCCGGAGGAACCTGAACGAGGCACCGCTCGGCAAGGTTGCGCAACTCCCTGATGTTTCCGGGCCACTTGTACGATGAAAGAAACGCTTCTCCGTCGGGGGCAAGATCCACATCCGCCTTGAGAACAGAGAGAAAATGCCGGAAAAGCGGGGGAATGTCACCCCGGCGTTCCCGCAGCGGGGGAATGCCCATGGGGATAACGTTCAGACGGTAAAAAAGGTCTTCCCTGAAACGCCCGGCGGCGCAGGCGGCGGCAAGGTTTTTGTTTGTGGACGCCAGTATTCTTACATCAACGGAAATACCCTCTTCACATCCCAGCGGTTCAATCTTCTTTTCCTGGATTGCCCGCAGCAGCTTTGCCTGGGCGCTTTTGGACAGATCTCCCACTTCGTCAAGAAAAAGCGTACCGTGATTTGCGGCCTCAAATTTTCCCCTGTGATCCGAAACCGCGTCGGTAAACGCGCCTTTGCGGTATCCGAAAAGCTCGCTCTCGATAAGCGTGTCCGGAATGGCGGCGCAGTTTATCACAACAAAGGGGAAGCCCGCCCTGGGAGAAAAACGGTGAATCGTATGGGCGATAAGCTCTTTGCCGGTACCGCTTTCCCCGGTTATCAGAATCCGGGCCGGTGAGGCGGCAGTCTCTTTTATCAGGCGCCGTAGGTCTTCCATAACCTGGCTTTCCCCGATAATGTCTTCCCCGTCTTCTATCATCATTCCCCGTCATTCTTCTTCAAATTTTGTTTCAAACAGATGAACAATCGCCTTTACGGCAGCCTGCTCATCTTCGCCCGAGGCTATAATTTTCAGGAGAGAGCCGTACGCGGCCCCCAGTGTTATGACGCCCATAATGGACTTGCCGTTGATCCGGTCGTTTTCCTTTTCCATGTAGATTTCGCTTGTGAAATCTTTCGCCGCCTGAACAATCAGAGCGGCCGGCCGGGCATGAACGCCCGCGCGGTTAATAACCCGTACCGTCTGTTCGTACACCACGCCTCCTAGATAATGTCTTCCGGCCCGTAGTATACCGAATGGGCGGTGTCGGTTTCTATCCACTTTAGAATGTTGTGGTTAAATTCCTTGGAAGAATTGTAGCCCATTGTTTTCAGCCGTTCGTTCATCGCCGCCACTTCCAGAATGATGGGGATGTTCCTGCCGGGCTTTACCGGTATTTCCAGCTTCGGAACGCTTACCCCGAGAATCTCCATTGTCTGTTCTTCCGAGCCGAGCCGGTCGTAGTTTTTCGCCGAATCCCACGCCTCCAGAACAACGACAAGCTGCACTTCCTTCCGGTCCCGTATCGCCCTGACCCCGAAAAGGTAGGTTATGTTGATTATCCCCATCCCCCGTATTTCCATATGGTGCCCGATAATCCTGTTCGCGCCCTGGCCCATAAGGATGTTTCCGTTGATACAGTGGATTTCAACAACATCGTCGGCGACAAGCCGGTGCCCCCGCTCAATAAGCTCCAGGGCCGTCTCGCTTTTTCCTACCCCCGAATCGCCGAGAATCAGGATCCCCAGACCGTACACTTCCACCAGCACCCCGTGGATGCTTTTCGACGGAGCGAAAATGTTGGAAAGAATCCGGGTAAGGCGGATAACAAATTCGGACGTTTCAAAATCTGTCTGGAGTATCGGGCATTCGGCCTTTTCCGCCTCCTGGAAAAACCCCGGATCCGGGCTCAGACTGTGGGTAAAAATGCAGCAGGGCAGGGGATAGGTAAACATCTGCTTTATCGTGCCGCCTTTTTGTTCTTCCGCTATTTTTTTGACCGCCGCCGTTTCCCCCCGGCCGAATATTTGAATGCGGTTGTAGGCAAACGACTCAAAAAAACCCATAATGCCCAGGCCCGGCCGGTTGATATTGGGGACACTGATTTCCCTGGCAAGACCCTTCCGCCCCCCTATGCAGCGAAGGTTCAGGGCGTTGTGTTCTTTAAGGTCTATGTCGATAAGATCAAGCACGGTAAACTGTTTTTGGGACATATGTGTATTCTACCGTAAACCTGCGGATTTGGCAAATGCCCAGCACGAAGATACCGCGCCCGTGCCCTGGGACAGGCGCACGAATACGGAAACTGGCGGGGCCTGTCGGCAGGAACGGCACGGGCAAGCCCGTGCCGTTCCTGCCGACACCCGCCTGCGCCGTTTCTCTGTGTGCGCCTGTTATGTTCTCTCCGGGCGCGGTATCTTCGCCTTATCGGGGGGCGCGCTCCGGGGCGCATGCGTTTATCGTCTGCGGTGAAGACGCGCTCACTGGGTCGCGCGTGTTTTCCGGGACGGGCGGCCCTTTGGCCTTTGCGGGGTACTGTGACCATTGCCGGGCCTACGCCGTGCCACCATTACTGGAAAAACGCGCTCACTGGTTCGCGCACGTTTTCCGGGCGGGCCCTTTGGCCTTTGCGGGTACTGTGGCCATTGCGGGGCCTACGCCGTGCTATCATTACTGGGAAAAACGCGCTCACTGGTTCGCGCGCGTTTTCCGGGACGGCGGCCTTTCAGCCTTAGCTGTAACAGCGGCCGTTGCGGGGCCTACGCCGTGCTATCATTACTGGGAAAAACGCGCTCAATATTTCGCGCACGTTTTCCGGGCGGGGCGTACCCGCCCCCCCGATACGGCGAAGATACCGCGCCCGGAGAGCACATACCAGGCGCACACAGCGAAACGGCGAAGGCGCCCCCGCCCGCTTCATCCCTGTGCGCCTGCCCCAAGCACGGGCGCGGTATCTTCGTATTGCCGGTTTACGGCGGGC
>JAIRWM010000189.1 GCA_031268975.1 Treponema sp. | reverse complement strand
CTGCCGGGTAACGCGCCGCGCCGGTTTCGACCTTGAAGTCGTTTTGGATTAACGCGGCGGCAATTCTCATTTTAACCACCAGGCCGTCCAGGGACGGCGGGACACCAAGTACACAAAGGCTGGCGTTACAAAAACCTTCGTGTTCTTGGTGTCCTTCGCGGTGAATATCTTCATCTTTCCGTTCCCGGCGATTTTCTTCCCTGTTTGCGGTAATTTTTTTCTTGCCGGGCGCGGCCTTGCCAGGACGAATAACCAATGGTAAACTGACGCCTGCGGATCGGTTCCGGGCCTGTGCGTCAGGGATTGTCCGACACAAGGAGGATTGAAGATGAGCCAGGAGAATGCCCTCAAAGTTCGAAAGTTAACCTTTTGGGAGGCGGCGTTGATTATTGTCGGCGCGAATATCGGGTCCGGGATACTGGGCCTGGCATATTCGAGCAGGCTGGCCGGGTGGCCGGTTCTGATGATCTGGCTGATAATCGCCGGGTTTTTTACCACCGCTTCCATGCTCTATGTCGCTGAAACAACCCTGCGCACGAAAGTCCCGCTCCAGCTTCCCGGTCTCGCCGAGCGGTATGTCGGCAAACTGGGATCGTGGCTGATCTTTATTTCGGTGGCCGCCAATTCCATCGGATGCATGATCGCCTATACCAGCGGCAGCGGCAGAATCCTGGGGGAGCTGCTCAATATTCCGACGCCGCTTGGCAGCCTGATCTTTTCAATTCCCGCGGTACTTGTTGTGTGGTTTGGCCTCAAGGCAACCGGGGTTGCCGAAAAAATCATCAGTACCGGCATGGTGGTGTTGGTGGGGGTTATTATCATCGCTTCCTTCGTTTCCACCGACGCGAAGATCTGCAATGTCATGTATTCAAACTGGACATATGCGGTGCCTGTGTTTAACGTGGCGATCTTTTGTTTTATCGCCCAATACGCGGTTCCCGAACTTGCCCGGGGGCTTTCCCATTCCCCCAAAAAACTGCCAAAGGCCATTATCGTCGGCATGGCCATAACGCTGGTTCTGCTGGCCCTGGTTCCTCTCGCGGTATTGTCCCTTACCGGCAGGGACAAGGTAACCGAGGTGGCTACGCTTGCCTGGGGCAGGGCGCTGGGTCAGTGGGCCTTTTTTGTCGCGAACGCCTTTGCGCTGTGCGCCATGATGACTTCCTATTGGGCGGTCGGCGGAAGTTTTTTGACCAATATCGTGGACAAATTTAAATTCAAATCTGAAAGCGATATTGTGACCCGGCTGCTCTGTATCGCCGTTGTGGCTGTTCCGCCCTTTATTTTGGCTTACAGCGGACTGGTCGGATTCGTCGACGCCATTTATCTTGCCGGTACATTCGGCGGGGTGATAATGTCGATCCTGCCGATTATGATGCTCAACTCGGCCAGAAAACACGGCGACATTGAGCCTGAGTGGAAAAACGGCTTTATCGCCGGCAGGGCGGTACAGTGGATCATGATCATTCTGTTCTGCGGCGCGGCCGTCTATGCCATTCTCAGTTTGCTGGGTTTCCTTCCCGCCGGTTGGTAAACTCTAATTAAAGTTGCTCGATAACTTCAGGTATCGAACAACTTTAACCAAAATTAAAACGCCGCCTGCGCGGGGCGGCGGGATCCTTCCGGTTTTTAACGGGGGCAGTATGCGGACAATCCCAAAAGACAAGGTTATATTCAGTTTCAACCGGAAAAATCCCCACGCTTATTTTGTGGAAAACGGGGAAACGTTTTGGGTGGAAGTGGACGACTGTTACAGCGGGCAGATTTCTTCCGAAAAGGTTCTGCGCCCCCAGATCGACATTTCAATCATGGATTGCTCGGTAGGTCCCATTGGCGTCGCGGGCGCACAGAGCGGGGACGTACTGTGCGTCGAGGTGCTGGATATTCAGTTCGCCCCCCAGGGGGTCATGGTAACTTCCCCGAAGCTTGGTATCCTGGGAGACAGGATCACGGAACCTGACACGAAGATCATCCCCATCAAGGACAGCTTTGCCCTGTTTTCCCCGGACATATCCCTTCCCCTTACTCCCATGATCGGGGTTATGGGAGTGGCGCCCCGCGAAGGGGATATTCACTGCGCCATTCCGGGGGATCACGGATCCAACATGGACACCACAATTATAACCACCGGTTCCAGGGTTTACCTGCCGGTTGCCGTTCCGGGGGCGGGGCTTGCCGTCGGGGATCTCCATGCCTGCATGGGCGACGGGGAACTCAGCGGTACGGGCATTGAAACCGCCGGGAAAATTTGCGTTAAAACCACGGTTATTAAACAGGGCTTTACTTCCCGGCCCATGGTAGAAACCGCGGACAGTATTTATACCATAGCAAGTGACGGCAGTTTTAACGCCGCCGTCCGCGCCGCCTCAGAAGATGCCGTGAACTTTTTAATGCGGAAGAAAGCCCTGGATTTTCCCGACGCCTACCGCCTTTTAAGCGCCGCCTGTGACATTCAGATCAGCCAGCTTGTCAATGACGCCGTTACGGTCCGGGTCCGGGCGCCGAAAAAAAATCTGGGCATCGAAAGCATTCTCTAGGGCAGCGGTTTATGTGTGAATATCTTGATTCCCTCAATCCGGAACAACAGCAGGCGGTGCTGCACGACGGCAAAAGTCTTTTGATACTTGCCGGAGCGGGATCGGGCAAAACCAGGGTTATTACTACAAAAATAGCATACCTTATCCGGGAACGGGGCTTTCCTCCCGCTTCGATCCTCGCGGTAACCTTTACGAACAAGGCGGCCAGGGAAATGGCCGCCAGGGCTTCGCGTATAGAGGCGCGTGCCTGCGGGGCGATGCTGAAGACCTTTCATTCATTCGGGGCCTGGTTTCTCCGCCGCAACGCCGCCCTTGCGGGCCTGCATCCCGGCTTTGTGATCTACGATGACGATGACGCGGTATCGCTTTTGGGGACTCTGCTGGAAGATACACCGAAGATTGAGCTTCGGAAAATAGCGGCGGATATTTCCCGGGCAAAAGATTATTTTCTTTCCCCCGAAGATCCGGAACTTGATCTGGTGGATCACACGCCGGGGTTCCGCGGCCTGTATGCCCGTTACGAAGAAAAGAAAAGAAAAATCGGCAATGTTGATTTCGGCGATCTGATTAAAATGCCGGTTGAAATTTTACGGAACAACGCCGGCCTTGCCGCCGGACTAAGGGACCGCTTTTCGGTTATCATGGTGGACGAATATCAGGATTCCAATGTCGCCCAGTTCAGGCTGCTTTACGAACTCAAAGGCAAAACAACATACCTTTGCGCCGTCGGCGACGACGATCAGTCGATTTACCGGTTCCGGGGCGCTGAGGTAAAAAACATCCTTGAGTTTCCCGATCGTTTCCCCGGAACCGACATTATACGGCTTGAACGAAACTACCGTTCTTTCGCTCCCATACTGAATCTTGCCTCCCAGGTGGTGAATCACAACAGCGGCAGGCTGGGCAAAACCCTTACTGCCTGCCGCGCCGGCGGAAAAAAACCGGTTCTGGCGTTTCTTCCCGATCAGGATGAAGAGGCCAGGTTTTGCGCGGAACTTATCGGGCGTTCTGTTACAGATGCAGGCCCGGAACGGGCGCGGTATTCCGACTGGGCCATTTTCTATAGGACAAACGCCCAATCGCGTGGTTTTGAAACCGAGCTGGTCTGGCGGCGCATTCCCTACAGGGTGGTGGGTTCTCTTAAATTTTACGAACGGGAAGAAATAAAAGACGCCCTTGCCCTGTTTGCCCTGTTGGCGAACCCCCGCGACGAAGTTGCCTTTCGCCGGATGGTGAACAAGCCCGCCCGTGGAATAGGCGGGGCGAGTGTTGAAAAAATCATTGACGTTTTTGAAAAACAGTTTCTCTTTTCCGAAAAGGGCCTGCTCGAAGCCGCCCGGCAGGCAGCCCTTTCCCCCAAAGCCGCAGCAGGGGTAAAGGTTTTTGCCGGAGTGCTGGACCGGGGCCGCGCCCTGCTTGCCGGGAAAGCGGACAGGCTTTCCGCAAGAATGCCGCTCAAATCCGGCGAAGGGCTTTCGGTCTGCGCGGCGGCGTTGATCTGTGATTCAGGACTTGCCGGGTATCACAGTTCGCATGACGAAGTCAACGGATACCAGCGGACAGAGAATCTACAGGAACTGGTTGACGCGGCGAGTCTTTATCCGGCCAGCATGGACGGGCTTGCCGAATTTCTTGAGCACATCGAGCTTGATCGTTCCATAGAAGAAAAAAACCGGCCGGAGGATTTTGACGCGGTTACCCTGATTACGCTGCATAACACAAAGGGACTGGAATTCCGCCGGGTGGTACTTACGGGGCTTGAACAGGGGATTTTTCCCAGGGATGATAAAGAGGCGGATGATCTGGAAGAGGAACGCCGTCTTTTTTACGTCGGCGTGACCAGAGCGATGGACGAACTGTACCTTTGTTCCTGCGCCATGCGCCGCATGTACGGCAGAACCCAGCCCATGCTCCCGTCGCTTTTTCTGCGGGAAGCGGACAAATCGCTGCTGCGGATTATCGGCGCGGCCCCGGCGGGTTTCGGCGCGGGAAAGGGCGGGGCGGCGGGGACGCACGGACAAGCCGGATGCGGTACTGGGTACGGTGGATACGGCGCGGAAAATGGCGGGTATGGCGCGGTTACGGGGAAAAGTTCTTCCGACGGCAGATGGAAGCAGGGGGAGCGGGTTTTCCACGACGATCAGGGTTACGGAAGTATAGCCGGAATTGAGGAAGGCGAAGACGGCCCGGTGATAAAGGTTCGTTTCGATAATGGGCATGAAACCCGTTTTTTAAGCACGTATCAAAGCTCCAAATTTACCAAAATAGGAAGTGAGGATTAGACAGGGATTATATGATAAAAGACGATAACCTGCTTCGCCTGGTTCCCGAAATACACCGTGCCCGTGGATGGCGGCTTTATGCCAAAAACGGTCTTCGCATTGTTGACCTCTGGCAGTACGGCGGCCGGGCCATTTTGGGGCATACTCCGCCGGGACTGCTCCGCGCCTTTAAAAACAGCGCGGAACGGGGCCTTTTTGCCCCGCTTCCCCACTTTGCCGAAGCGCGGCTCCTTAAAGCCCTGGCCGCCCTAATCCCCGGACGCCGCTTTTACCTGTATCCCGGCCGGGAACAGCTCGGCGCGGCTTTGGCCGTTTTCGGCACACGCGGCGGGGACCGGATTGCCGTATGGCGGCCGTTCCTCCCGATCCCCGCCGCCGCCCTCCTGGTCCCCGTACTGCCCCTGCCGTTTTCCTCCCCAGAAGTCCTCGCCGTCGAAACTTCGCGGACCGGGACAGTGTTCCTGGATAAAGACGCCACATCGGCAATTTTCCCGCCGGTCCTGCTTTCGGCCGCGGCACGAAGCGTTTACGACCTGCTTGCCGCGCCGGAACGGGGAAAGCCCCGCTTCCCCCGGCTGGAAAAAGCCCTGAACACGGCCGCCGGGATTCACGGGGCCCCGGGCCTCTGGCGGCGGGAAGGCATTTATCTGTACTACGCCGGCAGAGAAGCGTACCCCGCCGTTTTCCGGCGTTTTCTTGACGGCGGTTTTCTTCTTCCCCCGTCGCCGGACGACCCCGCCATCCTTCCCGGGGAACTTTCCCCCGGCGAAGAAGCGAAGCTCGCGGCCCTTTTTTCCCGTTCGGATGAGAGCAGGCACAATGCGGGCGGCAATGTGAGTTCTTGAAAAAATAACCACGTGGGGGTATACTTGGAGCATGGATTCCGGAGAGTTGATTTTTGTGGTAAGCCGGCTCAGTACCGGGGCCCTGGCGGCCTTTTTCGCCATCATGCTCTGGTCAAAAACCCGCGATGTGGCCTGGATGCTTATGGTCATCGGGACCATCGCGGCGTATGTGGAAACGGTGTACACGATTCTCGAACGGTTCGGCGTTTCGGGCGGGCAGATTATCATAGGCTCTGTGCCGTTGGCCGCCATTGTGCTGCCCAACATCAGGACAGGCTTTTTTATTGCCGCGTTCGTTGTTATGGTTGTCCGTAAATTCAGGACATAAAAGCCGGTAAACATGTTCAGTATGGCGCTGGAATCACGCCTGCAAAAAAGGAGAAGAAAATGAAGGCCCTTGTTTTTGGTTTTATTATGATAGCCGCCGCGGCGGCCGCCGTTATCCCCGCTGGCCTTGCCTGGTGGCCCGATGTGTTGGTGTTTATCCGGGGAGGGCTCCCCGTTGTTGCGGTATTGATAGGGCTTCTGGCAATCGTTATCGGAATCGCGGATATCAAAGACAAGGCGGAAGCCAAAAAGGAAACGCGGGAATAGTTTAGGGCCGCAAGGCATGCTGTCGTAATTCTTTCCGCGCTGTTTCAAGTTTCGCGGTTGTTTCTTCCCATTCGGCGGTTTTGGTTTCCAGGTCCCCGGCGGCGGCGTCCAGTTTTGCCTGTATGCTCTTCGATTTTTCTCCGACGCTGTAGACTTCGGGTTTTGCCAGTTCCGCTTCAAGGGCTGTTTTTTCCGCTTCAAGTTTTTCCAGTGACCGTAGCGTATCTTCCTCTTCCCGTTCAAGCCGCCGTATCAGGGTCTGGCGCTGCTTTACAAACTGCCGCGCGGCATTGTTTGACAGATTCCCCGGAAGGGCACGGCCCGTACCCGGCCGCGGCGCGGCGGTGTCCGGGGCGGCTCCCTGCGCGGCGTTTTCAGCCGATTCCCGTTCAAGCCTTTCAAGGTAATATCCGTAATTGCCGAAGAAAAACCGCGCCGCCGACGGACTGCCGGAAGCGCCTTCGGCGGATAACGGCGGCTGCCGCAATTCAAGGGTTTTGGTCGACAGGGCTTCCATGAAAGCGCGGTCGTGGGAAACAAAAATTATTGTCCCGGTGAATGTAAGAAGGGCGTCAAGAAGTATGTCTTTGGAATTGATGTCAAGATGATTTGTCGGCTCATCAAGAACAAGAAGATTTGCCGGTGCGAGAAGAAGGCGGAGCAGGGCGAGCCGGTTCAACTCACCTCCCGACAGGACGGATACAGGCTTGTAGACATCGTCGCCGCGAAAAAGAAAAGCCCCAAGCATGTCTCTGACACCGGAGAGGAGTCCGGCGGGCGCGCACGATTCGGTAAACGAAAGCACCGTTTGGTTCCCCGGAGCAAGGGCAGCGTCGAAAGAACCCCGGAAATCCTGGCTAAAATAGCCTGTAACAACGCCTGTTCCGTATTTTACGGTTCCCGTATCGGCTGAATCAACTCCGGCTATGATGCGAAGCAGGGTGGATTTACCGGCCCCGTTTCTGCCGACAACGACCAGATGTTCGCCTGAGTCAACGGTAAGATCAAGGCCGGAAAGGACGGGGCGGTTTTTATACGATTTGCCGAGCCCGGTAACGGCAAGGGCGCCGCGTCCGCAGTGGGGAGCGGGCGGAAATGTAATGGAGATTTTTTTCAGGGATTCCGGGATTTCGATACGCGCCATTTTTTCAAGCCGTTTTATGCGTTCCTGAACCATTGCGGCCTTTGTCGCCTTGTAACGGAAGCGGCGGATAAGGTCTTCCGATTTTGCTATCTCTTCCTGCTGTTCTTCGTATTTTTTATAAAGGCTTTCCAGTTCCTGCCGCCGCTGCTTTTCATAGGCGCTGTAATTTCCGTAATACCGTTTCAGGGAACCCTGGAACAGTTCGTAGACCTCGTTTACCGTTACATCGAGAAAATATTTATCGTGCGAGACCAAAAGGTATCCGCCGCTGAAATCGGCAAGCCAGTTTTCCAGCCAACCGCGGGCTTCAATGTCCAGATAATTTGTCGGTTCGTCAATCAGCATAATGTCGGGAGTTTCCAGCAGAACTTTTGCCAGGACAATGCGCATCTGCCACCCTTCGGAAAATGTCCCGCATTTCCTGGAAAAGTCTTCTTCCGCAAAGCCAAGGCCCCTGAGTACCCTGGAAATGGCGGCGTCCCGCCGGTAATATCCCGACGCTTCTACCGTTTCCTGCAGCATTCGGTGTTTTTCAAGCAGAGCGGCAGTCGCGGCGTCATTGGTTTTTGAACGCTCAAGTTCTTCACCGGCGGCGTCCATTTCCGCGACAAGAGCCGCGATGCTGTCGTACGCGCTTTCCGCTTCGCTCCAAACAGACACGCCGGGAGAACTTTCCCCGTTTTGCAAAGAGGCAGATTCCGCCGGGAACCTGGTTGTTCCCGCCTGGGGCAGATAG
>JAIRWM010000181.1 GCA_031268975.1 Treponema sp. | reverse complement strand
CATGGGGTGGAACGGGGACAACGGAAGAAGGATATGCGGCCGTCCCAATTCCTTTCCATGCGGAGGCTCATTGTTCAAAATGTGCCGCCACGGCAATTTAAGGAGAGATGGAAGTGCCGCTGCCGGGCGCAATTATTCCTTCTGTTTCTGTTCATAATGTGCAACAGAGTAAGCCGGAGAGACAAAAAAATGGTCCGGGGCGGAACCAATGGGTAAAAAAGAAACCCTTCCGGCTTACAGCCGGAAGGGCGCCTTCCCGGTACGTTTCTGTGGTAATTTTTCCGGTTTCGCAGCCTTTCATGCCGCAAAAATTTTCTCCGCGCGGCTGCGTGTCCGGAGGGCCGCCAAAGCGGCTTAAAGTTACTGCAGAAGCTGGAGAACTGTCTGGCCTCTCTGATTGGCCTGAGCCAGCATTGCGGTACCGGCTTGGGAGAGGATCTGGTTTTTCGTATAACTGACCGTCTCGTTCGCCATGTCGGTATCCCGAATGCGGGATTCAGAGGCCTGCATGTTTTCAGCCCCAATATCAAGGCCGCGGACCGCGTGCTCCAGGCGGTTCTGGTAGGCGCCGAGATCAGCTCTTTGTTTGTTGAGCTTTTTCAGCGCCATATCAAGGGTTCCAATGGCACGGTTGGCGCTGTCCGGGGCGGACAGCGAAAGAATTGTATCGTCACCGACGTTACGGACCCCAAGGCCCTTGGCAGTCATGGTGCCGATAAACACCTGTTCCCGCTGATCCATGTTGGCTCCGATATGGAACCACATGGAACCGGTAACCACATTTTCACCGATCTGCCGGCCGAAACGGCCGGTAAGCAGGTTCATCCCGTTGAACTGGGCATGGGACGCAATCCGGTCAACTTCGTCAATCAAAGCTGAAACTTCAACCTGGATATACATCCGGTCTTCATCGGAATAGACACCGTTCGAAGACTGTACCGCCAATTCGCGGAGGCGCTGGAGAATGTCCTGGGATTCCTGAAGATAGCCTTCTGTGGTTTGAATGAATGAAATACCATTCTGGGCATTGGTAGACGCCTGATTCAAACCGCGGATCTGGCTGCGCATCTTTTCGGAAACAGCGAGCCCGGAAGCATCATCCCCTGCGCGGTTGATGCGCATGCCGCTCGACAGTTTCTCCATGTTCTTGTCCAGGAATACCCGGTTGACCTTGAGGGACCTGTCGGCAAACATCGCGCTTAAGTTGTGATTAATAATCATAAATTCACTCCTTTGGCTTTTCCGGCGCACCGCCGTCCCCTGACGGCGTTTGGCGCCGCGGCATCCATGCCGGGCAATTGTGTGCCATGGGATTTTTCCAGCGGAAAAATCCCCGAACCCTCGACCCGTTTCGTTCCCGGAAGGGTGAGGGGGAACCTTTCGGTTCCTCCCCGGATCAAGCCGCGGAGGCCCAACGGGCACTCGGTTCAATCCGGTTCTATTTAAGTATCGGATTTTGAACATTGAGCTTTAGGAGAAAAATAAATTTCATTGTTTAATTAGAGTCAACGCGCCGTATTGCGCAACTCTGTTTTTTGCATTATATTGATGGAGAAATCCATACAGAGGAGGTTATGCCATGTCCGATTCGGACGGCGGCGGCAGTAGCCGTCATAGACAAACTTCAAAAAAACCGGCAATAGCGGCCTTTCCCTCCTGATCCCCCGTTTTCTTTTCCGGAGTGAAAGACCACAAACCGGGGGAGAATCAATTATGATCAAAGATGAAATTCTGGAACTTCTCAATACGGATCCAATTCCCGCGGCAAGGCTGTGTTCGCTTTTCACTGATACAAACGCGGTGGACATTGCCGAACTTTTTAAGGATGCGGGTAAAGAAAAGTCGCCGCAGATTTTCAGGCTTTTGCCGAAAAACGTGGCCGCCGATGTTTTTTCCTATATTGAACCCGATGAACAGCATATCCTCATCAAGGCCCTTTCAGACAGCGAAATCAGCGACATAATGAACGGGCTTTTCACGGACGACGCGGCGGATTTGATTGAAGAAATGCCGGCCGATGTGGTAAACCGTCTGCTCCTCGGCACAAATCCCCAAAAGCGGAAAATCATCAATCAGATCCTCCAGTATCCCGAAGATTCGGCCGGCAGCATCATGACCACCGAATATGTGGAACTTGGTGAAGATGCCACAGTTCAGGACGCCTTCGAACATATCCGCGAGACGGGAATCAACAAGAAGACCATCTACACAAGCTATGTGATAAAACCGGACAGGCTCCTGGTGGGAATTGTCACGGCGAAGAAGCTCATGCTGGCCGGCCTGGATGACAAAATCGGCGCCCTCATGAACACCAATTTCATCTTTGCCGGCACCACCGACGACCAGGAACAGGTGGCGGCTCTGTTTAAAAAGTACGGCCTCCTTTCCATGCCCATCGTGGACAAGGATCAGCATCTGGTAGGCATTGTTACTGTGGATGACGTGGTTCAGGTCATCGAAGAAGAAAATACCGAAGACTTTGAAAAAATGGGCGCCCTCCATCCGTCGGAGGAACCTTACCTCAGGACCGGGGTTTTCAGGCTGGCGGGCAACCGCATCCCGTGGCTTCTTTTTCTCATGCTTTCCGCCACGATAACCGGAAGCATCATAACCGGCTTTGAGGATGCGCTGGCGGTGTTGCCGGTACTGGTGGCGTTCATCCCCATGCTCATGGACACGGCGGGGAACGCCGGTACCCAGACATCCACCCTGATCATTCGCGGTATGGCCCTGCAGGAAATACGTTTCCAGCATCTTGCCAAAGTCATCTGGAAAGAAATCCGGGTAGCGATCCTCTGTGGTCTGGCCCTGGGACTCGTCAATTTTGCGCGTATCTACTTCATGAACGGAAGAAACGCCGTCCTTTCCCTGGCCGTTACCCTTAGCCTCCTCATTACCATACTGCTGGCGAAAGCCATAGGCTGCGTGCTTCCCATAGCGGCGAAGAAGCTCACACTGGACCCGGCCATCATGGCAGCCCCCGTCATCACTACGATTGTAGACGGCGCCTCACTGGCGGTGTACTTCTCCGTGGCCCGGCTGCTTTTCAGGCTGTAAACCCGTTAAGATCTTACCTCAACCCTAACGCGCTTTCCAGTTCTTCCCTGGGGTCGCCTTTTCCTTTCAGGCGCTTCGCGGCGGCGATGAATGCCGGAAGGTTCCCGCCGGAACGGGCGTAGAGATCCCGGAGGTAATCGCCGCCTGAATAATAGAGCCGGAAAAGTTCCAGGTACGCGTTGTTCACCGGCAG
>JAIRWM010000179.1 GCA_031268975.1 Treponema sp. | reverse complement strand
GCCGGCAGAATGCTTTGGTCTGCCGGCAATCTGATGTGAACACCTGAGGGATCTCTTATTGTACCCTTCTGTACGTTCGTTTTCCCGCAGTGAGAACATCATCTTTGTAGTCCAATGTGAAGGGTAGCACACTATCGAGGTGCCATATTCTCTTCGTGGTGATGAGGGCCAATGGCATTCCTGTGAAAGTTGTACCGTTATAAATAATCCGGCCGCGAACCGCAAGTTTACCCTCCGTTTGCAGATATTCATTTCCCCGAAATACAAACGTAGCCTTTTCCCCCTGCCATGTACCCTCAATGGGTGTCGCGTCCGGTTTTGAGGGATCGGGAACAAGCTCGCCCGGGGTAACCGTCGCGTCTACTATGTACCCCCAGGTTTCATTTACATTGTAAAGTCCGCCGGTTACTAAATACGTATGCCCCGCCAAAAAGGTATAAGAAAGAGTTCTATACAGACTGATGTTTGAATGATCCCTGTTCGGTTGGGTATATATTTTCAACCTATGATCCCCGGCAGGTATCATCACCTGTTTTGGAAGCGTATCGGTATACCACGCAAGACCGGTCGTTTTACCGTCAAATTCAGAAATACCGCAATTCATAATCCTCAAAGTGCTGCTTTGTTCCGGCGGTACAGACGCGTCGTAGACCATTGGAGCGCTGGAACATCCAATAATGAAAAGTACCAAAAACAAACCGGGCGCCAGGGCATGTTTGATTTTCATGGAAAACTCCTTTGTGGTTCCACCCGTTTAGGGCAGTTCCGCTGGTGTAATAAAAAAGCCGGTGGGCCTCCATACGGAGACTTCCGGCTTTATTGCCAAAATTATTGAGGAAAACCGTAAAAAAAGTGGAATTTATACTATGGGGGGGGGGGGGGGGTACTGCCAAATTCCTTACGGTACAAGGAATTACGGGGCATTATACGCAAGCGGGCGGCGGCAGGCGCTTTTTTGGGCGGCGTGGAAGCTGTCGGTAAAGCCCCTGGCAGGTTCATGAGGGTTATTGTATCTCCGTCCGCAAGAAAGTGTCAATATGATAATAGAGCGCTCAATACCCTTTCAGTATCGCCATGAGCCGGTCCTGTTCTATGCTGCGCAGAAAGTTGGCGAGCCGGGGCCCCTGGTCTTTGCCGATTAACGCCTGATACGCGGCGCGGAACAGTTCTTTCCCTTCAAGCCCCGCCTCTTCCGCGGTTTTGTAGATTTCTTCGGCGCAGTCCTTGTCGCCGGTAAATTTCCCGATTCCGGCGATCACCCTGTCGCGGAGCAGCCGGATCCCGGCGCGCTCTTTTTCGCTGAGGCGGGCCAGGTCTCCGGCCTCTTTCAGCCTGAAACGGAATTCTTCCGGGGCGCATTCTTCCACCCAGTATTTGGCGCAGCGGCAGCGGGCCAGGAGGCCGGGGATCTGTTCTTCAACAGGGCCGTCCCTGTTTTTTTCAAGGGCCGCGACGGTTTTGTCAATGTCGCCGCCGGAAATCTGGATGAGATTGCAAAGATGACGGAACGGAATTTGCCAGGGCATTACCGGGGGCATGACCGTTTTGCCGGACGAATCCACCGTTACCTGGGAAAGCTCGTAAATACGCTTTTCCCGTTCATAAACCGTCTGGTCCTTCGCGGCTTCGGCTTTCCAGGCGATACGCTCGGTACGGTCGTAATCTTCGTAAATTTTTATCACGTCAAGATCAAAGGAAATGGTAAATTCCGTGTTAGGCCTTGTTCCCGCAAAAAGATACCGGGCGATTTCCGGCGTGTATACTTTAAGCAGATCTTCCAGGTTGACAACCCTGCCGGAAGAGCTCGACATTTTTCCCGCCGATCCCTTAATACCGATAAAGTCGTAGCGGAATGTAACCGGCGCGTCCCAGTTGTACACATCCCTGCATACATGGCGCGCCGTATCAAAAGATCCCCCGTGACTGTGGTGATCTTTTCCGGCCGGTTCAAAATCGACCTGTTCGTATTTCCAGCGCATCGGCCAGTCAACCCGCCAGGAGAGCTTTATTCCCCTGTCGCCGCGTATATCCGCTTCGGTCTTATGACCGCACGCGTTACACCGGTAGCGCAGCTTCCATTGCCCGTCCCAGCCTTCAATATCCGTATCGTCCCTGTTACATTCCCCGCAGAATACGCTTACCGGCCACCACTGCCCCTGTATTTTGTGATCTTCGTCACGGAATTTGTCCAAAATGGTTTTAAGCGTGTCTTTATGTTCCAGCGCGGCGCGTATTTCCGAAGCGTATTTTGACGCGCGGTAATTTTCCGCCTGATAAAGAAATTCAGGATGAATCCCCACCGCGGGAAGCATCAGCTCTACATCGCGTTCATGGTGGCGGGCGTAACTTTCGTCCCGTTCCCAGGGATCGGGAACCATCGTAATGGGGAAGCGCAAATATTTTTCAAGCTTTTCGCGGTTCGGCATATTAAGCGGAACTTTGCGGAATACATCGTAATCATCCCAGGAATAAATGAACCGTACATTTTTCCCCCTGTCGCGCAGGGCGCGGACCACTAAATCAACCGAGATAATTTCCCTGAAGTTGCCGATGTGCACCGTTCCCGAAGGAGTGATTCCCGATGCGCAGGTATACAGATCTTTTTCGCCCTTTTCGTGGATAACCTTGTCCGCCGTTTCGTCGGCCCAGTGTACGTTTTTCTTGTCCATATGTTCCGGCAGTATAGCAAAAAGGGCGGCGCGTTTCCATACGCTGTTTTAGGGTAACGCTGATTAACTTGACGCTAATCAGCGTTGTCTTAGTTTTCTTCCCTGACTATCGCTTCCGCAAAGCCTGCCGTGCCGAGTTTTTCGGCCACGATCGTGATATCAGAGGTTTTTATCCCTGAAAGTACGACCCGGTAAAAATCGTTGTATCTTTCATAAGCCGGATTAAGCCCCGCGTTTTTGAGCTTTTCAAAAGCGTCAACCGCGTTTTTGGGCAGTGTGTAAGCGCCGACCTGGATACGGTACAGTTTCCCGCTGTCTTCCGGTACGGCGCCTTTGAGCCGGGCGGCCTGTCCCCGCGCGGCCGGTACGGACGGCGAAGCTGCCGCCACCGGTGTAACCGAAGCCGCCGCCGCCCGTGAAGACGGCGCCGCCTGCGAAGCCGGCGCCGCCTGCGAAGCCGGCGCGCTTAACGGCTGTACCGATCCCGGCCGAATCTGAACGGAACCGCCGCTTTCAAGCGCCGCGGTAACGGCGGCCGGGGTTTCCGGAGAGCGGACGACGGCGGCCTGGGGACCGACACTTTCCACGGATACCGGGGCGGTTCCGGTTTTGATCATATCAAGCTGCTGGGCCGCCGCCCGGGAAAGGTCTATAATCCGGGCCGAAACAAAGGGCCCCCTGTCGTTAATCCGCACGATTACCGTCTTATTGTTGTGTTTATTGGTTACCTTGAGTACCGTACCGAAGGGCAGGGTAGGATGAGCCGCGGTAAGCTGGGAGGCGTTGAATATTTCCCCCGAAGCTGTTGGTTTTCCCTCGAATTCAGCTCCGTACCAGGATGCGATCCCTTCCTGGCTGAAGCCATCCGGCATGGACACCGGTGTTTTCCCTGTCTGGGCCGAAATGAAGGTTGTAAGGGCCAAAATGTATGCAATGATAAAGATACGGGTTTTCATACCTCCTTTATCGGCATTTTCAGGACGGGAATGAGTGTGGAAATATTACTTGCTTCTATTCGATTCTGGCATTAGAATTCGGTGTGCCCCCCGCTGCCGGCGGGGAACCGGGATGTTATCCCGTAAAAATGTTGTAGGAGGTTTGTATGATTTCGTTTATCATCGGAGTTGTTGCTTTGATAGTGGGTTACATTATCTACGGCAAAATTTCGGAAAAAATCTTCGTTATCAAACCGGAAGCCAGAACCCCGGCTCTGCGGATTAACGATGGCGTTGACTTTGTCGCAATGGACTGGAAAAAGGCCCTGCTTATCCAGCTTCTCAACATTGCCGGAACCGGTCCCATTTTCGGCGCCATAGCCGGTGCTCTTTTCGGTCCGGCGGCCTTCGCCTGGATTGTATTCGGCTGTATCTTCGCCGGCGCTGTTCACGACTATTTTGTGGGCATGCTTTCGGTAAGGAACGACGGAGCCAGTATCTCCGAAATTGTCGGCAAGTATCTCGGAAAAGGCCCACTCTACATTATGCGGGTCTTTTCGGTCGTACTCCTGATCTTTGTCGGTGTCGTCTTTGTTACCACTCCCGCCCAGGTCTTGCAAACCATGTTCGCCCCGGACAGTAAAACGTTCTACTACATCGTAATCGTCTGTATCATCGCTTACTACATTCTGGCGACCATTCTGCCCATTGACAAGCTTATAGGCCGTATTTACCCGATTTTCGGCGCCTGTCTTTTTATCATGGCGATAGGTCTTACCGTTATGATGTTTGTCACCGGCGAAATCGCAAAAGTCCCCGAATTCGCGTTTACAAATCTACGGCCGGACAAGGGCACAAATATCATGGCCCATGTCTTCCCCTTCCTTTTTATCACCATAGCCTGCGGAGCCATTTCCGGGTTCCACGCGACCCAGTCGCCGCTTATGGCCCGCTGTCTTAAAAACGAAACCGAAGGCCGGAAAGTTTTTTACCTTGCGATGATACTCGAAGGAATTATCGCGATGATATGGGCCGCCGTTACCATGGCCCACTTTAACCATGTCGGCGTCGCCGGCGCCGCGGTACCCACCGCGCCTGTAGTTGTCACCACCGCGTCCACCGATTACATGGGCTGGATAGGCGGCATACTCGCGGTTTTCGGCGTTGTCGCCTGCCCCATTACCTCCGGGGATACGGCGTTCCGCAGCGCGAGGCTTACCATAGCCGACGCGATGAAGTACAACCAGAAGCCCCTCGTAAACCGCTTTGCCATAGCGATTCCGCTTTTTGTTATCGGAACCCTTTTGGTTCTCTTCTCGCTGCAAAGCACCGCTAACTTTAATATCATCTGGCGGTATTTCTCCTGGTCCAACCAGACGCTGGCGACCATAGGACTTTGGGCGGTCAGCGCGTACCTCGCCAAAACCGGCAAAAATTACTGGCTTACCCTTTTGCCCGGCGCGTTTATGACCGTTGTCGTTACGTCTTACTTCTTCGCGGCTGGCGAATGTCTGGGCCCCCTCGTTACGGGGGTAACCGGCAGTCCCGCCGTTACCTACACTGTGGCCGTTGCTGTCGGACTTGCCGTGGCTGTCGTGTTGACCGTCCTGTTTATCCCGCTTATCGGGATACAGCAGAAAAACACGCTTAAGGATGAGTTCGCCGCGTAACAACGGCGGAAACCGCAAAAAAAGCTCCCGGCAGCGGGAGCTTTTTTTATTCGCAGTGGGGTCTAATACCCCGCCCTTTAGGGCGGTTAGAATTGGTAACACCAACAAGAAATGGTAGTAGACCCCGCAGTTAAATAATTTCCTTACAGAACGAACCTCGTGAATAAGGTAACGCTTACAAGATACCCCGCCCTTCAGGGCGGGGAGGTTCATTTGTGGGTCAAGTTTAGCCCCAGAAGGGCGGGGTATTAAACCCACTTGCGAATAAAAAGAATTGTAACCGCAAAGCGGCCTTCTCCGTGGTGGAATTCTTCCTGAACTGTTTTCCGGGCGCACTGCCCTCCGGCCTGTTTTCCCGGCTCTCCGGCCCGACCGAAGAACCCTGCCGCCTGACGGGAGAGCTCTCCGGCGTGATGGGAGATCTCTCCGGCGTAACGGGAGAGCTCTCCGGCGTAACGGGAGAGCTCTCCGGCGTAACGGGAGAGCTCTCCGGCGTGATGGGAGAGCTCTCCGGCGTGATGGGAGAGCTCTCCGGCGTGACGGGAGAGCTCTCCGGCGTAACGGCAGACCACGGCAATGTGCACCAGCACATTGCCTAATCATCCTTCTTTCTTTCTTCGTGTTCTTCGTGCCCCGCCGTCCCTGGACTCTTGATGGCCGCAAAGCGGCCTTCTCTGTGGTGGAATTCTTCCTAAAAGGAGCTAGCCGCACTTTGAGTTGCCGGTCAAGTTTAGTACTACCGAAGGGAAAGCCTTTCGACCGTTTCTTTCCATCTCCGGCCCCGGTCAAATTCATTCTTGAACATACCGAAGCTGGCGCAGCCCGGCGACAGTACGACGAATACCGTGCCGGCCTTCGCTCCCTGTCCGGCTTTGGCCAAGTCCCCGGCTTTTTCAATGGCACAGGCGGCGGCCTTTTCCAGGTCTCCGAAGGGGCCGAAAAACGGAACGCCCCCGGCTGTAAGCAAGGGGACGATTTTCTCGCTTCCCGTACCGGTAAGCAGAATAACCGCTTTCGCCTTTGCCGCCGCTTTTGCCAGAGGGCCGTAATCCAGGTTTTTGTCCGTGCCGCCGGTAACGAGTATCAGCGGCTTTTTGCCGTCGTCTCCCGCCAGCGCTTCCACCGCCGCCGCCGCCGCCTCGGGGATGGTGGCCGCCGAATCGTTGTAAAAGCGGATGCTGAGCGAAGCGGCGCCGGGCGCGGCTCCGTTTCCCGGGGTTTCGTGGAACATTTCAAGGCGGTGTTCAATACCGGGATAGCTTCCCAGACTTTCCCGGACATTGTCCGCCGCAAACCCAAGGTCCAGCAGGGCCAGCGCCGCCGCCAAAAGGTTTTTCTTTTGATGGCGGCCGGGAACGGCGGGATCCGCCGGGACTGCCGGGAAACTTTCCGCGCCGGGGGAAAGCCGGACAAAGCCGGGACCGTTGCCGGAAAGCCAGCCCCCGGCCTCCTCTTCGGCAAGGGGATGGGCCGAAAACGCAAGGCGGCGGCCGGGGCTTTCCTCAAGAAAGCTTTTGCCCCAGTCGTCGTCGGCGGACGCCACGGTAAGATCGGATGTATCCTGATGCCGGTAAATTTCCCGCTTGTCGTTCACATAGTCTTCCATGCGGGAATAACGGTCCTGGTGATCCCGCATAATGGAAGTGATTATCGCGCACCGGGGCTTGAGCGGAACGTTCCCGCTTTTTTGGGAACCGCAGAGCCGCAAATCCGCCAGCTGCCAGCTTGAAAGCTCAAGCACAACATCGTCTTTTTCTCCCGTCTGATCAAGAAAACGCAGCGGGGAAACGGTAATGTTTCCCCCAAGCCAGGCCCGGCCTTCCACGAGGCCGCGTTCACGGGCCTTCACAAGCGCCCAATGCAGCGCGCTTGCCGTTCCCGACTTTCCCTTTGACCCGGTAACGGCAAGAAGCCGCGCGGGAGCGGCGGCGAGAAAAAGGGAAATATCGGTCTCTATCCGCTTTGACGCGGAAAGATACGGCGAACTTGGCAGAACGCCGGGATTTTTTATCACCATGTCGGCGGCGGTAAAATCCTCCATTTCATGGCGGCCAAGACAATACCGGATTTTTCCCGAAATTCCTTTTTCCCCTTCAAGCGCTTCAATGGACGGGGCAAGGGCCGTTTCGTCCTTTGTGTCGGTAACGGTTACCAGGGCCCCCCTGCCGGCCAGGTACCGGGCCGATTCAAGCCCCCCGCCGTTCAGTCCAAGGCCCATAACGGTTATTTTCATTCCCGAATAGGGATTGACGGTTTTCATCTTTTCTTCTTGCTCCGCTTCAGTGTTCCATAGTATGATTTTAACAGCATGATTTTATCAAGGTGTACCATGTGGATTAAACCGTGTAAATATGCCGTTGTGCTTCTTTTCCTGGTTTTGGGAACCGGACTGTGGGCGCAGCGGGATTCTCCCGGTTTTGCGATGCGCTGGCGGCTTTACTACGAAAGCGGGGAAAATTCCCTTCGTATTCAGGGGGGGCAGGGGAGTTCCGGCGGCGCGGCCTTTCTGGAAAACGGCGATATGGTTCAGACAGGCCGGGGAGGGGCGGAGCTCCAGCTTGTAATCGACGGGGTTTCCCGCGCGGACTATACGCTGCTTAAACTCGGCGAAAATACCTCGATCAGGATAGGCGGGGAAAAAGGCGGTTCTCCTTCAATAGAGCTTCTTTACGGGAGGATCCGGTTGATAAGCGGAACCGCCTCGGACAGGGCCGTCTCTGTTTTGGGGGGGATGTCCCAGGCGGAATTCAGGGACGCGGACGCCGGTATCGACTATATCGTTCCGTCCCAAAGTTCGGCGAGCCCCCAGCCGGTGTTTATGGTTCACCTTTTCAGGGGAACCGGGGAACTGCTGCCGGTTCGGGACGGGCTTCTGGACGTTTCCCGCCTGCCGCTTCGGGAAGGCCAGTCGATGATGGCGGAATTCAATACGCCGTTTTCCTATGTGGAACGCAGGAACCTTGACGCGGACGTCGTGCTTTACTGGGACAGCCGCCGGTTTTCCGCCGCCGCGCCGCTGGCCGTACCCTGGGTTCTTCTGCCCCAGGCCCCCGCGGTCCAGGAGACCCCGGACGAAGAAACCATTCCGTTTGCCATTGAAACGCCGAAGGATAATTCCGGCGCTCTTCTCAGAAACAAAAGAATCGGCATAGGCATCGGCCTCTTTTTTATCGCCGCGGGAATAGGGATGCAGAGCGCCGCGCTGTACGGGAACAATCTTTATGGGGACAATTTTTTGAGCGGTGACGCAAAAACCCTGCTTTCCGCGGGCGCGTACACTTCCGTCGGGCTGGGATCGGCCTTTCTCCTCAGCCTTGCCTTAAATGATCCTTAAGATGGCGCAGAACGAATTTGTTTCCCAGGCGCCGATACTTGACGAAACGGAAAAGCCCGGCCGTTTCGGCTGGGCACGGAAGCCGCTTATAACCTACAATCCGCCGCTTTCCGGCGGGCCGTCCCGCGCGTGGTATACCGAATCCGACAGGTACATCATTTTTTCCGCCACGCACCTTGTCGTCTTTGAAGTTATCGACAGCGGCTTTCTTGGACGTATCGGGGTATCCGTTGTATCCCTTAAAGACAAACGCCGTTCAACCCAAATATTCGACAACCCCTTTGCCCTTGGCCGTTTTGAGCTTCCCCGCAGTTCGGAAGCCGGATCAATAAAAATACGGGAAAAAAAAGCGACTCTTGATTTTGCGATTATGGAAAGCGGCGCGCGGATCATCAAAGTGGATATCCCCAAGTTCGGGCACAACCGCCACCTCAGGGGAGAAGTGGTGCTTTCCCGGCCGGGAGAGGCGGAGTCCATCGTCACCCTTTCTCCGTGGAGACGGGAAAAAAACGCGTACCGCTGTTTCCGCTGTTCACCGTGGTTCATTGCCGAAGGAGTTATGCAGTTCGGCACCGCCGAACTTTATTTTACAAAAGACAACGCCTGGGGAATTTTCGACTGGATACGCCAGGTCCGTCCCCGTCAGGACATCCGTTACTGGGCCGCGGCCTGCGGAACCGCCTCGGGGCGTCTGGCGGGGCTCAATGTGGGCTATGGCTCGGCAGATTCAAGCTGCGGTACGGAGAACGCGTTTTTTCTTGACGGAGTTGTCCACAAGCTTGATCAGGTAACGTTTCACATTCCCCCCACGGACTGGCTTGAGGAATGGAAGTTTACCAGCAACGACAAACGGCTTGAGATGACCTTTACCCCGAACCAGGAACGCGCTGAAAGAAAACGCATACTGTTTCATTCCTGGAAACGGCGGCAGGTCTGCGGCAGCTTTTCCGGCAGGGTTGTTCTTGACAACGGGAATAATTTCGCGTTCTGGAACATGACCGGTTTCGCGGAGCGGGTTAAAACGAGGAATTAGCAATGTACACCGTACGGGTCGAGGCGGATTTTGCCGCCGCCCATTTTTTGAAAGATTACCACGGCAAATGCGAAAACCTTCACGGGCACAATTACCGGGTACGGCTTTGGGCCCGGGGCAAAGACCTTGACGGGGGCGGCATGCTGCTGGATTTTGCCCTGTTGAAAAACCGCCTCCGGGAGGTTTGTTCGGCCCTGGATCACAGCAACCTTAACGAACATCCGGCGTTCGGCGATAACCCCAGCGCGGAACGCATTGCCCGCCATGTTTTCCGGGAATGTTCCCGCGCGCTTTCCCCCGAAGCGGCGGCGCTTCTCTGGGCGGCGGATGTCTACGAGACGCCCGGCAGCATGGCCCGCTATGAGCGGGACGGGTAACTACGAAGATACCCGCCCGGTAAACGCATGCGAACCGGTGAGCATGGTACCCGGTGATGGCAACACGGCGTAGGCCCGGCGTTGGCTGCTGTTACGACAAAGGCTAAAGGGCCGCTGCCCGTGCCTGGGGGCCAGGCGCACGAATACGGAAACTGGCGGGGGCGCCTGCGCCGTTTCTCTGTGTGCGCCTGGTATATCCTCGGGGCGCGGTATCTTCGCCGTATCTGTGGCGCGGAGGGCGCGTTCCGGGGGCGCATGCCGTTAATCCGCGGAACTTTCCCTCTTTCCCCGTTCCCGGCCTTCCTGCCGACAGGCCCCGCCAGTTTCCGTATTCGTGCGCCTGGGCGAGGCACGGGCGCGGTATCTTCGGCGGTTCGTGAAAGTTTGTGTTGACAAATCCTTGCGGACGGT
>JAIRWM010000092.1 GCA_031268975.1 Treponema sp. | reverse complement strand
GGATACCGCCTTACAAAAGACAGAAAACTGGCAGTGTGGTTTGAAATACTCCAGAAGTATATTTGGGACCATTTCCGGGACGAAAAGTACCCTGAATGGTACGGATACCTTAACCGCCGCGGGGAAGTGCTCTTCCCCTTCAAAGGCGGCAAGTGGAAAGGCTGTTTCCATGTACCCAGGGCGCTTCTCCGGATTTGGAAAACCCTGGAGGCACTGTGAAAACACTATTTTGGGATTAATACGGCAGGATTTATAATAACCCGGGACCCGTATAATCAAATATTATTGGTTGGAGGATTGTATGAATTTGAAAAGAATGTTTGCGCTTGGTTTTGCCCTTGTTGTTTTAACAGGCGGCATGGTTATGGCAAGGGGAGGGGCCCAAAGCGGCCAGAAGACCGTTATCGGCGTGTCGCTGCCGACCCAGCGCGAAGAGATCTGGGTAAAGGGCAGGGAGGCTATGGAAGCGGAAGCCGCCAAACTCGGCGTTGAAATCAGAATCATGCTCGCCGACGCGGACATCAATGTGCAGGCCAGCCAGGTAGAAAACCTGCTTTCGCAGGGCATTAGCGCCCTGATTCTCGCGCCGGTCGATTCCGACGCGGTATCGACCCTGGTAGAAAAGGCCCACGCGGAAAATGTCCCCGTAATTTGTTTTGCCCGGCTTGCCAACAATGCCGATGTGGATTATTATGTAACCTGTGATCCCATCCAGGTAGGCGAGTATCAGGGCCAGTACCTTCTGGATAATATTCCCAACGGAGCCAATGTAATTGTTATGTCCGGCGCCCCAACGGATAACCTCGCATTGTCTTTCAAGAGGGGGGCGATGAACAAGCTTACCCCTGCCGCCCAGTCCGGCAGGATCAAGATTGTCACCGAACTTGCGGTTGAAAACTGGCTGCCCGACAATGCCATGAAGATCGTGGAAAATTCACTTACACAGAACAGAAACAACATCCAGGGCATTCTCGCTCCCAACGACGGAACTGCCGGCGGCGCTATCCAGGCGCTGGCAGCCCAGGGATTGGTAGGCCAGGTGGTGATCACCGGCCAGGATACCGAATCTGCGGCCCTTGAGCGGATACTTGCCGGCCAGCAGTCCATGACCATATACAAGGACATTGCCCTCCAGGCGGTAGCTTCGGTGCAGGCCGCAAAGAAACTTGCCGAAGGCGCCCAGGCTTCCACCCTTGAAGAAACCCTAAAAACCAACAATGGCAGAAAGGATGTGCCGACTTTGAGCGTGCCTCCTACGGTTATTACCAGGGAAAACGCCGCCGAGTACCAGAGGCGTTTGGGCCTTTAATTTTATCCGGAAAGGGCTGCTATCGGGAGGCGGCGCCATGTATTGGATTGTTCGCCCCCGTATTGCAGCCCTGTGTTCCGGCTATATGCTCCGCGCCAAAGGCGCATTCAATCTTATCTAAGTGTATTATCATGAGCGATGCGATTCTTGAATTCAAAAAGGTAAGCAAGCACTTCGCGGGAGTGCGGGCCCTCAGCGATGTGAGTTTTTCGATCCGTAAGGGAGAAATACATTCCCTGGTAGGGGAGAACGGCGCGGGGAAGTCGACCCTGATGAAAATCGTAAGCGGTTTTTATCCCAGGGACAGCTATGAGGGCGCCGCTTTTATTGACGGGCAGGAAATCAGGTTTCGGACTATCAGTGATGCTGAAAACGCCGGAGTGGCGATTATCTACCAGGAATTTGCCCTGGTTCCCAAACTCAACGTTATCGACAATATTTTTTTGGGACACGAGATTAGAACCCCCCTCGGTTCCATCGATATGATGGCGGAAAGCAAGCGCGCAAAAGAACTGCTGGATATGGTTGGGCTCGACATCAACCCCTACCATTCCATTCAGGAACTGGGCGTGGGACAGCAGCAACTGGTGGAAATCGCCAAGGCGATCAACCGCAAGGCGCGGCTTATTATTTTTGATGAGCCTAGCGCAGCCCTGAACGACAAGGAAAGCAGGCAGCTTCTGGATCTTATCCGGAGCTTCAAAGAGCAGGGAATTACCTGCGTGTACGTTTCACATAAACTTGAAGAAGTGCTGGATGTTTCCGACCGCCTTACCGTGCTGCGGGACGGCAATACGGTAATCACCGAAGATGTAAAAAACAACGCCGGAATGAACGAAGGCCGCATAATTTCCTATATGGTAGGACGGACCATAGAAAACCGTTTCCCCTGGATCGAAAAAAAACCGGGAGAAACTGTTTTTGAGATACGGGATTGGACTGTCCCCCACCCGGTACTGAGCCATAAGAATGCCCTGGACCGTATCAGCCTTTCGGTACGCCGGGGCGAGATAGTCGGACTCGGCGGCCTTATGGGGGCCGGGCGTACTGAATTGGCCCTTAGCATATTGGGACTTTATGAAAAACCCTCGTCAGGCGAAATATTTATCAACGGTAAAAAAGAAAGAATCTCTTCCCCTTCCGAGGCGATTAGCAAGGGCCTCTGTTACCTTACCGAGGACCGCAAGGGAAAGGGGCTTATCCTGATGAATTCAATCAGAAAAAACATTACCCTGGCGAGTCTGGGGCAGTTCAGCCGCTTTTCCCGGATCAACAGCTTTAAGGAAGAAAGGGCGGTCCAAAAGATGGTACAGGATCTGACGATAAAAACCGCTTCCATCGAGCAGGATGCCGCGAACCTTTCCGGGGGAAACCAGCAAAAAGTGGTGCTTGCAAAATGGCTCATAGCCAATCCCAAAATTCTTATCCTTGACGAACCTACCCGGGGAATCGACGTAGGGGCAAAGTTTGAGATATACGAACTGATGAACCGCCTTACCGCGGAAGGCATGGGAATTTTGATGATTTCTTCGGAATTACCCGAACTTCTCGGCGTTTGCGACCGCATCGTGATCATGTGTGAAGGGGCGCTCTCCGGCGAGCTTGGCCGGAATAACGCGAATCCCGAACTTTTTATGAAATATGCAACAGGAGGAAACTAATGGCCTCACAGTCAAACGGAACATTCCGTGCACATACAGTAATACGAAAATATTCAATGTATTTCGCCCTGGTCGTGATCATGATCGTCTTTTCAATCACCACCGGCGGGACCTTTTTAACCCCGAGAAACCTTACCAACCTGATGTTCCAGACCTCGTATATCGCGGTTCTGGCTATTGGGGTAGTAATGCTGATCATCGCGGGGCATACGGACCTTTCCCTTGGTTCCCTCACCGGTCTCCTGGGGGGCATTATGGCAATACTTCAGGTCAAGCTGGGGTTCAACACCCCCCTTACCCTGCTTATGGGGATTGGCTTTGGAGTGCTTGTCGGATGCTGGCACGGCCACTGGGTTGCTTTCCAGGGTATACCGGCGTTTATCGTCACTCTGGCCGGTATGCTTTCCTACCGGGGGGTACTGATCATGATCACCAGGGGTGAAACCATAGGCCCCCTGCACGACAGCTTTAAAAATATAGGCCAGGCCTACCTGCCCCATTTCATTGATGATCTTCCGGTACATGATTTTACCATGCTGCTGGGTATCGCGGCGGTGGCATTCTTTGTCATAGTAAGGATCAACAACCGCCGTCTCCGGCGAAAAAACGGTTTCCCGGTTATGAGAACCCCGCTCTTTGTGACGGCGCTTATTGCCGCGTCCATAGGTATAATGGGGATCTTCCTGGTAATAGCCCTCTACCGGGGCATTCCCTATTCGGCGCTCATCGTGATCTCCCTCACCCTGCTGCTCCATTACACTTCTACCCGTACCCCTTTTGGCCGGTATGTTTATGCCATTGGGGGAAATGTCGAAGCGGCCAAGCTTTCTGGGATAAACATAAGGAAGGTGAATTTCCTCCTCTTTATACAGATGGGCGCCCTTGCCGCCGTGTCGGGTATTATCTCCACCGCCCGGCTCAATTCGGCCACCGCGAGCGCGGGTACCAACTTTGAATTTGATGCCATTACCGCGTCGATCATAGGCGGGGCCAGCGTTATGGGCGGCGAGGGAAGCGTCATCGGCGCGGTGGTGGGCGCCCTGGTCACCGGTTCCCTCAACAACGGCATGGGCCTGATGAATCTGCCTACGGACAGGCAGCAGATTATTAAGGGATTGATCCTCCTCCTGGTTGTCTGGTTTGATGTTGGTATGCGAAAGAAGCGCCGCTGATGCATTTGATCCCGCCCTATATTGCCCTTTTTTTTCTTTACGGGATTATTCCGCCCTACCTGTCCATACTGGTCAGCGGTTTGGGGTACAACACATCCCTGGTCGGCATCCTCCTGGCAATTTCCGAAGGGGCCGGGATATGCGGCCCTTTTCTCTTCGGGCATGCGGCGGATAAAAGCGGGAAATACAAGGGCGGAATGATCCTGGCCTATGCCCTTACCGCCGCGGGGGCGGTGCCTCTGGCCCTGCTGGTACACCCCGTACTCAGCGCGCTTTTCATTGCCCTGCTCGCCCTGGGGTACCGTTCCGCCCTTCCCCTCATGGAATCCCTGGCCACCCTCAGCATAGGCGGAAAGGGCAGCTACGGAAAGATACGGATGACCGGGTCCATCAGCTTTATCAGCTTTTTGCTCTTCCTCCAGTGGGTGCCGGTACTGCGGCCTGATACGCCGGTTAACATTTCCCTGTGGATAGTCATCACCGCGGCCCTGGCGGTCTTTACCGTGCTTTTCCTCCCCTCAAGGCTCACGAGCGCCGGCCCCCGGCAGGGCAAAACCCCGGAGGAAAAGGCCCCGGCGTACAGGCGGCGCGAAATTTGGACCCCCGCTTTTATTCTGGGCTTTGCCATGATCTTCCTCAGCCGCCTGGCAATGACCCCGATCAATTCCTTCCTGTCCCTCTACCTTGTGAATTACCTCCGCTGGGACGCGGTAGCCCTGATGTGGGCCCTGGCCAGCGTAGGGGAAATCCCCTTCATGTATGCCTCAAGCCGCCTTATCCGCCGTTTCGGCGTCATGCCCATCCTGGCGCTCACCACCGCGGCGGTAGGGGTGCGGCTCCTGCTGTACGTGCTTTTCCCCACAAAAGCGGGGGTAATCGCCGCCCAACTGCTCCACACCCTCTGCTACGGCCTTTTTCACCCCGCCGCGGTAAGTTTTATCGCGGATCGCGTGCCTCCCCAGCACAGGGCCTACGGCATGACCCTCTACCTTTCCCTGGGACTCGGGCTTCCTACCTTCATCGGGAGCTTTATCGGGGGGTTCATTGTGGATCACGGCGGTTATCCGCTGCTTTTCGGTTCCTTTTC
>JAIRWM010000090.1 GCA_031268975.1 Treponema sp. | reverse complement strand
AAAATGATCTTGAGAGCACCCAAAATGATTTTGAGAGCACCCAAAATGATCTTGAGAGCACCCGAAATGATCTTGAGAGCACCCAAAATGATCTTGAGAGCACCCAAAATGATTTTGAGAGCACCCGAAATGATCTTGAGAGCACCCAAAATGATTTTGAGAGCACCCAAAATGATTTTGAGAGCACCCGAAATGATCTTGAGAGCACCCAAAATGATCTTGAGAGCACCCGAAATGATTTTGAGAGCACCCGAAATGATCTTGAGAGCACCCGAAATGATCTTGAGAGCACCCAAAATGATCTTGAGAGCACCCAAAATGATCTTGAGCGTCCTTATCGGCGCTCTATGCGGAGGTATACGGGGTATATCCGGAAAAAACGGCGCCACAGGGCGGCAGCGTGATAGCAACATACCGGCAACTGGTGTATACTCGTGCCGATGATACGGATGTTTTTTTCCCTGCGTTTTCAGTCGCAGCTCAGGCGCACCAGGCCCAGGCTCCTGCTTCATCTTGAAAAATCCATTGTCGAAACCATAGAAGGCTTCGGGGGCGAAGTCAAAATAGAGCATAAGCGCATCAGCGCTTCCTTCGACGATACGTGTATCGGTTTTATCATGGATATGCTCTGTATTCTTGAAAATATGGGAAAAGCCCTTGAAAAGGCGTCTTCGGAGCTGTACGGCCATATCTGCGTACTGGGCGGCGATATAGCCGAGGAGGATGTGCCGGTTCTGGCGCGGGGGCTGCCGTCCGATTTGTGGGGGACGGGAATCTGGTGCAGGGCCGGGCTGCGGAAGTTTCTTGAACCGTTTGTCGAGTTTGATGATCCGCTTGCGCCTCCGGACTATCAGGAGCCGTTCAGCGGGTACGCGCAGATCAAAAAAATAAAGGAAAATCCTGTCGAAGCGGCCGGGGAGGAAAATTCCCGGAACGACAATTCGGAAAAAATCAACCAGTATCTTAAGCAGGGGGTGTGGCGGAATACGGCCATTGTCGGCGCGGAGTTTATCGGCAAGCGGGAAGGGTTGTACCGGTACTGCGCCGACAATATGGGGAATTTCCCCCCGCTTGTCGTGCGTTTTGGTCACGGTAACGCGCTTGCCTGTATAGCCGATTCTCTTGGCCCGGAAATAAAGCAGGTTCTTGTGTTCGAGGAGGCCGAAAAACTTGCCGAAACGGCGGATGTGTTTTTTCGGGAGCGGCTTCGGGAAGAGCTTTCGGGGTTCCTGGTAAAACAGGGTGAACGCTTTTTCCGTTCCCTGCTTGAAGCGTACCGGGCCGCCGCGGTCAAGGCACGGGTCCCTCCGGTCGTGGTGCTGGAAAACCTGCAGGCTTCGGACGTTCATGCCCGGCTTATCATTTTAAATGTCTGTCTGCCGCTTCATTCACGGGAAGCCCTGTACCTGTTCGGAACCTGTACCGATATGCGGAACCTCAAACCCTGGGAAGCGGTTTTCCCCCGGATTATCAAATTTTCCCCGGAAAAAAAGGGCCGCCGGGATCCTCCTGTGGATATTCCGCCGGAACTGTGGGAAATGGCGTACGCCTGCGCCCTGTTCGACCGGTTTTTCCCCGGCAGGCTTATTCCCCGGCTTTTCGGGGAGGAAGGGAAAAATCCCGCGATGGTCGAAAAAACCCTCAACCTGCTTTCATCGCTCCACCTTACCGGCGGCCCGGCCAATCCGTCTCCCCGGTTTCCAAACCTTGCCTCCCTTGCGGAGACTGTTTTGGGGGATCGGGCCGGGCGGATACGGAAAATGGTCCGGGACCGGCTTATGGCCTGGGTAAGCTCGGGCAGGTTACAGCCGTGTTACCGGCTTTTGGAAGCCCTGTCCGCGTTGGGGGGCGGCGGCGGCGAAGCGCTTATGATAGAAGCTGTCTGCGGCGATGTGGTAAACGGAACATACGGCAGTGTGGAAAAAGCCATAGAAGACGGCAGTCTGGCAAAGGTCGCCGGGGAAAGCCGCTGTGCGCCGCTGGCCTGCATTTTCAGAATGCAAAAAGCCCTCAATTACGGTAACGCGGAAGAAATTACCCGAACCTTCGCCGACGCTTTTCCGGCCAGTACCCTTCCTCCTGACTTTCAGGCTCATATTTTCGCAAACCAGGCTTCGTACAGTCTGAGTATATGCGATGTCGCCGCCGCCGCCGATTCGATAAAGGAGGCCATGCTCATTACCCAGCGGGAAAATGACGGACGGGATGTAGCCCATATGTACCGTCTTTTTTCACTGGTGAATTTTTCGGGTAAACAGCTTTCCGACGCCATTGATTATTTTGGGTTTGCCATGGAAGACGCGGAAAAAGCCGCCAATGCCGCGGAACTGGCGCTCATCGGGTATTATTCCGCGGCGGCGCATTATATTTTTGGGAACATTTCAAAGGCACAGCGGCTTGCCCGCAGGGCGGAAGAAGTCGCCCTGTCCGCGGGGCGGCCGGACTGGGCGGATCGCTGCTGGTTTCTCCGGGGACGGCTTTGCTTTGAAACCGGCCGCTACCAGGAGGCGCTGGATATTTTTAAATCCCTGGAAAAAGAGTATTACGGTTCCGCTCCCCGCGGGTTTAAAGAAACCGTCGCCGCCTGGATATACCGGTCAAACGTTTACCTGCGCAATACGGCGAGGGGTTTCGCCGGGAAACCGGACGCGGCCGGGGAATGTCTTGACGCGCGGCTTTTTGAAGTGGAGGGGGCCTACCTTTCCGGGGATTACCGGAAAACGCTGGAGCTTACCCTGGCGGCGAACAATGCCCGGACGGAGGACCGTTTTCTGTACATCGAACAGCCTGACTGGCGAAGCGGCTTTGCACAGTGCGAACTTTTGCTCTTTCCCCTGAAAGATCTTTGGGATCGGATGTTTTTAACGTACCGGGCCCTGGCCCTGTGTCACACAGCCGGCGGGGAGCAGGGAGAAAAAGAAGAAGCTATCCGGGAAATGCGCCGTGTTATGAGGGACGAACTGCCCGACACCGATCCCAACGACGCTTTTTATTTTTATTCCCATTACCGGGTTCTCAAGCGTTCCGGCGCTCCGGAGGTGGACATGAATACCGCCATCAGCCTTGCCTTCAAACGGCTTCAGCGCCGGGCAAGCCGCATCGACGACAACGAGACCAAGCGGTCGTTTCTTTCCCTCCAGTACTGGAACGGCGCTCTGGAAGTCGCCGCCCGGGAGCACAAACTTATTTAAGCCGGCGGCGGCAATTTTGCTTGACAGATTACAGAAATGTGTGTAACCTGAAAGAACACAAAAAAGATAAATACCCATAGGTTGATATGATTCTACTGATGAGGCGGGTAACATGGGGGATTTGGACGAAGTAGCAGTTGACGAGGAAAAAGTTATAAAGGCAATCCGCGGGGAAGTGCCTCTCATAATGACGACTTATACCCTCCCCCGTAAGGTGGAACGGTATATCGAGAAGGTGGTCGGCCTTTTTCTTGAGTATATACGCCAGCCGGCTCTGGCGGACAATATAGTGTACTGTGTTCAGGAACTGGTTGTTAACGCGAAAAAAGCCAATACAAAGCGGGTGTATTTCCTCGAAAAAGGGCTGGATCTGAGCCGGCCGGACGATTACAACGCCGGTATGGAAACCTTCCGGGAAGAGACCCTTAACAATATTCAGCACTATCTGGATCTCCAGCGGGAGAAGGGTCTGTATATCAAGCTCATACTTCACCTCAAAAATGATAAAATCACCATAGAAGTACGGAACAATTCCATTATCACCCTGGAAGAACTGGAACGTATCCACAGGCGGCTGGTTAAGGCCAGATCCTACAGCGATGTGGAAGACGCGATGATCAACATTCTTGACGATTCCGAAGGGTCGGGGCTGGGGCTTGTCATTCTGATATTGATGATGAAGAAGCTCGGCCTTTCCGAGAAAAGTTTCAGTATTCTGCGCACCAATTCAGAGACCGTAGCGCGCATAATCATTCCCAAGAATTTGAAAAAAGCCGGGTAAAGCTTCCCGGGTTGTTACCGATGCCTGGAATGACCGGCTTTCTCTCTCTGGGGGCATTGCGGTGTATTGCCAAGCGGATCTAAAGTTCCTATACTTAAGGAGCGATATTTTTAGTGGGGAGTGAATGGCAGGGCCGCTTCAACTGACGTTTGTAAATTACAAAAAAGACTCGTATATTGTCGTCGAGGGTAAAACCGGGGCGGATCGTTTCTTCATTATACGTCAGGGAAAAGTGCGTATTTCAAAGGATCTTGAAGTTGTCGAGGAAGAAGGGGGCAATGTGCTCGGCCCCGGCGACTTTTTCGGCGTTGTTTCCACCATGTCAAGCCACAGCCAGATTGAGACAGCCCAGGCGTTGACGGATGTTACCCTTATTTCGGTTATGAAAGAGCAATACGGCCAGCTTATCCAGAACAACACGTCGGTTGCCATGAAAATCATCCTCCAGTTTTCCAAGCGTATGCGCTATCTGGACGAGGCGCTTACCAAATTGACCCTGAAAAACAACGCCCTGGAGAATCCGTCCCATCTTTTCAAGGTCGCCGAGTACTATACCCGGCAAAGTCAGTACAATCAGGCGTTTTACGCCTATCATCAATACATAAAATACTGCCCCGGCGGGGAATTTGTGAACCAGGCCCGGGAACGGATGATGAAAATCGGGCCGTACGCGAAGGCGGTCAAGCTGGATTACCGGCCGGATGAATTTAACCGGACGTATCCCAAAGAAAGCATGATTTTTTCCGAAGGCGAGCCGGGGGACGAGCTTTTTATCATCCAGAAAGGATCGGTAAAAATCGCCAAAATCGTCGACAACAACGAAGTGCTGCTCGCGGTGCTGAAAACAGGCGACATTTTCGGGGAAATGGCCCTGCTTGAGTCCAAACCGCGGGCGGCCTGCGCCGTCGCCTACGAAGACTGCCACGTTATGGCGGTAAACAAGGTGAACTTTGAACGTATGGTCGGTACCCAGCCGCAGATTGTCAGCCGGCTTACCACATTGTTGGCCGAGCGAATCTGGTTTATTTACAAACAGCTTGCCAACACGCTGATAGTCGATCCCATGGGGAGAATGTACGACGCCCTGCTTATCCAGCTTGAAAAAAACCGTGCGCCGATAAACGCCGCTCCGTATAGCTTCGACTTTGGCCCGAAAGAGCTGGTCAACATGGTCGGCATACCCCAACAGGAAGGCGTTTTGGTGCTCAGAAAGCTTATGGAAAACAGGAAAATCCAGATTGTCAAAGACAAGGACAAAGACAGGATATATTCCATGGATGTTTCCGACATCGCAAAGCAGACTGAATTTTACCGGAAAATGCAAAAAATTGAGAAAGCCCGCCGGGAAGGAATCGGGCACTGACTTTCCCGGCATTTCAGCCGATAATAAAGACGTTATGAAGTTTCCGTTTGTATGTATCCTCGTCTGCGCGGCCTTTGTTTGTTTTGCCCAGACCCGGGAGGTTACCATTCCTCCTCCGCCCCGGCCGGAGCCTGTTGAAAACCCAAGCCCGCTTCCGAGGGTTTTCCGGCAGCTGCGTCTTGGGATGAGCCTTGACGAACTGAAGGAAGCCCTGGCCGCGGACGGGCTTTTCGCGTTCCGGGGTGACCGGGACGTATCCTTCCTTCCCGTAAAAGAGGAAAACCTTGTTGAAACCGCGGGACTTGCTTTTATCCGCAGGGCTTTTTTTCAGCTTAGGGACGGGGCGGTCTTTATCATGGCCTTTTCCCTTGATCCGGACATGGTAGACCACTATTCGGTGTTTACTACGCTGCGGGAAAAATACGGCGATCCCGGCAGCCTTAACCCCGCCGAAGCGGTCTGGCAAAACGGGGAAACCAGGGTTTCCATAGAACGGCCGCTGACGGTAAAGTATATTGACATGGCAACATTCAGCCGCATCATTGACGAGTCGGCGGCCGAGGAATCTTCCCAGGTTTTTTTACGACAGAGGTTTTTGGATGAATTTTAAACGCCCCCGGCGGATTGTTCTTTTTACGCTTCTGGCGCTGGCCGCCTGCACCGCCCGGAATAAAGCAGCCGGCGGCGAAAACGAAATCATCGAAAACAAAATCAAAGAAAACGAAATCACAAAGGCCCAGCCCCGGCTTGAAACCGCGTCAATCAGCATACAAAGCGCTTCGGGGGCGGCTGTCGTGATAAAGGCGGAGCTGGCAAGAACGCCCCGGGAAAGACAAGCCGGGCTTATGTTCCGGAAAAGCCTCAAAGACGGCGAGGGCATGCTGTTTATTTTTGAAAATGATGAAGCGTATTCTTTCTGGATGAAAAATACCGTTATTCCCCTTTCAGCGGCGTTTATTTACGGCGACGGAACGATTCTTGAAATAAAAAATCTGTATCCCAACGATCTCGCTTCAGTACATCCAAGCCGTTCAATACGCTATGTTCTTGAAGCGCCCCAGGGATGGTTTGAACGGGCGGGGGTCGGTGCCGGCGACCGTCTTGATCTGAGTGGACTGTAAGCGCCGGGGCTTGTGGAGATACGCGCTACCACAAAAACAGTTTTCCCCGGTCCGCGATAAAGCCTTCTGTTTCCAGTACGCTTGCCCAGGGACTTTCCGTGGCGGCGTCTCCGTTGATGGTGTCGATTGCCAGTTTACGCACAGGCGCGTAAACACGCCTCCTCGGCGCTGTGATAAACGCAACGACTTTCCGGTAATCGCTGTCGTCCGGCGGGATAAACAATTCCAGTTCCCGGCCGTTTTTTGTTGAAACGGCGAGCAGACCGGAACCACGGAAGCAAAGAGCCGCGTTTGCCGTCCGGGAAGGAAGCCTTTTATCAAGCCCGTCAATGTCGAGTCCGGCGGGACTGGCGGGATCGGCGGCGTTCATCCAGTATACGGAGGAAACGTCCTCCGCCGCCTCCAGTTCCGGGCCGATGGACGGAGAAGCAAACTGCAGCGAATGAATTCCTTCGACAAAGCGCCCGGTAACAAGTTCCCCGGCAAGTTCCATCCGCCTCATCGCCGGGAGCAGGGCCGCCCAGGATAACGCCGAATTTTCCCGCTCCAGCAGGGGCCGGGCAAGTATACCCCAGCGCCGTAAAAGCAGCCGCACCCTGTCCTGGTTCAGTTCTGCCGTTTCCAGCGCGGAAAATTCACCCATCGCCGAATCGTGACAAGACGTTTCATGGTTTATACGCGATTCGTCCAATTCGGGGCCGGGCAGCAGGGAAAACCAGTTTCCCGGTACCGGCGCGCCTTCCCGCCATTTTTCCCGCAGCGCTTTCGGCACGGAACGGAATCTGCGGGAAGCTCGTACCGCCGGGATCCTGCCGGCAAAGCCGCCTTCTCCGGGATGCTTTGGAATAAAGCCCCGTTCCAGGCCCCGGCGTACCGCCTGGAATGAGTCGGAAGAAAGCAGGGAAGCCCAGACCGCTTCCCACAATAGTTCGACGGCGGTTCTGCTGTCTTTGGCAGACCCCTGCCGGACAAGCTCGTCTCTGATTTCCCAGAAATTCCGGTAACTGCCGCAAAAGGCGGCGATTATACGCATTGCGTGTAATCCGCTGTCCCTTGTTATACGCGATACATCTAAATCCATCAATTCAAGTTCGTCGGGGGCGCAGAAACCTATCCGCTCTTTACCCGCCCCGAACCAGAGACACCGGCTGAGGGCAAGGGCGCTGTCGAGGCTTTCGGGTTTATAGCCGTGAATACGGGCGGGAAGGATTCCGGTTTCCCAGAGCGGGGCCGGGGCGGTATAACAGGACAGGACGGCCAGAGCCGGGATGATTGAACGATTTTCGCCGTCAGTGAAGGCGAAGGAGTTTTCGGGGATAAGTCCCTGACGCAGTGAGAGAAACGGCGTTACAAGAACGGCCTTTCGTTCCCTGACCTGGGGCCGGGCTTTTTTTCTTGTAATGTTGAGCAGAAGCTCAAAGTTTTCCGCGTCACAGAAGAGATCCTCTTCATCATCAATGATGATCCCGCAGACCGCTTCTCCCGTCTCGACAAGCCCGTTCGCGGCGTCCCCGGCTTCTCCGGCGGTACAGCCGAAAACGGCGGCGATTCGCCGGGCGGAGACGGGTCCTTCGTAACGGAGCCATTCTCCAAGCCGCCGCGGGAAGGCGTCCGCGCCGGAATGGTCTCCCGGCTTTTCCGGGGGCAGGCCGCAGTGGCGGATAACGGGGACGGCGGCGCCCGGTAAAGTTGTTTTGGCGATCCGTCCGCCCAGGCCGGGGTCCTCTCGAAGTTCTTCCTGTAATTTTTCGGGAAGGGCGGCGGTAAGGGTTTCCCATTCGTCCGCCGGAATGGCTATGCGCTCGCGAACCCATTCGGCAAGGGCAAGGGGTTCTTCGGGTGTCCAGCCGGGAAGTTCCCGCCTGAGTTTCGCAGCGAAAGAGGCCGCCAGCGCGCCGCCGATACGGGGCCGAAGCGATGGGTCTCCCAGTGCGGCGGCGACGGCTCCGGCCGCGCGGCCGCCGCTGACATGTCTGCCGGAAGCTGCTGGCGCTTGCGGAATTTCGCCGGGCCGGCCGAGTATGTCGCTTCGCCCGTCGTACTCGTACATGAACGCGCCGGTTTCTTTCCAGGCCAGGTCGCGGGAAAAGGGTGAGGCGGCTGTCGATCTGAAAATGCCTGTTTTAATCGAGACGCCGAGATTTTCCAGAAGTTCCCGGAAGCCTTCCATGTCGAAACGATCCGCGAGGCAGATCCGCCATGCTTCGGTAAGCGCGGGGAAATCGCTGCCGGAAACCTTGTCGTAAAGGCGCTTTGCCCGCTGGCGCGTTATCCAGAGAGGAATTCTCCGTCCGAAATTCCCCCGGGGGATTATTAGTGAAAGTTCCGCCGCTTCCCGAAAGGCGGCGCCGAAAATCCCGGACGATTCAAGGCGTTTGAGAAAACACGTTTCTCCTTTTCGGGGAAGTTCCAAAAGGATTTCGGCCAGGAGTGCCTCAACGGAGGAACCGGCCCGGAGCGCGATGCGGGGGATGAGCACAAGCACGGCGTTATCATCAATAACCGCTTCGATTCTTGATCCGGTTTTTTCTTCAAGCAGTCCCGCCAGGGCAAAGCCCAGGGGATAGTTCAGCGCACCGCCCCGAAACGTGTGGAACACGACCTGGCATGAATCGGGCCGTACCGCGGCGTCGTCGATAATTTCAACAGGGATGTACGCCTGTCCCGGCAGCCGGACGACGCCCTGCGCCGCGCGTTGTTTTTCAAGCAGGGCCTGGAGGGCTTCCGCCGCGTCGTTGCCGACGTGCCGCAGGGAAGCTTCCGGAAGCCGCCTTGAACCCGGCGGCGCGGGCGTTTTTCCACCTGCCGTTTTTCCGCCGGAACTTTCGTAACCGTCAAAAAGGCCGAGCAGGCGGCGGGTGATGACAGGGCTTCGAAACGGAGTGTCCGCTTTCCAGAACGGCTGAAAATCGGCGCTTGCTTCCGTGGGAACGACGGTGATCGATTCGCCGCCGATGTCAATGATATTCCAGGAACGGGATCCAAAATCAAAGCTGTCTCCCAACCGGCGCTCGAAAACAAATTCCTCGTCCAATTCGCCGATTTTTGTCCCGTCTCCCAGCCGCATTGAATACAGTCCCCGGTTGGGGATTACCCCGCCTGACGAATAGAGGAGGGTAACGACCCCGTCCGCGGCATGGCAGGTTCCGTCGATGTCGACAAAGAGCCGGGGCCTCAGCTCCCGGATACGCTCGCTTTTCGGGGAGCTGTCCGAAACGTCAGAGCTTCGGTTTGGTGAAAAATTTGTCCGGACAATCCCGGCGTTTTCTTCCCCGAAGCGGCGCCCCGTTAACATGGCAATCACCCGGTCAAAGGCGGATCGCGGCAAATCCGAAAAGGTTTCAAAGCCCGTGATTATCCGGTACAGTTCTTCCGCGGTCCGGGGTTTTTCCGAGGCCAGTGCAAGGATGATCTGGGCAAGCACGTCTAAAGGATTTTTGACAAGGCGGATTTCCTCAAGCTCGCGATCCGCCACCGCTCCCGCGAGAGCCGCGCCGGCCGCAAGATCCATTCCGTGAAAAGGAACAAGACGGGCGCGGCTTGTCCGGCCTACCCCGTGTCCCGCGCGGCCTATGCGCTGAAGGGCCTGAGTGCAGCCGGAAACGCCTCCCGCAAGGAGCACTTCGTCGACCGCGCCGATATCAATGCCCAGTTCCAGCGATGCGGTGGCTATTACGCAGGGTATACGCCCGGCGGCAAGGCTTTGTTCAACTTCCCGGCGGATCTCTTTTGAAAGTGATCCGTGATGGCAGAGGGAAATCTGTTCACCTGCCGCCTGATTAAGCAGATAGCTTATCCGTTCACAGCGGCGGCGGGAATCGGTAAAAACAAGCAGGACGGCGTGGCGGCCTTCCCGTTCATTCCCAGGCGGCAGGTCGTTTTCGCCGCCGCGTGTTTTGTTGAGCGAGCGTATCCGTTCCAGGATGTAGTTAACAAGAACGGTGTACCGTTTGCCGTACCGGTCCGGGAGGGAAGGCCGTTTTTCAGGCCCGGCGGCAGATTCCGGTAAAAGCCCGGAATCCGGGGCGTCCGGGTATGCGGGGAACTCAACCAGAAAGTCGATCTTTTTTTCCGTTTGGGGCGAAATGATATGCAGTTTCCGCCGTTTACGGTTTCCTCCGCCAATGTCGATAAAGCCGCCTGAAAATTCCGCGGCCAGCTCCGGAGGATTCACCGTGGCGGTAAGGGCCACGCGCTGGAATTCGCCCGCGATAAGGGAAAGCCTGTCTATCTGACAGGATAAAAAAGCGCCCCGCTTTGTTCCCATTACGGCGTGAATTTCGTCAAGAACAAGATACTTGACCGTTGACAGAACTTCCCTGCCTCTGGGGTTAAGCAGGAGTATCGAAAGACTTTCCGGGGTTACGGCAAGTATGGACGGCGGGTGAACAAGAAAGCGCCGCCGTTCGGCCTGGGGAGTATCGCCTGAACGGGTTTCCACACGAACGGCGGGAAACGCCCTGTCCGTTCCGGCTTTTTTCCGTAAGCCGTCAAGCGGCTCAAGCAAATTGCGCCTGATGTCTTCGTTCAGGGCTTTGAGGGGCGATACATAAAGACAGCAGAGTTTTGCCGGATCCCAGGTTCCGTCCATAAACCGGGAAATGGCGGCGAGAAAAGCTGCAAGGGTTTTCCCGCTGCCCGTCGGCGCGATGACAAGGACATGTTCGCCTTTTTCAATGAGCGGCCAGGCTTCGTTTTGTACCGCCGTCGGTTCCCGGTATGTTTCGGCGAACCAGGATTCCACAAGCGGGTGGAACAGCGCTTTCACGTATGCGCCGGCGGCGGGCCGGAAGCGCCGGGATGTCCGCCGCTGTTCCAGCAGCGGATTTTCCTGCCGGGAGCAATTTCGCGCAGCGGGGGTTTTTCGGAAAAGCAGGGGCCGGAAGCCAGCGGACAGCGTTCGGCAAAAGCGCATCCGGCTGTTTCGGCAAGCGTTGTTTTTACTTCGCCCCGTAATACGGCAGGGCGGGATACTTCCCCGCCGTCCCCTTTCGCCCTGCCGGCTATCGACGAAAAGAGAAGCTTTGTGTAAGGATGCCCGGCGGTCTCGTACAGGTCTGCGGCGGGGGCTTCCTCCATAAGTTCGCCCCGGTACATAACGCCGATACGGTCGCAAAAATACGACGCCGCTTTTAGATCGTGGGCGATGAACAGAAACGACAGGTTCCGGCGTTTTCTGATGTCAAGGAGCAGGTTGAGTATCTGGCCCTGAATGGATACGTCCAGGGCGGAAACGATTTCATCGCAGATTAAAAGTTCCGGCTCTACAAGAAGGCCCCGCGCAATGGAAATCCGCTGGCGCTGGCCGCCTGAAAATTCCGCCGGCCGCCGCTCAAGGTCGGCCTGGGAAAGGCCGACTTCTTCCAGTATCGCCGCGGCTTTGACGCGCATGCCGCCCCGGCCCCGCCACATCGAAGAAAAGCGGAGGCCCGAAACAAGTATGTCAAAGACGCTCATCCGGGGGTTAAGTGAGCGGGCGGGATCCTGGAAAACATAGCGGACTTTTTCCCGGTACAGGCCGAGCTGTTTTTTTCCGAACGCGGCAATGTCCCCGCCCCGGTAGCGGATTGTGCCGGAACTGGCGTCGTACATCCTCACTAAAAGCCGGGCCGCGGTGGTTTTGCCGCAGCCGGATTCACCGACAAGGCCGTAACATTCGTTGTCGCCTATCTCAAACGAAATGCCGTTAACGGCGTACACATACTGGCCGAGGGCGGCGAAAAAACCGGCTTCCAGGTTAAAACGTTTGCGCAGATCCTGTACGGTTATAAGCGGCATTAGTCCATGCTCCTTATGCAGCGAAGCAGGCGGCTGTCCGGAGCGTCCAGGAGGGGCGGAACCCCGGCGGTGCAGTCTTTCCCGGCGCGGGGACAGCGGGGGGCGAACGGACAGCCCGGCTCGACCATTGCCGGATCGGTAACCCTGCCGGGAATAACGGAGAGCCGGGTTTGGGAATAATGGCTCCCCAGAACCGGCGACGACGCGAGCAGCGCCCTGGTGTAGGGATGCAGGGGATTTGATCGTATTTCGGCTGAAGGTCCGCTTTCCATGACAAGGCCCCCGTACATGACGACGATTCTGCCGGAAATGTCGGCGACAAGGTCTATGTTGTGGCTGATAAAAATAATGGAAAGCCTTTTGGCGGTTTTTCCGTCTTTTCCTTCCCTGGATTTTTGCAGCGATTTAAGCAGTTCGACAATCTGCTTCTGAATCGTTACGTCCAGCGCCGTTGTCGGTTCGTCCGCGACAAGAAGTTCGCAGCCCTGAGCCAGCGCGAGGGCAATGCCGACTCTCTGGAGCTGCCCTCCTGAAAACTGATGAGGAAAATTGGAAAGCCGGTCCGCGCCCTGTTCCAGGCCGACTTCGGCAAGCAGGGCCAGGGCTTTTTCTTCAGCTTCGGTTTTTGTTATCGTTTCGTTGCTGTTTCTGAATGTTTCAAAAAACACGTTTCGCATATTTTGAAGAGGATCGTAACTCCGCCCCGGTTCCTGAAAGATCATCCCGATTTTTTTGCCCCGGTAACGCCGCAGTGTCTGGGTATCCGCGCCAAGCAGTTCTGTCCCCTCGTACAGAACGGATCCCGCAACCGAAGCGTTTGCCGGAAGGATGCCGGGTATGGCAGAGGTGGTAACCGATTTCCCCGACCCCGATTCGCCGACTATGCCGACAACCTCTCCCCGTTCCACCGTAAGCGACACTCCCCGTACTGCCTGTACCGTTACCGCCGCCGTCCCCCTGAGTACCGAAAAACTGACGGAAAGATCCTTGACTTCAAGCAGCGGCCCCGGCGGCGGCCCCGGCAGAGATCCCTGCGTGGGGCCGGGAAGAGCCGTGCGCGAAAGGCCACCGGGTAAAGGCCGGGGGGCGTGCGCGGGTTTTGCGGAACGCGCGGCCGCCCTTCGTTTTCCAAAAAACGGTTTTTTGAAAATCGTATGGTACGGATCATGAAAGTCCCTGAGGCAGTCGCCAAGAAAATTGAACGCCAGGGTGACGCCGAGAAGAAACCAGACAGGGTTGAGCAGCCACGGATACGTTTTGAGATTGCTCAGGGTGGTAACGTCCCGTTTTATAAGGGAACCCCAGCTTACCGCGGGGTCGACAATGCCCAGCCCAAGGTAAGAGAGGGTTGTCTCGGTCATAATAAAGCCGGGTATTGAAAGCGCGACGTTTACGATAAGGAGGCTCGCTATTTGAGGGATAATGTGGGATGCCACAATCACCGGGGCGGGAACCATTTCAAGCTGTGCGTTCAGGACAAATTCCTCCCGCTTGATTGCGTGTACAAGGCCCCTCACGGTACGGGCGGATCCGGGCCATCCGACCAGTGAAAGAATCACCGTTATCATCATGTATGTCTGGCCCGAATCCATTTTTGTTGACAAAAGGGATCGCAAAAACAGGATAAGGTAAAGCGCCGGGACAAGCATGAAAAATTCGGAAAAGCGCATAACGGCCCAGTCCACCCCGCCCCCGGAATAACCGGAAAGGCCGCCGAACAAAAGGGCAAGGGCAAGGGATATGGCGGTGGCGATAAAGCCTATCGTAAGGGAGATACGGCCGCCGTACACAATGCGGGAAAACAGATCCCGCCCAAGGCTGTCCGCGCCCATAAGGAAAACCGGATAATCCGGAGCGGCCGTTCCGTCCGCCCCGGTAACCGCCCCGGTGGTAAAAAGATGGCGCTCCATCGGGACAATTCCCCAGAGCCGGTACGGTTCCCCCTTTGCGAAAAAGCGTACCGGCGTGTACAGGCCCCTGATGCGGGTATAGCGCCAGCTTACCGTGTTGGTAACCCGCGCTTCCTGCGCCCGGAAACCTCCTGCGAAACGGAGATTCGGCGGATGGTACGTCATGGACGCGAACGAAGTGGTCGGCGCGTACGGGGCGACAAATTCGGCGAAAATCATTACAAGATATAAAATAACAATGAGGATGAGGGAGCCCATTCCCAGGGGCCGCGACAGGAGATAGTTCAAAAATTTTCTCATCGTTCCATCCTTTCGCAGACAGGCTCCGGCGCCCCGGCGCGGGCCAACTTATTTCTTCCCATACCGGATCCGGGGATCCACCAGGGCCAGGGCTATGTCCGCCAGCATCATCCCGACAAGTACCAGCGCGGAAATGAACATAATGTTTGCCAGTACCAGGTTAATGTCTTCCTGCATCACCGCTTCGTACATGAGCCGCCCAATGCCCGGATAGGCGAAAATAATCTCAAGGATAAGCGAGCCGGAAAAAAGGCTTGCCAGAAGGTTCGCGCTTCCGGTGATGTACGGGTTAAGGGTGTTGCGGAACGCATGGTTAAAGTACACCCGCCATTCCCGTATGCCCCTGGAGCGGAGGCTTGTAATGTACGGTTGTCCAAGCTGATCCAGCATGGTTGCCCGTATCATCCGCAGCGTGCCTCCGATGCCGCCGAGGAACGACGCGAGCAGCGGCAGGAAAATATGATGCGCGTAGGAAAAAACAAAGCGGCCCGGCGACTGGGAAAAAGGAAACGGGGGATACGCCGTTATCGGGAAAGCGTTTGTAACATAGGCAAAAAGCTGTAACAGTATAAGAAGCAGTATTCCCGGAAAGGCATGAAGGGCAAGGGCGAAAAACGTAACGGCGAGGTCCGCCCTGGTTCCGGCTTTGGTGGAAAAGTACACGCCCAGTATGAACGAAAATGTCGTTATAAGCAGCAGGGAAATGACGTTCAGTAAAATCGAGTTGCCCAGCCGCGAAGCGATAAGGAAAGAGACCGGCGCTCTGGAGATAAGGCTTTGCCCCAAATCATGGTGCAGAAAAACACGGCCAAGCCATTTAAAGTACTGCATGTAGAAGCTTTGGTCAAGGCCCAGTTCTACCCGCCGCGCGTCAAGCTGTTCCAGAGACAGGGCGTCGTCCCTTGCCGAAGATCGGCCCCTGTTTTCGCTGAAAAGTTGCTGCATCATGATCTGGTCCACAATGTCCCCCGGAGCAAGTTCCATAAGGCCGAAGATCGCGAAGCCCAAAAGGAAGAGCATAACGCACATCGTGCAGAAACGGCCGGCAACGTAAAAGAGCAGGGGAAACCTCCGCTTGAGGCGAAAAAACGGGGAAAATATGCTTTGCGCAATGGTTCTGTCCGGCATGTTATTTCACGAAAATATAAGCCATCTTGGCGCCGTTCGCGCTGTCGGCATTTTCATTATCGAAGTACAGGTTTGTAAAATCCCAGCGGTTGTTGAATGCCAGAAAACCCCGGCTTCTGAAAAGACTGATGACCGGAAGCTCTTCAAGCAGAATGCTTTGATATTCGTCCCATATCTTTTTCGCCTTTTCTTTATCAATGGTGTAGCAGCCTTCGTTGTACAGATAATCTACACGCGCCTCCCATTCGGTGGCGGGGCTTTCCTGGTTCGGGTACCATACATGAAGGTTCCCCGAAGAAGGCCAGACATTGCTCCCCTGGGAAGGGAAAATATTTGAACCGGAAAAGCCCATCAGCATCGAATCCCACTCAAAGCTGGTGAACATGATGGTATCTACCATTTTCTGGAAATCCACAACCCTGATGTTAATCTTGATCCCCGCTTTGGAAAGTTCGTCCATGATAATGGAAGCAATGTCGCCGTAAACCGTGCTGTCGGATCGTATGGTAAGATCGAATTCTACCGGATTGCCTTCGCCGTCTTTGAGGATTCCCCCGTCAAGACGAAACCCCGCCTGCCGTAAAAGGCTTTGCGCCCGTTTAACGTCGTAGGTATACACGTTGGTAATTGAAGGATTGTAAAAACGGTTCGGGCCGGGAAAAAAGTCAAGCTTGCTTTCCGCAAGGCCCCGGTACACCTGGGCGATGATCCTGTCCCTGTTTAAAAGGCAGCTCATGGCCTGGCGGAATTTTTTATTGGTAAACCAGGAATACTTTTTGCCGCCCTTCCATTTGGGATTCTGATTGAATGTCCAGAACGCCGCGCCGAGGCTTCCTTCGGCGTTAAAAACCGTATAGCCGGAATTTTCCCTGTTTATCATTTCGTCCACGTCTTCCGGCCGCAGGTTATACGATTCTGTCTCTCCGTTGAAGAACAACAGTTTTTCGGTGTTTTCATCGGGGATGATCCTGAGAATTTCCTGTTCAAAGTAGGGGATGGAGACGCCGTTTGAGTCCTTTTCCCAAAAATCGGGATTACGGGTAAATACAATCCTCTGGCTCTGGGTATATTCGGTGACAAAAAACTTGCCCATAGAAGGAATTGTTTTGGGATCCGAGTCTACGCCGAAAATATTCCGTATCGCGCCGGCGGCTTCGTCCGCGTTACGGGCGCGGCGCTTTACCGGCTCGTATATGTGCCTTGGGCCAAAGTCCATGTTTGTCGCCAGCAGCGGGTCCGCCACAATCCGGGGGAAGTGAAACACAAAGCGGCGGCCGTCAAGTTTTTCGATGTCCACATGACCTTCGCTCCCGTCTTCCATGGTAACAAACTGCTGATAATAGCTGGAGCTTTGCATCGCCTGGTCTCCGCAAATTTCGTCGTACCAGAAAACAACATCGTCGCTTGTTACCCTGACCCTTCTGTCGCTGCCGTAATAGCTCCAGTAAAGGCCGTCCCTGAGTGTGTAAATTACGTCTAGTTTTCCCGCTTCTTCGTCAACCTGCACTTCAAAAAAGGCAACGCGGGGAACCCATTCCCGTGTAACCCTGTTGTAGTCCACCAGGACATCGGTTGTAGCCCCGACAATACCGGCGGTTATGTTGTCCTGTTCGGCGATAAGATGGTTAAAGCTTTTCGGGTCTTCTGAAATAACCCCGTTCCAGATTCCGCCGACCCTGCCGGGAACCATGTCTTCGCCTTTCCAGGGCTTGTGTACCGTCTTTGCCAAAAGTTCGTTTAAACCTTCGGCGGCGGAAGTATTGTATTCGTCCAGGGACATTTCATCGTTCCCGGAACAGGAAAGCAGAGCCGGGGCGAAAACGATCAGGGCCAGGCAAAAAGCCGGCGCGGCGGGGAAAAACTTTTTCATAAGAGGGAATATACCCCATTTTGCGCCGTGGATAAAGGCCCCCGCACCGGAATTCGCCGCCTTGTTAACCTGTATAGTGGCTTGGAGACTTGCCGGTGACTTTTTTGAATAAACTGCTAAAATGGGAATAATTTTCATAGCCGACCATTTCGCAGACATCTTTGGCGTTGTACTGCGGATTTTCCAGAAGCCGCTTTGCCTTTTCTATTCGGCGTGTGATAAGATGATTAACAAAATTTGTCCCGGTTTCCAGTTTAAAGAGTTTGCTAAAATAAGTAGGCTCGTAGCCGGCGTATTTTGAAACATCAAGCAGGGACATGGAAGGCTTGCACAGGTTTTTTTCTATATATTTTATTACCTGTTGTACGACAGTTTCTTCTTTGTGCCTTGTTTCAAGACTCTTCGGATCGGCGTCGCTGCGTACCCTTGCTTCGAGTTTTTGGACATACTCTTCCTGTTTCAGGCGGCCGGAGATTTCCTTCTTTGCCCGATAAAGCAGGCGGGTTAGCTCCATGAGGTCCACGGGTTTTAAAAGATAGGCGTAAGCTCCGGCCTCGAGAGATCGCTTGGCATAGATGAATTCATTATAGCCGGTGATTATCAGGCAGATTATCTCCGGCCGGGTATTTTTTACTTCCCGAATAAGTTCTATGCCTTCCAAAAAAGGCATCCGTATATCGGTAATAAGGATATCGGCCTGCTTTTCTTCAACCATGGTTATGGCCTGCTCGCCGTCGGCGGCCAGTCCTGCTATTTCAAAACCCATGGCAGCCCAATCCAGCAGGTTTTTCATACCCCGTCGAATTATGGATTCATCATCAGCGATAACGACCCTAAATGATTTCATCGGGGTTTACCCTCCTTTGCGGTATAATGATATGCACGCTGGTTCCCTGATCCAGGACGCTTTCAATCCATACCCTGGATTCTTCCTTAAAGTGAAGGTATAACCGTTCGGACACGTTCTTTATTCCTATACCCTGCCGCTTTGCCGGATTGTTGCTGAAAATTTCAGACCGGTTTCTGTCATTCAGAACCCGTAATTCATTTTCGTCAATACCTACCCCGGTATCCCGTATAACAAAATGAACCTTTTCTTCTTCCAGGGCGCAGTCGATAGAAACAATACCCCCGCCCTCTTTATTTTTAATACCGTGATATACGGCGTTTTCAACAAAGGGTTGAAGAGTAAGTTTGGGTATAATAAAATTCGACGCTTTCCTGGAAACAGCGATACCGTAGCTCAGTTTTTCATCATAACGTATTTTTAAAATAAAAAGATAATTGCGTATCTGTTCGATTTCGTCTTCAATGGTGATAATATCTTTCCCGTCATTCAGGGAAAGCCGCATCATGTGTATCAAAGAAGTAACAAGTTCGATAACTTTGTCGTTTTTGTTATCCCTGGAAAGCCAAATTGCCGAATCAAGGGTATTGTACAAAAAATGCGGCTTTATTTGTTCCTGAAGTACTTTATAGTTTAATTCGTTGATCTTTTTTTGTTCCAGAATAATCCGCTCCATTAAACCTCTTGTTCGTTTTATCATGCTGTTAAAACTGCTCACAAGGCTTCCGATTTCGTTTCGGTAGCGGGGTTCCAGGTGTATATTCAAATTACCATTTTCCACCTGGCTCATTTTCAGGGAAAGTTCCTTGATTGGTTTGGTTAAAAAGGAACTGATAAAGAAGTCGAGGCTTAAGGAAAGAACAAGGACGACAAAGATAAAAACCAAAAGAACAGATACAATACTCAGGCTCTGGGCCCGCATGTTCTGGAGCGGTACAAGGGACATTATCTGGAATCCCGATACGGTAGCAACAAAGTCGGTCATGTACTTTTTTTGATCGATTTCCGAAAGGTACATTTTTCTGTTGCCTTTTGGGCCGGTAATTTCATCCCCGTAACGTATGGGATCTTTGTTGCCTGCCATGCAAAGAATCTGCTCGCCGTCTGCAAGAAGGATCGTGCTTTTTTCAAAGATAGCCGCGGAATCTATCATGCGCTGAAGAATGTTTGTTTCCGTTTCAACTATGACTATTCCGGTAACCGATCCTGTAAGCCGGTCTATTACGGGCCTTGATACAGAGATAAAATTTTCATCTATTACCTTTGCCGCGATAGACTGGCTTTCGGTATGCATCCAAATATGGGTTTTCCCGATAATGGTGTTGCGGAAAAATGTATCGTCGCGGAAAGAATTTTTTTGAAAAGATAAAGAGTTTGAACGGTACTGACCGCCGTTAACGCCAAGAACATAAATGCCAAAAATATCTTTAAGGGTATAGTTATGAATAAAATAAAGCTGGCTGGAAATTTCAAGTTCTTCTGTAAAGCGGGTTTTCCGGTTAAGGGGAAGCGGATTTCGAAGATGCCGCTGAATAATCGCTTCTCCTTCAACCAGGTTTCCCAATTCCATACACCGCATAAAGTAAGTATTGAGTTCTTCGGTTAGCAGCCTCAAAGTGCTGTTGTTATATACCACGACATTGTTTATGCTGTTCGAGTATGAATGCCGGATGGCGAATATGCCTACAATAAGCATAGGCGCCATTGAGATAACAAAAAAGACAAGCATCAACTGGATGCGAAGAGACGTTAAACTTCTTGTTATTTTTGACAGTCGTCCCATAATCTCGCTAATTGTAATTCTCTATTAAGGGGATCTGCTAAACGTATCACAAGAATAACAAAATTCATCACAAAAAAAGCAAAGTGTAAATGAAAATTTCATTTTATCCTATACTCCACGGCCAGGCTGAGCTGTGTAAAGAAACTTTACGGAGGTTTTTATGAAAAAAATGGTAAAATACGCTGCAGTATTGTGCGTTTTGGCTGGTTTTATGGTTTCCTGTACCAGAGAGAACGCGGCGCAAGGCGGTTCCGGGGGAGATAAAGTAAGAGTTGCTTTTTCGCAGTGCCAAAGTTCGGATCCCTGGCGTATAGCGGAAACGAACGACATTATGCGGGCGGCCAAAGAACATGGTTTTGACCTTATTTATACCGACGCCCAGGGAGATACCTCAAAACAGATATCAGATGTTGAGGATATTGTGGCCCGGGGCATTGATTATCTTATTTTTGACGGGAGGGAATTTGAAGCTTCCGCGGCGGCCTTGGATATTACCAAAAAAGCCGGGGTAAAGGTAATTCTTATCGACCGCCTTGTCCGGGGAACCGCCGGAGTGGATTACATTACTTACATTGGAACAGATTTTATCTGGGAAGGCCAGGCCTGCGCTGAGTGGATCAATAACAATACCCCCGGTAACGCCCGGATTGTTGAAATCTACGGAACTCCGGGTTCAAGCGCGGCGGAAGATCGTCATACGGGCTTTGTGGAAGCCTTAAGCGGAAACCGGGAAATTATTATCTCCCAGACCGCG
>JAIRWM010000056.1 GCA_031268975.1 Treponema sp. | reverse complement strand
ACGGCGCGGTGGTCTCCTGGAACGTGTCCGACGTGCCGGTTACCGACCCCAAAAAGCTCACCTGCTCCGAGCTTGCCACCCGCAGCCCCCACGTCCTTTACTTCCAGGAGGAGGACCGGGGCAAGACGGTCTACATCTCCCTCCAATGGCAGAACGAAAGCGGCGGGAAAGGGGATTTTACCGCCGTACAAACGGCCATTATCCCCTGAACACGGATACGGCGAAGATACCGCGCCCCGCAGACGGAAACAGCATACGCCCCGGAACGCCCCCCGATACGGCGAAGATACCGCGCCCGGAGAGAATATACCAGGCGCACACAGAGAAACGGCGCAGGCGGGTGCCGGCAGGAACGGCACGGGCTTGTCCCGTGACGCTCCTGCCGGCAGGCCCCGCCGGTTTCGCATTCGTGCGCCTGTTCGGGGCACGGGCGCGGTATCTTCGTGTTATGATGGCGGCCTTTTCTGTTAGCGGGTTATATGTACAGACTGTAAAGAGATTTCTGGAGGTGGTCGGAATTGAACCGGCGACCTTTTGAATGCCATTCAAACGCTCTAGCCAACTGAGCTACACCCCCAAGGATTACGGTACACTCTAGCAAAATCAGGCTGTTTGTGTCAACCGCCTTGAAAATTCCCCCGCCAATATGGTATATTTTGATGAATCATGGCAAATTTGTTTCAAGGGGACATGGATCCGGAAATTGCCGCTCTTCTCGGGGCCGATACCAAGCCTCAGGCGGCGCCTGATTTTTCCAGCCTTTTTGACGAGCCGCTTGAACTGGACGAGGCAGACAGGCCCGAAGAGGCCGAACTGGACTTAAACGCCGAAAGCTTTCCGGAAGTAACAAAACGGTTTGAAGACAAGCCCCTGCCGGTCTTTTCGGATCCGAATTATTACAAAGCCGCCATGTCCGGCGAAGGCGACCGCGCCCAGCGGGTTCATACCATTCTGCAAAAGTACCTCAATACCAGGGATCCCAAGGACCGGAGCGTGTACCGGCAGCAGCTTACTACCGTCTATTGGGATTTTCTTGCCAACATTGCCCGGAAAGCGCCGGGGGGGCTTGCGGATCATAAAAAATACCTGCTCCGTTTCAACATTCTTCATCCGACTTTTCTGAATCCCCCTGACAGGGATTTTTTCGCGAGGCTGGTCGTCAATAACGAACTGAATCAGCCTGTTTATTATCTGGATGAATGGTTCAAGGCCATTGGCGCCGGTGTCATACGGAATTCGGCCACCGACGAGGTGCGTATCACGAAAACCAATGCCCAGACCAAGCTCCAGCAGCTTCTGGAAAAGGCTACGGGCAAAAAAGACGGGGCCAGGAGTCTGCTCAGGGCAAAGGACGAGGAACGGGGCAGCCTGGAAAGGGTTTTGCGGGAAAGGATCAAGGATATTACCGAACACTTCCCCATTGACGGGCTTGCGGATGTCAATTCCTGCTACAACGACATGCAGCGGAAAATTTTTGCCGAAATACAGGAAATCCTGAAGGGTCTTCTGAAAACGGATCACGAGCTTGAAGTTTTCCTTAAAGATTTTTATCAGGCCGAGGCGGATGTAAAGGGCCTTGTCGCCAAAATTGAGGAAGAAGGCGGGGTTGTACAGGTCGATATCAAGGCGGTGGATACCGAATTTGATACGGTCCGGCAGATGGCAAAGATGACGATAGGCCGGCAGGGGAATCATTTTCCCGTTCTTTCGGCGGAGTATTTCCGCTGTACTCCCGGCGATGTGGGGTTCCGGGAAAATGTCATTGCGATAATGTCGAAGATTGAAAGCATAGATCCGGAAGCGTTCTGCCGTTCCTACAAAAACAGGCTGAACCGCATTGTTCCCTATGTGGTGCTTATTCCCTGCTACGGGGATACGGGGGTTTGCTGGGAGCCGTTTGACCGTTTTAACCGGGCGACAAGCCGGGGCCGTATCGCCCTGCCGATGTACCCGAAGAATCTTTTGATTGCCCTGCTTTCCGCGGTGGCCGACCTTCGCTGGCAGGTCGCCAAGGAAAAGGCGTCGTACTACTGGATGGAAGAGGGCCTCACGGGCAATTATTACCAGTGGTTCCAGAAAATGAAGCTCAAGGGAGACTTAAAGGAAGCTTTCATCGGAGATTATATCACCTGGATGACAAAGGAAAGCGACGCCATTCAAAAACTCGACAAGGAAGTCCGGGGCATTTTCTGGCGGCATATTCCGTTTTCCAAAGCAATCAAGGAAAAACTGCGGGACAGAAGTTATACGTATCAGGAATTATACCAGCGGGATGTCAACCGCGCCATGTCCGACGGCTACTGAGAGCCCGCGGCGCAGCAAGCGCTTTAACACCAGGCGGTAAACGACGCAGGACAGGGCAAAGGCCGCGGCGAAAAGCGGCGGGAGAGCGGCAAGGGCCTTTTCGGCGGAAACGCGGGGAAGGATCGTCAGGGCGTACAGGCAAAAAAGTCCGGCGAAAAGCAGGGCTGTCACCAATACATGGAACAGCGCCGCCCCGGCGGCAAAAAGCGCCGGCTTAGGGTTGATCACGCCGCGCTTCCCGGGCGGTTTTATCCCGCTTTGTCTGCTTGTTGTCTTTGGCAAAAATGGTAAAAAGCAGGATGAGGCCGAATATCACCACAAATGAATCGGCGAAATTGAAGGTCGGCCAGCGGGAAAAGCCAAGAAATCCGTAAAAATTAACGCTGATAAAATCAACGACGCCTTCCGGCCGGAAGACCCGGTCGATAAGGTTGCCGATGCCGCCGCCGAGTATGCCGGCCACGGCCCAGCGCTGGAGGGAGGTAAATTCATCAGACTTAAAATAATAAATCACCAAAAAAACAAGGACTGCGGCGGGAACAAGAATGAATAAAACCGGCCTGAACATGTCCGGGAGGTTGTGCCCCAGGCTGAAGGCAATGGCCGTGTTCCGCACGTGGTAAATTTCAAGAAATCCGTTTCCAAAAACGTCTTTTATAAGGGTATTAACCTGCGGCCAGTTTTTTACGATAAAAAGCTTGGAAAGCTGGTCAACTGCGATGGTCAAAACCGTAAGCAGGAACGGAACGATTTTTTTCGTACTGGGCTGCATCAATAAAACTCCTATAACCCGGTGGGTACATCGATAAATTCAACGTCTATGCTGAGGCGGGCGGCACATTCTTCCATAACCCGGCGGACTCCCCACACTTCGGTGGAATAGTGCCCCCCGGCTATCATGTTCAGTTTTCCCTCCAGGGCCTGGTGGTACACGGAGTGGGCGCATTCCCCGGTTACGTACAGGTCGACCCCTTCATCCAGGGCCTGAAGCGCCTCACCTGACGCGCCGCCTGAAATAACCGCGCATGTTTCGCTTTTTTCTTTTCCAAAGGGAAAAATCCCCACGGGCGGGCGGCCCATAAAGGAAATCGCCTTTACCGCCTCTTCCATCCCCAGCGGTTTTTTCAGCTTTCCCTTAAAGCCTACTTTCTTCCCCCGGTACAGGCCAAACGGTACAGGGTCTTCAATGCCCAAAAGTTCCGCCAGCGCGGCGTTGTTACCCAGGCGGGGGTTCTGGTCCAGGGGAAGATGCGCCGCGTACAGGGCAATGTTCCGGTCAAGAAGAAGGCCCAGCCGTTCCCGGTGGGAACCCTTTACCGCCAGCGGCTCGCCCCAGAAAAGCCCGTGGTGTACGAACAGCATGCCCGCGTCCGCCTGCGCGCAGCGGTTGAATGTTTCCAGATTCGCGTCCACGGCAAAGGCGATCTTTTTTATCTCCGCTCCGTCGTTATCAACCTGGAGCCCGTTCATTGAAGAATCAACGGAATGGAATTCTTCCAAATCGAGTATCGATCTAAAATACAAGTCCAAAGCCGGGGACGTAAAGGCTGCCGTCATGGCTGAAGTATAAACCGGCTGTCGGGCAAATTCCAGACCCCGCCCGGCTCCAGGGTTACATCAAAAAAGGGTGTTTTTTCCGGAAGCGCCGCCGTTCTGTCCGCAAATTCCCCGGATTCCATGATAAAGGCGGCGAAATTTGCCATTAGCCCGGCGGTAATAACAGGATAGTCCGGGGCGGGCCGTATGCGGCCTGTTTTTCCCCGGAAAAGGAAACTGTACACGGGATACATTTTGGGGCTGTCTGAATAATCGAAGGGCCCCGCGCCGGAAAGGGACGCCAGCAGAACCGGGCTCCGGGCCGAAGAAAGGACTTTTGCGATGGTCTGGTACCGCCCGTTCCGTTCTTCGGATACCCTGTCGGAAACGACAAACATAACGGGGATTTGAGGGCGGGGAACATCCCCGATACCGGTAACTCTTCTGGGAACAAAGTTCCGGAAAAAACCCCGCACTCCGTAGAAAAAAGCCGCCGCCGGGTTATCTGTGTGCGGGGGCGGGGGCGGCGGACGTTCGCCTTCAACGCTTCCGTACAGCGGGCTTTCCAGGGCGATAACGCCCTGTACCTGCGTAAACCGGCTGACAAATTCCGGAGCGGAGGAAAGGGTTACCAGGGCCGCGCCCCCGGCTCCGTATCCCGCCAAAAAAACACAGCCTCTGTCCGTGCCGGGAAGCATATCCTGCAGGGTCTTGTTCTGGAAAAGCTCTCCCAAAAGGAATTCCACATCCTGCTTCCGGCCTTCTTCCAATGCCCTGCCGGCCGCGTTGGCCGTCATATCGGTAAGCCCCCGGCCCAGGGCATTGGCAAGACTAATCAACTGGGGAAGAAAAAGCCGCCGGTATTCGCCCGATTCCGCCAGGGCCGGGGAATCGAAGCCCGGCCGGGAATAGCTGACTACGGTAAAACCCCGCTCCATAAGGCCGGTACATACGGCATCGGTTACGGCCACGGAGCCGGCAACCGGCGGAACGAGCAGCAGAAGGGGCCGCGGCCCGGCGGCCCGCGCCGTGTCTGCCGGAGCATCGGAAACATAGAGACGCACCCACAGATCTTCGTTACGGCCCCTGTCCCTAAGCTGCAGCGTTCCCGCCTTTTCGTACGGAACCATATCCACCGGCGGCGAATAATAAAGGGCCGTCCACAGAACGATGCCAAACACCGCAAGGCTGGTTATGGTATATAAAAGACCGCGATCCCGGTAATCATCATTGTATGATTGTGAAAAAATGGAAACTACCGGGCCGAAATTGATTATACACATATAGAGGGCAAAAACAAAAAGCGGAACACATTCAGGACGAAAGCCGTAAGCGGGGAAAATCCCGGCAATTATCCCCAAAGACAAAACAGGGAGCAAAACAATGCCGTCGAGGTCCCATAAAGCCTTAAAAACCGGCCGTATTATTGACAAAAACAAAAAAAAAGAAGCGCAAATCTCAAGTATCAATAATTCCATAAAATCCCTCTGGAAACCCCGCGCGAATAGTACTATTGTATTATAAAAAGGATCTTGCGTGAAGCCGTGTTATATAGTATTGTCAATTGAACGCAGGGAATGTCCTCAAATGCAAACCGAAGAGAAGGAAAAATAATGGCCCAGGAGCTAGTGGTCGACGAGGTAAAAATCCGCAAAGCTGTGCAGTCCGGCATCCCGTTGACAATAACAACGTTTACACTTCCGCACGAAATTGAAGTTTATATAGAGCAGGTTCTTGGTGTTTTTCTTAAACAGGTTGATCAGGAAAAACTGAAAGATTACATCGTATATTGTGTTCAGGAACTGGCCGTAAACGCGAAAAAGGCCAATACAAAGCGGGTTTATTTTGCCGAAAGGGGCCTGGATCTTACAAACGCGGACGATTACAAGGTTGGGATGACCACGTTTAAGGATGATACGCTTAACAACATCGCCCACTATCTTCAGCTCCAGAAAGACAAGGGCCTCTATATAAAGCTTATTTTCCAGGTAAAAAAGAACGTTATTTATCTGGAAGTGAGAAACAATATAGCCATAACAAAAACAGAACTGATTAGAATTCACGACAAGCTTGCCCGTTCCCGGCAGTATAACAGCCTTGAAGACGCGCTTTCCCAGGTTATGGACGATTCCGAAGGTGCGGGACTTGGCCTTGTAATTCTGGTGTTGATGCTTAAAAAAATGGGCCTCGACGAAGACTGTTTTGACTTTGTGGGAACGGAAAAAGAAACCATCGCCCGTATTATCGTGCCGCTTGAAAAAACCCGGCTGGAGAACCTTTCGGATCTGTCCAGAACCATAGTGGAAAATGTTCATTCACTGCCCCAGTTCCCCGAAAACATACTTATGGTACAAAAGTTAATAGGCGATCCAAAATCGGAACTTACCGATATTGCCCGCCGAATTTCCATGGATCCTGCCCTTACCGCGGATCTCCTTAAAATAGTCAATTCCGCCCAGTATATGCTGGCGAAAAAGGTTGACAACATATCGGAAGCGGTCAAACTTGTGGGCATGCGGGGCATAAAGAACCTTCTGTATTCCTACGGAACACAGAAGGTTCTTGGCGACGAAACCAGCGAAAAAAAGCAGCTTTGGGAGCATTCCTACAAAACCGCGTTCTATTCCTACAACCTTATCAAAAACTTCAAGAAGGACAACAACCTTCTCGACGACGTTTATGTGGGCGGTATACTGCACGATATGGGGAAAATTATCTTCGCGAATGTACACCCGGATCTGCTGGAAAAAATAAAGAGTTTTTGTTCCGACAAGAGCCTGCCCGCCTCTACATTCGAGGATCTTTCAGCCGGTATGAACCATGCCGAAATCGGCGCAAAAGTGGCGGAAAAATGGAATTTCCCGGAACATTTGGTTCACGCCATCCAGTATCACCACGATCCGACAGCCGCCGGCCCCCAGGAACGGGATCTGGTTTTTACCGTATATCTGGCAAACATGCTTTGTGAATATGAGAACGGTAATGTCAGCTTCGATCAGATGGAACCCCAGGTTTTGGACAGCTTTGGGATCAACTCAAAGAAACAAATAGACACCCTTCTGGAACGGTTTTCCACCGGGTTCAAAAAGGAAAACCGGGGCTGACCCTAGGCGCGCCACAACCCCAGGGCAGGATTGGCGACAAAATAGAACGTTTCTCCGTCCGCCGAAGTTTTCCAGCCGGTTTTGGGTGTTTTTCCGCCGTTTTTCAGTTCGGGAATGTACCTGGCCCCGGCTTCGTCCGCGTCTGTCCACTCGTACCCGGCCGCCTCAATCTCTTCCCGGCTCAGGCCCGAAGGGGCGCGTTTCGCCGCCGGGCTTGTGCAGTACCGTATGGTAAAGCGGCCTTCGCTTGAACCGTGGATAAGATGGGCCGCGGCGCTGAGCGAGCCGGCAAGACCACCGGCCGCCCCGCCGGAATCGTCCGTTGAAGAAACAGCCGTTTCTTCAACGGCCTGTCGTATCGCCGGGCCGCCCCGGTAGCCGTAACGGCGTATCAGCGCGTCGTTTTCACGGTCTTCGCCAAAACACTCAAGCCCCGGCGCGATTACCACCAATTCCCCCCCCGCGGCAATTGCCATGCGGGTACGGTATACGGCTTTATTTCCCAGCCACACGCTGCGGTATTCCGCCGGATCAAGCCACACAACCACTTTGCCCGCCGGTTTTTCAAGACGGGTAATGTTCAGCTTTTGCGAAAACGCGGCGGCTTTTTCAAAACAGTCCCTGCCAAAACCCGTAAAAAGCCCCCGCACCGCTCCGGCCGAATCAACCACGGTAAGAACCCACAATACGGGCGGCAAAAGGCTCCCGTAGCGGCGGAACCCTTCGTCAAACAGGGCCCGAACGGGGGTTTCGGCCTTTCCCATAATCCGCTCAAGGCCGTAGAGAGCGCCCAGATAGTGGCTTTTATTGATTGCTTCGGCCCCGCCCGTGCCGATAAACACGTTTTTTGTATGATTCGCCATCCCGGCTATTTCGTGGGGAACAACCTGGCCTATGGAAACAATAAGGGAAAAGCCCTTTTCTCCCGGGCCCCCGGGAAGCCCGTCCCGCAGGATTTTGTTTACCTGAACCGGCCAGTCGCTGTGGAAAGCCCCCGCCGCCCCGTCTGCCTCCGCCCCGCCGTCCGGCCCCGCCCCGCCGGTAAAGGCGGCCTCTACCCAATCCGCTTCCAGCCGGCCAAGTTCCACGGTATCTTCCCGCCATTTGTGGGGAAGAAACTTGCCCGCGGGGCACTGGGGAAACATTGCGGCGATTTCTTCCGGGCCAAGCGGCCTGTGCGTGCCCAGGGCCGGCATAATCGCCCCCAGACTCCAGGATTTTCCGGCAGAAAGCCGGCGGCAGACGGTTCCGGTTAAAAGGCCCGCCCCGGAATGAATGCGGGTAAGATCCGGGGGGAGGATAAGGACAGGGCCGGGCCCCCGGCTTTTTGCCGGGCCGGGAATGGAAGCGCCGGAACCAAGAGCGGAAAAAACCCTGCCAAGAGCGGAAAAAAAAAGCGCGTCCAGTTCCGCGCCGGAAAAGGCCGGACCGGCCGCGTCAAAATCAGTTTGGCCCAATGTCTTCTTCATCGGTTTTAAAGAGCGTACCCATGGGATTGTTCACCATAAGAATGGGCTGATGGGTAGCGTCTATGGTATCGCGCCAGAGATTACCTTCGGGATCAACATGACTGCGCTGGGAAACAACGGCTTTCATGGGAAGGTGGACAAATTCATTGTTGACAAGGCCGATAACGCATTTTGTTTTTCCCGTCATGGCCGCGTGGGCGGCGGCATTGCCCAGCCGTTCACAGTAGATTGAATCGCCCGGATTCGCCTGTGCCGAACGAATTTGATAGCTGGGATCGATATACTTTAGGTTGATTTCCACTTTCTTGTCGTCAAAATACTCGGTGATTCTGTCCCGCACATAGGTGCCGACATCGGCCATTTTAACGTTTCCGCCCGCGTCGGTTTTTACTTCCCGAATCAGCTGATCCTGTAACGCGCCCTCCGCGACAATAATTACCGCGTGCCGGGAATTTTTAAGCCGTTCCTCAAGATGGTGGAGGAAGCCGTTGGGCCCGTCAAGTTCAAACGGAATTTCCGGGATAAGGACAAAGTTAACCTCGTGGCTGGCCAGGGCGGTATGGGCGGCGATAAAGCCCGACTCCCGGCCCATTACCTTTACCAGGCCAATCCCGTTAATCTGGGAATGGGCTTCCATGTGGGCGGCCGTTACCACTTCCACCGCCTTGTCTACGGCGGTGTCGAACCCGAATGATTTTTGAATAAAGGAAAAATCGTTATCAACGGTTTTGGGAATACCGATGTTGACGATTTTAAGCTTGCGCCTGCCGATTTCTTCAGCTATATCGAGCGCGCCTTTCTGGGTTCCGTCTCCGCCTATGGTAAACAGCATGTTAAGGTTAAGCTGTTCCATGGCGTCCACGATCTTGGACACTTCCTTGCCGCCGCCCCGGGCTGTACCAAGGACAGTCCCGCCGAGTTTGTGGATATCGTCCACTACATCGGGGGTAAGCTCTTTCGTGCCGAAACGGTATTCCGAGAGAAAGCCCTTGTAGCCGTAGCGTATACCGGTAATGCGGCGCACCCCGTAACGGAACCAGAGACAGCGTACTATGGCCCTGATAACGTCGTTGATACCGGGACAGAGGCCGCCGCAGCTTACAATACCGGCGTGTACATGCTGGGGGCTGAAATAAATCATTTCCCGGGGGCCGGCGGCCTCGAAGACCATTTTGCGATCCAGCGGATCCTGCTTGCCAAGTTTGGCGGTAACATCAAGCCGGACGAACTCACTGTCTGTTACATAATTGGCGATAAAATCACCGTGCACCCTGGACAGGGTCAAGGGCGATTTGATATTACACTTTCCCAGCTCTTCTATAGTAAAATCGTAAGCCATGCTTTTCTCCCGGACGCGCGAACGCCGATTAACCTGACACTAATCCGCGCTGCCCTAACTATAATCGCTAAGCCCCGTGAAATGCAAGTTGCGGGAAAGGATTGAGCGGGCCCGCACGAAGATACCGCGCCCGTGCCTGGGCCAGGCGCACGAATGCGATACTGGCGGGGCCTGTCGGCAGGGACGGCGCGGGGCAAGCCCCGTGTCGTCCCTGCCGACACCCGCCTGCGCCGTTTCTCTGTGTGCGCCTGGTATATTCTCTCCGGCGCGGTATCTTCGCCTTATCGGCGGGGGGGGGTGCTCTGGGGCGCATGCGTCCGCCGGGGCGGCCCTTTGGCCTTTGCGGGGAACTGTGACCATTGCCGGGCCTACGCCGCGCTACCATTTCTGGAAAGCCGCGCTCACTGGTTCGCGCGCGTCTGCCGGGCGGGGCCTTGGCTTGCACGGGTGGTAAGGGCTTAGTTGGGCCCCACGCCATGTTACCATTACCGGAAAGCCCGCGCTCACTGGTTCGCGCGCGGTTACTGGGACGGCGGCCTTTCAGCCTTAGCTGTAACAGTGACCTCTGCCGGGCCTACGCCGCGCTACCATTTCTGGAAAGCCGCGCTCAATGTTTCGCGCGCGTTTTCCGG
>JAIRWM010000012.1 GCA_031268975.1 Treponema sp. | reverse complement strand
AGGGCGACGCCGGAATTGTAAATTTTTTCCATGCTTTCCCGTGTTTTCGATTTAACGCCGGTGTTTTTTTCTTTTCCCAGTTCCAGTTCCGAAAATCCGATAATGGCGTTGAGCGGAGTACGTATTTCGTGGCTCATGTTGGCAAGAAAACGGCTTTTTGCTTCGGACGCGGATTCGGCAGTAAGAGCCAGTTCTTCCGCTTTTTGGAAAGACATGGTAATGGAGACAAATGCAAAAAGGGCGGCGGCTATCCCCAGGGCGAAAAACACCGCCCCGGAAATCAGAAAGGACGACACAACCCGGGAAATAGGGCTTTCGGCAATGGGGCAGGTCACTCCCAAAGACCAGCCTCCTCCGCCGTCAATGGGCCGGAACGCGCAAATCTGTCTGACTCCGCCGCTGCTGTATTCAGCCGTACCTGTTTCACCGTTCACCATGCGGGCAACCATATCCTCCATTTCAAGGAATTCAGTCTCGCTGGCCGCTATTGAACTGAATTTGGCCCGCGCACGGACAAAATCAGGCCGCGCATGGGCAATGATCGTCCCTTCGTTATCGAGGGCAAAAACATGGCCGGTCTTCCATATTTTAAACCGGGACAGCGTATCGCTTATTACCATTCCCGATACTGTAGTCGCCAAAATCTTGCCATCACCCAGAGGCACCCAGAGCCGCATCAAAAAATCCCCGTCGTCGTTGTATTGGGTAGTGCTGACAGGCATTTCGCCTGCCAGGGCCCGCCGGGTATTTTCGTCTTCAAAAATTTCACTGTCCAGAGTTTTACCGCCAAAAGACCGGACACTGCCGTTTTTGTCGAAAATCCGCATGGCGAACTGTCCCCATGCGGTGGCTTCTTCCCGGTAAACTTCCCCGATTTGGGCATCTTCCAGATCCTGGCATTTTTCCATGACAATCATCATTTCGGCCCGCAGCCGGGCAATCTTCTCCGAAACAAGCTGTTCGGCGATAGCGCCCGATACACTCATATCATTTTGAATGGTCTTGACAAGCTTTCGGCGAGTCAGACTTATTCCGGTTATTACACTAAGCGCGGTAATCCCGGTAACGATCAAAAAAATGACAAGGATGATCCTGATACGAATCGACAAAGACATAGCTTCCCCCTGTTGAACGCGCCTTTCCGATGACTTTTCCAAAGGACATGTTAAGCGGGCTCTTTCCGAACGCAATACACCCAAAAAGCGGGAATAATTAAAATCACGCCTGCTTTCCCAAAAAACGGGAATAGTTAGTGCCGGTCTACAAAGCCGGAACTACTTCACTTTACAGTTTTATCCTGCCCCGGAAGCTGCGGGACAGGGTAAGGCGGTCGATGTATTCAAGATCGCCGCCGACCGGCATACCGGAGGCAAGGCGGGTAATTTCGACATCTGAATCTTTGAGGATTTTTTGTATATACAGGGCCGTGGTGTCGCCTTCCACGGTTGGGTTCATGGCGAGGATTACTTCGCGGATGTTTTCTCCCCGGATACGGGATACCAGTTCCCCTATGCGGAGTTTATCCGGGGTAATTCCCTCAAGCGGGGCGATAAGGCCGTCCAAAACATGGAAACAGCCGCGGAATTCCCGCGAGTCTTCGATGAACCGCACGTCCTGGGCCCGTTCCACAACACAGAGGATGGAGTGATCCCTGCCGGGATCGGCGCAGATGGGGCAGGGATCGCTTTCGGTAAAGCTGCCGCAGCGGGAACAGCGCCGTATTGATCCGTGAAAGGCGATAAGCTCTTCGCCCAGAGCGTGGGCATAGGCGGAATCGGCGTCAAGTATGTGATACGCAAGGCGGACGGCGCTTTTTTTCCCCAGGCCAGGCAGTTTTGACAACAGCGAAGTGAGCCGGTCAATGGCGTTGAGGTTTTCGTTCATCCAAAAAGACCCGGTATGGCGGGAAATCCCGCGCCGCCGGCAAGAGCGCCCATTTCGTTTTTGACCCGCTCTTTGATCTTTTCCAGCGCCGTATTAACCGCCGCCGCGGTAAGATCCTGAAGCATCTGGATGTCCCCGGGATCAAGCGCCTCGGGGCTTATGCGTACCGAAAGAACCTCCATTTTCCCGTTAACCTCTACCTCTACCATTCCGCCGCCGGACGCGCCGGTTTCTGAAATTTCGCCAAGCTTTTCCTGAAGAGCGCTCACCTGTTCCTGTATCTTTTGAGCGTTTTTTAATATGTCAAACGGATTTATGGTCACTTTACCACCGTTCCCTGGAAAAGCCGCCGTACCGTTTCCGCCTCATCGGGGATTGTCTCCGCCGGACCGGATGGCGGCTCTTCTTCTTTATCGCCCGTTTTTTTGGCGATAACCTGTTTAAAGCCTTCGGAAAAAGCTCCGGGCCTGTCCATAAAACCGCCGATCTCTCCACCTGCCGCGGCAGCCCTGGCCGCCGGAGCCGTCTTACCTGCTGTGGCAGCTTCCCCCGGCAGGGCCGTCCCGCCCACCGGCGCGGCCTCTCCCCGGACGGAACGCAGGGCGGAGCGGGCCGACTCGACGGCCGCGTGGAGTTCCGGGGGAGAAATCCACTTGTCAAGCCAGCAGAGTTTCGACACCACGGTCTCAAGCTCAAAGCGGGGAGAAAGGGAATAGCGCAAATCCCGGTAAAGGCCAAGCAGCATGGAACCGGCTTCTTCCAGCTGGGGAATGGAAAACTTTTCCAGGGCGGCGGCGGAAAACCGGCCGGGACTGTACCCAAGAAGGGATTCCCTGGTTATTCCCGCTTTTATCAAAAGAAGGTTCCGGTAATATCCCGCCAAATCGACCACAAACTGTTCAATGGCGATGCCCGCTTCCATAAGGCGGTCAATAACGGCAAAAGCGCCGGCATTGTCGCCGGAAGCGCAGGCGCCGGCAAGGGCGTTGAGATCTTCAAGCCCCACAAGGCCGAGCTTTTCCTTGATCAGCGAAGAGCGGATTTGCCCGCCGGAAAAGGACACAATTTGATCAAACAGGGTGTAGGCGTCCCTCATGCTTCCGGTAGCTTCACGGGAAATCCAGAACAGGGCTTCGTCTTCCGCCTCAACGCCCATTTCGGCGCAGGTTTCCCCAAGTATGCGCTGAATGGTTTCAATGGGGATGGACTTGAAGGCAAACTGCTGACAGCGGCTCTTGATCGTGGCCGGTACTTTGTGGAGTTCTGTAGTGGCAAAAATAAAGATGATATACGGCGGCGGCTCTTCTATGGTTTTAAGAAGGGCGTTAAAAGCGCTGTTGGAAAGCATATGTACTTCATCAATAATGTAGACCTTGTACTTGCCGGAATTCGGGGGAAAGAGAACCTCGTCTTTGATCTGCCGGACATCGTTTACCGATGTGTTTGAAGCGCCGTCTATCTCAATAACGTCAAGACTCGCCCCCCGGCCTATTTCCACACAGGCCGGACACGTCCCGCATGGATTGGCCGCCGGCCCGTTTTCGCAGTTCAACGCCCTGGCAAGTATCCGCGCGGCGCTGGTTTTCCCGCAGCCTCTCGGCCCGGAAAAAAGATACGCAGGAGCGATGCGCCCCTGTTCAAGGGAACTTTTAAGGGTAGAGCTTACAAATTCCTGCCCCGCAAGTTCGTCAAAAGTTTTCGGGCGCCGTCTTGTCGCGGTAACTTCGTACTTTTTGCCTGCCTCAGCCATTGTGCCGCCCCCGAATAAAAAGCCCCCGCCCACCGATAAATCAAAGCCCCCGCCCGGAAACAGCATGCGAAACATTGAGCATGCTTCCCCTCAAAAATGCCGCAGGGCGTGGGGGCCCGCAAAAACCGCCGCCCACCGATAAATCAAAGCCCCCGCCCGGAAACGGCATGCGAAACATTGAGCATGCTTCCTCTCAAAAATGCCGCAGGGCGTGGGGGCCCGCAAAAACCG
>JAIRWM010000180.1 GCA_031268975.1 Treponema sp. | reverse complement strand
AGGCGGAGGCGGCCTGTTCAAAAAGCTTTTTGATTTCCCCCGGAGATTATGCCACCGGTTTCAGCGCCACCGCGCAAGGGATCGCCGGGTCCCCGTTCAAACCATCCGCCATAATCCGGGCATGTTCGGCCACCTGTTTCAGGGTTTCCTCTCCGTAGAGATCCTGACTGCCGACAATAAACCAAAATTCAAAGGATTTCAAATTCAACATGATGTATACCTCACAATTATTTTAGATGTTCCCCGTCCGCCCCTGAAATACGGCGGCGGTTTCTGTATCCCAATATGACGCTCTGTAAAACGATGAAGAAACACAGCATTATGCCGGTGGTAATGCCCTGCCACCACGGCCCTTCAAGCCTGAGAGCGACTACTATGTTATTGATTGTTCCCTGTGAAAGTACGCCGAACAGGGTCCCGATAACGTTGCCGACCCCGCCGGTAAGCAGCGTGCCGCCGATAATGGAGGCCGCGATGGCTTTCATTTCCGCGCCCGTAGCCTGTGTAACCGACCCCGAACCGGTATGCATAAGATATACATAGCCGCCTATTCCGGCCAGCAATCCGCAAAGCAGATAGGAACAAAACCGGGTGCGCTTTACATTTATGCCCAGCATTAACGCGCTTTGGATGTTGCCCCCTACGGCGTACAGACTGCGCCCAAACCTTGTCCATTTAAGAATACAAAAAACGGCGGCAACAACAAGCAGGGCGATTATAACTCCCAATTCTATTTTTGCGTCAATATAGTTGCCGTTTCTGGCTTCATACCCAAGTCCGGGAATGGTAACCTCTATTCTCCGCAGGGCGTTGAACACTTCGTCCTGTACGGTGCGCGGCTTAACTTCAACCATGGTTGTCGCACCCCTGGCGAAAAACATTCCGGCAAGGGTGATAATAAACGGCTGAATCTCCAAATGGGAAATCAGGAAACCCTGCACCGCGCCGAACGCGAGCCCTATGCCGAGCGCCAGCAGCAGCGAACCGAAAACGCCAAAGCCCCTGTCGTCAATACAAACAACGCAGCTCATGCACACAAGGGCGGTTATGCCGCCTACTGAAATATCTATGCCGCCTCCGACCATAACGACGCTCAGCCCGCAGGAAATAATAATAAGCGCCGCGTTTTCGTTAAAGAGATTTAAAAATTGCTGCGGCCTTGTAAAACCGCCGCCAAAGACAAGTATGGAAAAAATATACATGACGGCAAAAATACAGATGGTTATGGCAAGCAGCAGATTGGTATCCGTAAGGGATTCTTTTTTGCGGAAAATGGAATTGAACATGTTACATATCCTCCCTTGCGGCGGTGGAGAATTTTGCCATGGTTTTGCTTCCCATTTTGCCGAACATGTTTTTGACAACCGGCGAGCTTACAACGACAATGACTACAATGACTATCGCTTTAAAGGCTACAAGGGAATCCGAACTGACTCCGGCCGCGTAGAGCGTTACAATCAGCGCCTGGATGGTGTACGCGCCGATTACCGATCCGGCCACGTTAAACTTACCTCCGCCAAGGGCGTTTCCGCCGATAGCCACAGCCAGGATCGCGTCCATCTCAATATCAACCGCGATGGTAGAATGATTGATTGTGGCGTTTCTGCTGACTTTGATGAACGCGGCGACGGCGACGCAGAGTCCCATTATTACGTATGTCAAAAATTTAATAAAAACGGGATTAAGGCCGTTTAACCGCGCCGATTTTACGTTTATTCCCACCACCTGCGTGTAAAGACCGAGGTTGGTAAATTTTAGCGCCAGCGCCATTATGATCATACAGGCTATGGCGATAAAAACGGGAGTGGGAACGGGCAGGCCGGGGATAAACCCGCCGAAGTATTTAAAGCGCGGCTCGGAAACAATGGGAAGTTTGCCGCCGTTAATCCAGTACGCTATGTACCGCCCGGCGGTGTACAGTATCAGCGTAGCAACCATCGGCTGAATTTTAAAAACCGAGACCAGCGTACCGTTGAACGCCCCGAAAATCATCGCGACTACGCAGCCGGCCAAAAAGGCGACAATGATGGGGGCCTGCATCAATTCAGGGGCAACCTGACTCCCGCAGAGGACCCTGAGCATAACGCCGCCGGCTATGGCGATACCGGCGCCGACGCTGATATCCTGCCCGCCGGATGCCGCCGTTACCAGCGTCATGCCCAGGGCAAGTATTACAAGCTCCGACGCGTTATCGAGAATACTTATCAAATTTCCGGTCAAAACGGTATTGCCGACATTATTTACCGTAGTGGCAACCCGGAAAAATCCGGGATTTGTGACCAGGTTAAAAAAGAATATCAAAAACAGGCCGAAAAACGGGATAACAAGGTTTGATGTGATAATCTTTTGAAAAGAAAGCTTTTCGTTAATCATCTTTGGTCAGCGCCTCCCGCGATTGTATGCATTATGTTATCCCGCGTCATATCGCCGCCGGAAAGCTCGCCGACGACATGGCGATCCCTCATAACGATAAGACGGGAACAGATACGGAGCATTTCTTCTGTCTCGGATGAAATAAACGTTACGCTCACGCCGTCTTCCGCGAGGCTCAACACAAGCCGTTGTATTTCAACCTTGACGCTGATGTCAATGCCGCGCGTCGGTTCGTCAAGGATAAGATACCGGGGATGTGTTAAAAGCCAGCGGGCAAGGATGACTTTTTGCTGGTTGCCCCCTGAAAGGGATTTGACCGGTGTGTTCGCGGAAGCCGTTTTTATGGCAAGCGCTTTTATATATTCGCCGGCAAAGGCCTGCGCCTGGGCCCGCGTAAAGGGCCTGAAAAAGCCTTTCATAACCTGTAAGGCAAGAATGATGTTATCACGCACCGACAGGTCGGCTATGATGCCGTCGCTCTTGCGGTCTTCCGGCAGATAGCCTATGCCGTTTTTCATTGCCTCAATCGGCTTTGATACCTTTACGCTTTTGCCGTCTATCTTTACCCGCCCGCCTGTAACCCTGTCCGCGCCAAAAATGGCGCGGACACATTCGCTGCGCCCGGAACCCAGGAGCCCGGCAAACCCGTTGACTTCGCCCTTTCTGATTTGAAAGGTAAAGGGCCTTACTCCGGCGGCGCTCGAAAGTCCGTCCGCCTCGTATACGGGGCAACTTTCAATACCCGCCTCCTGTACCGCCCTGTTGTGTATCCGGGAAAGGTCGCGGAGTTCTTTGCCTATCATTTTGGAAACAAGTTCAACACGCGGCAGATCTTTAACTTCATATTCGCCGACAAGCTCTCCGTTGCGCAAAACGGTGATTCTGTCGCACACTTCGTATACCTGTTCAAGAAAGTGCGTAACAAAAACAATTCCGACGCCGCGGGTTTTTAGATCGCGCATTAACGTAAACAGCTTCGACACTTCGTTGTCGTCAAGCGACGAAGTAGGCTCGTCCAGTATCAGGGCCTTACAGTCCATGTCAACGGCGCGGGCAATCGCCACCATCTGCTGTACCGCCAGTGAACAATTGGCAAGCTGCTGAACCGGACTGGCGGGTATGCCCAGATTGTCAAGTATGTCCCCGGCTTTCTTTCTCATCCTGCCCCAGTGTACAAAGCGATCCCCACCGCGCCCGATGAACATATTCTCGGCTACGGTTAAATTGGGGCACAGTGATATTTCCTGATACACCGTACTTATGCCCAAATTCTGCGCGTCCTGCGGCGACTTAACGGTTATCGGCTTATCACTCCCTTCTATGTAAATCTCTCCCCCATCCCCGGGATAGACCCCCGTCAAAACCTTTATCAGGGTTGACTTGCCCGCGCCGTTTTCGCCCATGAGGGCGTGAATTTCCCCCCTGCGAAGGGTAAAATCAACATCCACCAGAGCGCGTACTCCCGGAAATACCTTGCAGATCTTCCGCATAGTTAATACCGTTTCCCGCATTAACTATCCTCCTTGAAAAAGAGCGGCACGGACACACGGAAAAGTCCATGCTCCGCGCCGCACTCAAGATGACCGCCGTTCATCCGCGGCGGGCCCGCTTTCCGGCCCTATTCGCCAAGACCGTAGCGGTCTATGTCGGCCTGGCTAATTGTCCGGGCGTCAAAGCCCTTTTCTTCAGAAATAACTTTTTTCTGAACGGGGGTTGTACCCTTAATCATTCCGTCAATGACGGACGCCTGGAAGGGGCTGCACTGGCCGTCATAATTCCAGTTGCCCGAAAGAAGCTGTCTGAGCGCCCACTTGTTGCAGTCAAAGCCCATGACAACGACATTTCCGTTAACGCCATGGGTAATACCGGCAGCGTCAAGCGCGGCAACGGCGCCGGCGGCCATGTCGTCGTTTTCGGCGTAGATTACGTTGAAACTTGTACCGGCGTTGATAACGGATTGAACGATGGTCCTCGCTTCGTCCGCGCTCCAGTTGCCTGTCTGCTGAATGATCTTCCTCATTCTGCCGGCGTTAAATTCCGCGTCAAGGGCGGCGGTCCGTCCGATTTGGGCATCGGAACCCATAACGCCCTGAAGATGGATAACATTGTACGCGCTCAGCCTCTGGTCTTTCAGCCAGTTAACGGCGGTTACGCCTTCCTGGGCCATATCGGAAACCACCGCGGCCTCGTAAAGGCCGGCGGACGCGGAAACCATCCGGTCAAACAGAAACACTTTTACGCCGGCGTTCTGCGCGGATCTCAGGGCATTGTCCCAGCCGTCCGTAGCCGCGGCGGAAAGGAGAATGTAATCTACGCCGCCGGTCACAAACTGATTAAACGCCGCAAGCTGTTCTTCAAGCCTGATGCTGTACGAGAACGATGCGTCATAGCCGTTGGCCGCCGTAAAGACGGATTTGAAATCCGTGTCATTCGCGGTTCGATAGCCGGATTCAGAAGGCGGGTTGTTGATGATGCCAACCTTGATGGCGCCGCCCGACTGGCCGCCGGGCCTTGCAAACGCGAAAGCCGCGGCGAGCAGAATTAAGAGTACCGAAATCAGCTTTTTCATAAAATTCCTCCGTACAAGATAATTTTGCGGTATCGTACACGCAACACGGACACCCTATCACCCAGCATCAAAGAGAAAACAGGGCTGCTTGCGTGTACGTCCACGCACATTATAATACACCCGCTTTTTCCATCTGTCAAGCGAAAGATCGCTTTTTCCGAAATTTCCCGGCGAAAACCGTTTCTCATCCGCGGGGGAGCCGCGGCGGGGAGCTTCACTCGGCAGGAATGTTTTCCCTGAAATACACATCCAGGGGAATTTCTATCCGGGGCCGTATGTTCTGCGCCAGCACAATACTGCGGTACAGGGTGAGCAGAGCCTGGCGGCTCTGCTCTTCGGGACGCTGGGAAATGATCGCGTCAATGCGGCCCGTCCGCAGAAAGGCCCGGTTTTTGGGGATAAGGTCGTAGCCCACCAGGAAAAAGGGCCGCTTGATTTTTTGCAATTCCACCGCCTCCGCAACCCGGTGAGCCATGCAGTTAGTGATAAAAACGCCGGTTAAATCCGGATTTTCCCGGAGAAAAAGGGCTATTTCATCAACGGATATTTCAACGCCTTCGTAATCGGAATATTCCCGTACCAGCGTGGGAAAGTCCTGCTCTTGCGCGTACCGCAGAAAACCGTCCCGCCGCCGGGTAATGTGGTAATCTTCCCCATGAGCGTCCAGCACGGCTACGGGCCTGGTAATTTTTCCGGTTAAGAGATGCATCAGGCGCCCCGCGAGGTACCCCCCTTGAAAAGAATTTTGCCCTATGGCGCACAGGGGATTTGTTCCGGGCAGATCCGCGTCAAAAAAAACGTAGGGGATTTTAGCCGCCTGGATTTTCGTTATGAACGTTTTAATTTTTTCAGGAATGATCGGAGGCAGGATCACCCCGTCGGGTTTGTTTTCCAGTATTGAACCGGAGGCTTTCCGGAATTCCCGGGAACTGTAACGGTCATATTCAACGATTTCCGTTTCTACGCCAAGGGGAGAAATCTCCCTGACTCCTTCGCGTATTCCGTCCAGAACCTGTCCCCAGTAACCGGCGTCCTGATCCCGCCGGGGCAGAAAAACGCAGAACCGGTACGAGCGGTTTCGTTTCAGCCGCCTGGCTATGGGATTCGGGGTAAATGAATATTCTTCAATGATTTTTTCAATCCGCGCTTTCGTCTGTGCCGACACCCGGCCGCGGTTATAAATGACCCGGTCTACGGTTCCGATTGAGACGCCTGCCAACTCCGCAATTTCCCTTACCGTCATGGTAAGTTCATGGTATACAAAAAACGTTCAAAGGGCAACAAACGCGCCGGGTTTGTTCTTTTTCATGTACACAAAACGGAGCCCAAAGGCCGCGAAAAAACCATTTCCTTGAAAACTCTTGATAAACTCCGGGGAAGAAACACCCAGTCCCAGGTTGATTGTAAGAGCCTTAACAGTAAAAGCCAGGTCAATTTTTTCACGCCAGACTTTTTCGCGGTATTCAACACAAAGCGAAGTTGTCAGCCATGAAGGAAAATTCAGACGCCCCTCAAGACCGGCGTTAAATAAAACAACGTCCCTGCCGTAAAAAGTCAGGGCGCTTATGCCAAGTCCGGGAACCAGGGTAAGAAGGCCCGTATCCAGGGGCCGGTAAACCGCGTAAAGGCCGATACGCAGGGGCCGGATAACGCGATAGTTGTCGTTGTTCGAAAAAACGGTTTCGCTTTCTTCCTTAAAGTCGATCGTCTGGCCAAAAATATCTTCCGCGTCAAAATCTTCAAGAACGGCGCTGATTCGGGATCTCATTTTATATGCCGGCCTTGAAGGCCACAGCGGCACACCGGAAATTTCCGCGCCCAGATCGAGATTGGACAGAAGCGGATATTCGGCGGAAACCCCCATGTCAAAACCCGCGGACTGAAAGACTTTGCTAAAATCAAAGGAGTCCCCCCGGAAAATCGAGGAATAAATATCCGCGGTAAACGCTATATTGGCGTTGGTAACGCCGCCTGATGCTGAAATATCAAAGCGCATGCCATTGTCGGCCATATAAAAAAGGGGAACATAAACGGCCGGATTTACGCCTATCTTCCATGCCCCGAATTTCCTTGATATTTTTGCGCCCAAACTCGCAAAAGCGCTCCCTCCAAAGGACGCTTCGCCGGAATGGTTCCCGGAGGCCGCTTCGTCAAAAAGAAACTTCAGCGTGTCCGGGGGAAGTTTTCCGCCGCCCATGATGTCGGCGTCGAGGAAAAAGCAAAGCTCATAGGGCTTAAAAGCGTAAAGCTTAACATAAGGAAACGTAAGACTGCCCGAGAGGATGGCGGCAAAACCGGCAGCCGAAAACGATTCGGCCTGTAGTTCGATTTTATCCTTAAAAAGGTCAAAGGGAGTAAACTGGGTGTTGGAAACATCGGTGTTAATGGAAAACCCCGCCTCCCAGGAAGGCTGCCTGTCTTGCGCGTATAAAACCGCGCCGAGAAAAACACAAACCGCGAAGAAAAAACGTTTCATGCGGATCCTTCCTACAAGTGGAATTCGGCGCTTCCCTCTGCGCTTATCCGTAAGCCGGCCTTGATTCCCCCGCCGCGTTTTATTTGAAAGTGCGCGTATTTTTCAACGCCTTCTACCTTGTCCGCCGGCAGACGGATTTCAAGCCCCGCTACAAAGGGCCAGGGAACCGCGGCGGCGTCAAGGACGGTGGAAAGGTTTCCCGCGCCTTCAGAAAGCATCCCCAAAGGCTGCCGGAAATTTTCCGTCGACCCGTTCATTGAAACGAGGTCCGCCTCCAGGCCGTTATATCCAAGATTATTCTCGTAGTCGACCGTTACAAACAGCCTTTGCAGATCCATGGCGCCGCTCATCAGCGGCTCGTAAACGCTTTTCCGGTTAAAAACATCGTCTCCGGTTCCCGCCATGTCGAGGAACTGAATCGTCGCGTATTCGCCCTGCGGGGTATCCGCGAAAATCCTGAAGTCAAGGGGAATTTCAAGGAAAAAATCGTATGGGATTTTGAGTGTCGTGTCTTCGTCAAATTCAAGCGTGACCGGGTTGTCGGGGAGCCGGACATCGTAGTGGAGAAAAAGATTCGGCGGCCTTGCCCTGAGAATTTTCTGTATTTCGTCAAAGTCAAAGCGGAT
>JAIRWM010000177.1 GCA_031268975.1 Treponema sp. | reverse complement strand
CCGGCGGGCGGATTCTGCTGTATTATCGTGCCCGCCGCTTCCCTGGCGTACTGGTACATAAAAGGCTCTTTTATTGACAGCAGGGGAAGCGCGGCAATGTCCGCCCGGGCATCGCTGATGTTTCTGCCCAGATAGTTGCCGACCTTGTCCAGCGCAAGACCGGAACTGACGACGAGGTTAATCCTCCGTTCGGCTTTTACAACCGTACCCGCGTCGGGGTCCTGCTCCAGAATCAATCCTTTTTCTTCGGAGGAATTTGAAAAGCGAAGCTGTATTTTAGGATAAAGTTCTTTTCCCTGAAGCTTTAACAGCGCCTGGGTCAGATCTTCCCCGGTTACGTCGGGAACCATTACCTGTTCTTTCCCGTTGACGACGACAAAAAAGACAGAAAGAGATATCATCCCCACAAAGACAAGAAGCCCCAGCGTAAGGGAAACAAAAATTCGCAGATGGTTACCCATGTAGTCTTCAAGTCCGTCTAAATTAAAGCCCAGGTTTTTAAACGCCATTGTTATGTATCCTCCGAGTTAGGCCGTGTTCCGGCAGTAAGGCGGGCGCCGATAAAATCCCGCACACCGTTTAAAAAAGCCTGCCAGGGGAGGGCCTTTCTCGCCTGGTACTGCAAACGGGTAACCGCGAGAATCCCGCGGCCGGTCTGTATCAGTATACCGCTTTTCTTGTTCGTGCCCAAGAGCCGTCCGGGGACGGGCAAAAGGCCGCCGTTCCCGGAAATATTGTCGGGGACGCCGGGCGCGTCCGGGTACGGAGCGGCCTCCAGTATGAAAAGGTTCTGCCCGTTGTGGGTTGTCCGCGCCAGGGGCCAGGGAGTATAGGCCCGGATCATCGCGTCAATTTCTTCCGCGCTTTTGTTCCAGTCGATAATTCCGGAATCCCTTGTGATGCGGGAACAGCCGCTGGGTTCCCCTTCCTGGGCTTTTCCTTCGGGGAAGGGTTCTCCCCGGAACAGGGCCCGCGCCAGACCGTTCAGTGTTTGTACAAGCAGGATAGCCGCTTCTTCCCCGGCACGGCGGCTTAGGGAAAAAGTGGTTTCCCTGCCGGTAAGGGGAATTTCTTTTACCGCGAGGATGTTTCCGGTATCCATTTCCAGATCGGTTTTCTGGACGCAGATTCCCGTTTTGACGTCCCGGTTAAGTATCGTCTGCTGAATCGGGGAAGCGCCCCGGTATTTTGGCAAAAGGGACGGATGGATGTTGATTCCTCCAAGCGGAAAAAGGGAAAGAAACTTCGGCCCAAAGATACGGCCGTAGGCAAAGCTTACCAGAATGTCCGGAAAGAGGGCCGCCGCCGCTTCCCGGGCTTCCGCTTTAAGGGTTTCCGGCTTGAGCACCGCGACGGGCGGAAGCCCCTTTTCGGCAAAGGCCGCGTTGTGGCGTTCGGCCGCGGCTGCTGCCGCCGTGGGCTCCGGGCCGCCGGAACGGCCCTTTGGCCTGTCGGGATTTGTCAGCACCCCTGTAAGCAGCCAGGGGCAGCTTTCCGGCGCGAGAGCGGCCCCGGCAAGGGCGTCAAGGGCGGGAAGGGCTATGTCGGGGCTTCCCGCGAAAAGGACCCGCAGGGGCGCGGAAAAACCGCCGTCTTTTTTCATCATCCCGCCTGATTCTGCCTTTTCAGCTTTGCCAGAATCCGTTCGCGCTTCGCTTCCGGCAGCCGGTCTATAAAAAGTATCCCCTGCAGGTGATCGTATTCATGCAGAATTACCCTGGCCAAAAGCCCCGACGTTTCAAGGGTAAAGCCCCGGCCGTTTTCGTTCCACGCCTGAATCTTGATGTCCGCCGGCCTCGTTACATCAGCCCAAATTCCCGGCACGGAAAGACAGCCTTCTTCGTACTTAACCTGTTCCTGGCTTGTCCAGATTATTGATGGATTGATAAACACCCTCGGGAAATCTCCCGCGGCATGGGTAACAAAAATACGCTCGGGCAGGCCGATTTGCGGACCGGCAAGGCCGACGCCGTTTTCAGCGTGCATCTGGTCTATCATTTCCCGGGCGGTTTTCCGTAGTTCGTCGTTTATATCCGTAACCGGCTCCGCCTTTTTGCGTAACAGGCTGTCGGAGCGGGCTTCGGGATTGTTTTCAAGGCGCAAAACTCTCATACTATATAATGATAATACTTGAAAACGGCATGTTAAAAAACCCCGAAAAGGGTTGTCTTTGCCGGATTCCCTTCCCCGCCGGGGCGCTTTGCCGGGCCCGCGGCGGTTTGGGGTCTTGACAAAAACAGAAACATACGTCATTGTTCGCAGAATTGTTCCGGGTTTTCAAAAAACGACCGGATGGTAAGGTGACAGGCATGAAAAAAGATTTTCCGGAAGCCATGAAAGATTCTCTTACTGCCCTAAAGAAAGAAATCATCGCGAACCTCATGGCAAGCAGCGAGGATTTCAAGGAAATTGTGGAGGGCATGGATCCAAAAGATATAGCCGATACCGCTTCGGACGATATTGACAGAAAAATGATAGAAGCGCTGGGGTCGCAGGAATTAAAGCGGCTTAAGCTTATTGATTCCGCCCTTACAAGAATAGAGCAGGGCAAATATGGCGTCTGCATCAAGTGCGGAAAGCACATTCCCCAGGCCCGGCTCGAGGCGATTCCCTACGCCCTTATGTGCATAGAGTGCAAAACCGCGGAAGAACGGAGAAACCGCTGAGCCGGTAATTTTCGCCCATACCGCCGGTTACAGCCTTTCCTCAATCCACAGTGGTTTCCCGTCTTTTCCGCCGGTTAAAAGCATCACGCCGGTATAGCCGGCGGCAAGCATGGCTTTTCGCGCTTCTTCGTAATAGCCTCCCAGGTGATCGGCGCTATGGGCATCGGCGGTAACGGTAAGCGGGATGTTCCGTTCCCACAGGAGCTTCAGCGCCGCCGGGGAGGGGTAGGGTTCGGCAGTAAGGCCCCTGTTCATGCCGCCGGTGTTTACCTCGACTACGACGGGCCGTTTTCCGCCCGCCGGGGCCTCGCGCCCTGACGCAAGGCAGTCTGCTGTTTCCAGAAGCCTTTTTTGATAGCCGGGATCGTCCGGGGAAAAACAGTTAAACCGTTTGTTGTTTTTTTTGACAAGATCAAAATGGCCGGCGATGTCAAAGCCTCCCGCGCGTATCATGCCGGTGTAGGCGTCATAATAGGCGTTGTACAGGGCTTTTCCGTCGTTGTTAAAAAGGTCCCTGAAACCGGCTTCAAATTCTTCCGCCGGAGCGTCGACGGTAAAAGCGGGGCCGCTTCCCCGGGAAAAGCCCGTTCCCGGCGGGGCCGCGTAGTGTACCGATCCGATGATATAGTCCAGGGGCAGTTCCCGAAAATCCCCATCCGCCGGGCCGCAGAGCCCTTCGATATAATCAACCTCAAGACCGAGGAACACTTCAAGACGCCCCCGCCACTGTTTTTTCGCCGCCAGCACCGTTTCCACGTATTCGTCAAGTTTTTCGCCGCGTAAATGCCAGTCTGTCTTTATCCCCGTTTTTTTTAAAATAGGCGCATGGGAGCTGAACCCTATGGACAATAGGCCCTTTTTCACGGCGGCTTCGCACATGGCCGCGACATCGTCTTTACCGTCGCAGAACACCGTGTGGGTGTGCAGGCAGGACCAGGTCATTTGCCGTCCTGGAGGTACGCGCCGGCGGACGCTTTATACCGCGCGAACGCGGCGTCAAGCGGTTTCCGGGCGGCCCGTATTTCGGCAGGGTCCGCGCCCGAGCCGGCGTTTTTGTACACTTTTTCCAGCGCCGCCGCCGCCGTCCCCAGCTCCTTCCCGGAAAGGGTAAGCGAGCTGCCTTTAAGCGTATGCGCGATATGCCGCGCTTCTTCCCAGTTTCCGGCTTTTTCCAAATCGTCCAAAGCGCCGATTTGGGATTCACTGCGTTCCACGAATTTTTCAAGCAGCAGTTTAGCGGATTCTGCGTCTCCCATAAACGTGTCAAGCAGATCCGAAGCGCTGAAAATTTCTTCGCCGCGGGGAACACTCTGCGGGGCGCCGGCAGCGCGCGGCGTTTCCACGGCGGCGCACGGCGTTCCCCATTTTTCAAGCATCGCTTCGATATCCGGCCGCTTAAACGGTTTAAGAAGGATGTCGTCAAAACCACATTCCGCGCAGCGCCGTTGTTCGTCTCCCAGGACACCGGCGGTTACGGCGATAAGCGGCCGGTCAAAGCCCCGCTCCCTCAGCCGGGAAGCAGCCTCAAAGCCGTTCATGCGGGGCATTTGCAGATCCATAAAAACAATATCCACGGCACAGGCAGCCGATTTTTCAAGCGCGTCAACGCCGTCGTCCGCCAGAATGGATCTTACGCCGAGCTTTTCCAGTATCATGGCAAAAAGTTTTTGATTGACCTGATGATCCTCCACGACAAGAGCCGTTGTGCCAGGGTACCTGACGCCGGCATTGATTCCGCCGGGTTCGCCGCTTTCCGTTTCAGGAAGCGTTTCAAGTACGGATCCGATAACGCCGCAAAGGCCGCGGACGGTTACCGGCTTTCCGACATATCCGTCAAACCATTTAAGCAGCGTCATCTTCGCGTCGGCTTCCAGGGTTCCCTGCGGAACCATAAGAACAAGCTTCGATCCGTTGATTGATTTGTCGCCGTTTATTTCGGCGGCGAGCCGCCATCCGTCCATGCGCGGCATATTCATGTCGATAAAACAAAGGTCGTAGGGATTTCCCGCTTCCGACGCTTTTTTCATCATGCTTATCGCTTCTTCGCCGGAACTGACGGCGTCAAGACTCAGGCAGCCCAATTCTTCCAGATACCGTTTTATTATTTTCCGGGAAACACCGCTGTCGTCAACCAACAGTATGGAAATTTCCCGCGCTGTTTCCGAAGGGAAATTTCCGCCGGGCACATCCCCGCCTGTTTTTTCAAACGGCACGGTAAAAAAGAAAACAGAACCGTTTCCGCCGTTGTCTTTTACGCCTATCTTGCCGCGCATCAGTTCCACAATGCTGCGGGAAATGGCAAGACCCAGCCCCGTACCGCCGAAAATTCTTGTGTGGGAAGAATCCGCCTGCATAAAAGAAGTAAAAAGCCTGTCCCGGATTTCTTTGGGAACGCCGATGCCCGTGTCCGTTACCGAAACGGTAATGTCGCTGCCGGCGGCAGATACCCCGACGACAACACTGCCCTGCTTTGTAAATTTGACGGCGTTTTTTGTCAGGTTGATTACAACCTGCCGGAATTTGTTCGGATCTCCCAATATTACAAGGCGTACTTCGCGGGGAATATCAACGGCGATTTCCAGACCTTTTTTGTGAGCTTCGATGGAAATCATCTGTACCGCCTGCTCAACGGTTTGTGCAAGATCAAACGGAATACGTTCAAGCTCCATTTTACCCGATTCGATTTTTGAATAATCGAGAATGTCGTTGATAAGGGCAAGCAGCACTTCCGCGGAAAATTTTTCCTGACGGACATATTCGGCCTGTTCGTGATCCAGCTTTGTATCCTGGAGCAGCTCGTTCATTCCGATAATGGTCTGTATCGGAGTGCGGATTTCATGGCTCATTGTGGCCAGAAAGCGGCTTTTTACCTCCGCCGCCTTTTCCGCGATTTTTTTATCTTCCAGAAGACGGTCTTCGGTTTCCTGCTCCTGCGTTTCATCCTCGATTGTCATGCCGATAAACGGCCCCCGCCGGTTTTCCTTTCCGCCGTCATTTTTACCGATAAGCCAGCCTTTAAGCTTAAACCAGTGGGCCTTTCCCAGCGAATCGTGAAACGGCGCCCTGAAATCGACCATATCGGACGCGCCATTTGAAAGGGCGGAAAGCAAATTGGAAAAACGCACGGAATCGTGAATCGACAACAATTCAAACGACGCTCCAGGACCGGCCGCCGGCGCGCCGCCCGTTTTTACCGTTGAAAGGGACTGGATAAGGCTGTTAAAACTGTTGTTGCCCGCCAGGATAATCCCGTTTATGTCCGTTATCGCCATAGCCGTCGCGGACTCGTTAAAAAACCGGAAAAACAGGCCGGTGATATCCTCCGATTCAAAAACTTCCCCGCCCGGGCGGATTTGCGGCGTCCCCGGATTCCCCCGTACCGCCATTAAAAATTAACCTTGAGTATTTCTATGGATTTTTTAAGCAAAGCGTCGCCTTTGAGCGGTTTGGAAAGATAGCTTTTTGTGCCCATCTGAAAAGCCCGGATAACCGTTTCCCGCTGGTTTATCGCCGACAGAACGATAACCGGCACCGGGACATTTTTTTCTTTCAGTTCCCGAAGCACCGCAAAGCCGTCCATTTTCGGCATTAAAAGATCGAGAAACACCAGATCGAACTGACTGTTTTCCAGGGCCTGGGTAAATTCCCGGCCGTCGGAAAAACAGGTAACTTCGGCGCCTGTTTTGGAAAAAACGGTTTTGATAAGTTCCTGTATGACAAAGTCGTCGTCTACCGCGGCTATCCTGAGGTTTTCAAACATTTCTTTCATGTCGTCCGGGTTTAAGCTGATTTTGCGTTCAAAGCGAAGCTGCATCGACTGGCCGCCGGTGTTTTCCGGGGAAAGCAGCTTGTCGCCGATAATCTCGGCTTTTTTTTCGGCATATTCCATGGAACCGTCCAGTTCGGAAAGCAGCCCGTCCACCGCGTATTGAAGATTGCTCACAACTTCGATGCCTTCGTACTGTTCCTGGTCTTCAATAAATTTTCTGGTAAAACTGTCCCGTGTAAGTATCCGTATATGTTTTTTCTTCGCGCGTGAAGCGTTTACTATGATTGTTAAAAGCTTTTCAATGTTCGGACCGTCGGCAAAATTCAGTTTTATGTCGCTGAGCATGACGATTACTTTTGGAACCCGTATTTGATACAGATCGATCAACTCAACGATTTTAAAACCAAGCATATCCAGCTTGTCCCTGTTAAGCCCCCGGGCGATTTCCGCAAAAATAATGTCGTCATTCACGTGAACTTCCACAATACCCGGCGACTGGTCCAGGACAAACTCCACACCCAGTATTTCGGAAAGCACCCCGAACAGGGCGTCGACCTTAACCGGTTTTGTAAAAACTTTTTTTACGTTGTAGGAGGAAAGCTCTATAATTTTTTTTTGATCGATCTGCTGGACCAGAATAATTACCGGGATACCCGAACTGGCCGGATTTTCTTTTTTCTGCCTGAGTATTTCAATGCACCCCTGGCCTTTCAGGTAATAATCCATAATGACAAGGTCGGGCGTCAGATTTCTGATTTTTGCCATTCCGTCCAGGCCGCCGGCCGCCGTGACGGCGTCTATCTGGTTTTCCGAAAGTTTTTCTTTCAGGTAATCCCTGAAAAGCGGTGAATCGTCTATAATAAGAACCTGCTTCACCCGGATATTGTATGCGCCCCGGTAAAAAAATCAAGCCCCGTCTCCAGGAAAGGCACGGGCGCGCCGGGGTTCCCCATTAACCGGCCCTGCCGGATTAACCGGCCAGGGACGGCGCCGGGCGCTCTTACCCGGTCAAATGTATCATCTTTCACTTTTGCCGGAAATGGGTTACGCTAAAGAGGTGTGTTCGTCAATATTGAGTTAGGCGCAATGGCCTAACCGCGTATAATTGCTGTATAAAAAATCATACATCGCATGAAATATAAATTTCAGCATATTATTACAATAATATCAAAAATTCATTGACAAGTAGGATAATATATCGTATATTTTATCGTATGAAAGTAACTGCAATAATAGCTGATGATTTAATTAATGATGTAAAAGCATATACCCAAAGTTCTACTGTTACCGAAGCAATAACAATTGCCCTGAAGGACTGGATAGATGTTTACAATATTAAAGAATTAAATAAAAAAATAGCTCAAAAACCCGTTTTTATACACAACGGACAAAAAATTCGTGAAACAAACCGGCAAAAATGATAATACTTGACACCACTATTTGGATAGAATATTTAAAGAACAATCAAGAGTATTATTCCATAATATCCACATTATTGGAAAAGGGGGAAATTCTGGCAGTTGAATGTGTTTTTGGAGAATTATTGCAAGGTATTAAAAACGAGTATGAAGAAGAGATAATAATTAATTATTGGAAATATTTACCGAAGAAAAGATATACGAAT
>JAIRWM010000006.1 GCA_031268975.1 Treponema sp. | reverse complement strand
GCTACAACCCGGTCCTCCTCCAGCAGGAGGTACACCGGGCGGTCGACGCGCTCATGGAGCTGAACCGCCGGAAGGATCTCATGCGGCAGCAGTCCCTCGCCGCTGCCGCCCTTGAGGATAGTTAGCTTGGGTAAGATTTTTTATTATGAGGCATCCGGCCTTTCGGTAAGATTTTATTTTGAGGCATTACGTGGTAGGATGATCACATGGTAACGCTTAAAACTGCCCCTCTCTGGGGCCCGGTATTGTTTTCGGTAGTGTTTTTTTCCTGTGCAGAAAAGTGGCCGCCCAAAATCGCCATAAACGAAGTAGAGGCGCAGTCTTCTCCGGGCGATCAAACACTGGGGGAAGGTCTTTTTGCGCGGATAAAGACAAACCGGGGTGAAATCCTCGTTCGGCTGGAGTATGAAAAGACGCCCCTTACGGTGTGCAATTTTGTCGCCCTTGCCGAAGGAAAAATGACCGCCTGCGCGGGCAAGCCTTTTTACAACGGCTTAACGTTTCACCGGGTTATTTCCAAAACCAACGGAGATGCCCAGGATTTTATGATCCAGGGCGGAGATCCCCTTGGTAACGGGCAGGGCGGTCCCGGCTACAATTTCCCCGACGAGTTTGATCCCGGTCTGCGCCATTCCGGTCCGGGGATTCTTTCCATGGCCAACGCCGGTCCCGGAACAAACGGCAGCCAGTTCTTTATTACCCTTGCCGCTACGCCCTGGCTGGACGACCATCATACGGTGTTCGGCACGGTGATAGAGGGGCTGCAGGTTGTGAACGCCGTCAAACAGGGCGACAAAATCGAAAGCGTTACCATTGTAAGGAACGGATCCTCCGCACAGGCTTTTAAGGCGGATCAGGCGGCATTTGACAGCCTTTCGGCAGAAGCCAAAAACCGCGCGGCCCGGGAATCTGCCCGCGCCCGCGTAGCGGATCTTGAACAGATCAACGCCAAATATCCGGGACTTGAGAGCGACCCTTCGGGAATTATGTACATAATCAAAAAAGAGGGCGCGGCCTCCGGAGGCGGCAAACCGCCGCAGGGCAGTACCGTGCGGGTTTCCTACACAGGAATGTTTATTTCCGGCGAAGTTTTTGACGCGTCCGCCGCGCACGGCGGCCCGCTTGAATTTACCGCGGGAATCGGGCAGGTAATTTCCGGCTGGGACAGGGCGGTACTCGACATGAATGTCGGCGAAGTCCGGCTTGTGGTTATTCCCCCGGAACTTGCCTACGGAGAGCGCGGCGCGGGCGGCGGCGCCATTCCGCCGAACAGCTACCTGATTTTTGAGATGGAGCTTGTCGGGTTTAGATGAACCTCCCCGCCACAAAGCCCTCCCGCGCGGGCGGGTTATTGGGTATCAGACCTCCACTGCGCATGAAACGCGGCATCTGTCAGGGTAAACTGTTCCAGCGCCCCGGCGCTGCCGCGGATTGTCCTGTCAGCGAAGATAAAAATTGCCCCGGATCCGTTTGCCTCTGCCAGTGCGCTGCCTTTTTCATAGCCGAGCGCGAAAACGGCGGTGGAAAGGGCGTCGGCATCCGTGGATGACGCGGCCATGATCGTTACCGCAAGAAGCCCGTTCTCTACCGGAAAGCCGGTGGCGGTGTCCAGTATATGGTGATACCGCTTTCCGTTTTCGGTAAAGAGCCGCTCATATACGCCTGAGGTAACAACAGACGCTTCTTTCAGTTCCACATAGCCTGTGTACGCGCCCCGTTCATCCAGCGGGTTTTGCAGCCCCACCCGCCATGTTTTTTCCCCGCCGCCGGGCCTTGTTCCGTACACATAAATGTTTCCTCCCAAATCGACAATCGCGCTGTTTGTCTTGGTTTCCCTCAATATTTTTACCAATTCGTCCGCGGCAAACCCTTTGGCAATGGCGCCAAGGTCAAGCTCCATGCCCTTTCGCCGCAGGAACGCCGTACCGGAAGCCGTTTGCGGACCGGCGGCTGTCAGCTCGAGGTCTTTCCAGTTTACCAGGGCCCGGGCCGCGTCTATTTCTTCTCCGCCCGGAACCCGGGGAGTTTCGCCGCCGATTCCCCATAATTTGACCAAAGGCCCTATCGTCGGATCAAACGCGCCGTTTGAAACTTCGGCAAAATAAACGGCCCTTTCCAGTACGGTAAAAAGTTCCGGCGAAACCGGAACCGGTGCGATGCCCGCCGCTTTGTTTACCAGGGAAACCTCGCTGTCTTCCAGGTTAACGCTCATCATTCCTTCAATTTCGCGCAGTCTTGAAAAAAGCCGGTTGTAGAGTTCCGGTTTTCCGCCGCCAAAAAGCTCTATACGGCAGAATGTTCCCAGGGCAAGTTCCGACCGCGCACTGCTGCGCTCTTCCGAAGTCCGTCCGCGGCTCCTGTCCGGGCGGGCGCTTCCCGCCGGGAAACAGCCTGAGAAAAGAAAAGTGAATGTAAAAAAAAGCAAAAAACTTCTTGTATTCAAGACCCTTTTGGAATACCATATTTCCATGGTGGATGGCAATAACACGGAAATCCTGGGAAAAAAGATTTTTTTCATTCATCCCGCGGCCTTGACGCAGAACGAGATCATTGCCGAGCTGGTACAGCAGGAATATGAAGTCTATGTTATAAGGGATACCGGCAGGGCGGTAAAAATCCTCCAGCTTTACCCGGCATCGGTTCTTTTTGCCAGTGTGGAAGAAGCCCTGCCGCCGGAAGACTGGGAAACGTTTATCCGGAAGATCATGGGGGAGGAAGAAACAAAGGATACTGTTGTCGGGATTATTGTCAATTCCGATAACGACAATATAAAACGCCTTTACCTTAATACCATTAAGGTGTCGGGCGGATATGTGTCGGTCAGGCCCGATACGGCAAAAGCTGTCCGCCTTGTTCTGGATGTTTTAAAATCCGCGGATGCCAAAGGCCGCCGAAAATACATACGGGCAGATACCCGCGGCGATGTCATGGCGGGCCTTAACATTTCCATTAACGGCAGATATGTTAACGGATCTATCAGGGATATAAGCGTTGTCGGGCTTTCCTGTGTTTTTGAAACAGACCCGGAACTTGAAAAAAATTCCCTTGTCACTGATATTCAGATAAAGCTTCAAAGTTCGCTTCTTAAAGTGGAGGGAATTATTTTTGGATCCCGCATGGACGGGGATGAAAAAGCGTATGTTGTTGTCTTTACCCAAAAAATCGATCCGGTGGTTCGGACAAAAATACGAACATATATACAAAAACGTCTTCAGGCAAAACTCGATCAGGAAATAAAATAGCGGGGAACCATGCAGGCAAAATCAGGAGCAAAGGGCGGAGTGAAAAAAACCGCCAAAAAACAGGCGAAAGACGGAAAAACCGGCAGCCGGGTAAAGACGAAAGCCCGGAGCAAAACAGAAAAGCTCGCGGCGGAATTAAAAAGCCTTATTCCCAGACTTGATGAAGAGGGCCTTCTTTTTCTTGTTGAACAGGCCCAGATTCACCTTTACAACATGCAGGTTGAAGAACTGAATGAATCCAGGGCACGTACCGAAGCTGTCCGCGCCGAAGGGCAGGCCGGGCGCGCGGTTTCCGGCGGCGGGAGGACGCCGGGTTTCAGCATCAGGGTTTCGGACGACAAACAAATTTATTACCTTGTCTACAAAGACGGCTGGATTATGCTTAACAGCGGAGAAACGGCGAGCCTTGTTAAAATCGCGTCGTCTCCGGCTTCCGGCGAAGATAAAAAAGCGGCGCTCTACCGCTGGTTTGATCGGGAACGCCGGGATTTTTTCGGCCTTGCGCCCATCAAGTCGCCGCAGTCGGAAATACTTTTGCAGCTTGCCGAACTGTTCAGGAAGCTTGTCCGGAAATAAGTTTCAGGT
>JAIRWM010000194.1 GCA_031268975.1 Treponema sp. | reverse complement strand
AGTTAAAGAAAAATATCCATTTACAAAAATGGGGAGAACTATCATTGATACCATTGACGGTATTACGTATAGTATTGATTCACTGGGGATTTTAAAGCAGTGCTACAATATCCCTGACGGTCTTACCGATACTGAAATTATTGATGCGATTATTGGAGCAAGAAAACCACAACCAGCGGAATAAATAATTGGAACAGGGACAACTTATTATAAGCCTAATCTCAATCATTATTATGTTTATTCCGGTCGGTGGTCTACTCTGGAAAATTTCAAGAATAGTTTTTAGAGTGGAAAATAACGAGAAGGATATAAACAATTTGGCACAAAAATTAAACTCCCGTGTTGACAAAATAGACGACCGATTTATCGAAAATGAAGCAAAATTGTCAAACATCGAGATAATTATTGGCAGACTTGAAGAAAAGTTAAATATCCTGTTATCAAAAATAAAATGAACCTTTCACGTTCTCAGAATAACGCTCTGGTCCCTTGGTCGGAAACAGGCCCGAAAAGACGTAAAAACCCCAGGGGTAAAAAATACCACCTGGGGCTATTAAACCGCTTGCAGAGACCTTCTCGTTCAAATAGAAGGCTATAAAACCTCCCTGTCTACCGCATCCCTTAACGCTTCAAGGGCCGCTTCAATTGTTATGTCGTCAACTTTTTCGATAAGGCTGTCCAGCAGATCCAGCGCGTCCGATCTGTTCCCTATCCGGGGGGCTTCCTGTACGTCCATCTTAGGCCCCCTTCCTGAATTGCAGTACGTTCCTGAATACTTCCGCGCCCACTGCGCCGACTTCCTCAAGGTTCTCATTCGTGATGTGATCCGCGTATTCTTCATACACCGCCAGGCTTTTATGCCCGGTTATTCGGCTTATCTGATCGGCAGTCATCCTGTCCGTCATACGAGCCGCGTAGTAGTGCCGGTGGCTGTGAAATACTATCCCCCTGGCCGCGGCGTCTATCCCGGCCAGGGAGCAGGCTTCTTTAAGCCCCCTAACCAGCGACTTGCAATACATCGGCTTATCTTCAAAAAGGCCGTAAAAAACGAAGGGATTGTCCACTTTGTGCGGATTCTCCTCCAGCAGCCCCATAAGGGCTTCCCGTACTTCCGGCAGTAGCGGAACTTTCCGTTCCTCCCCGTTTTTGGGGCTTTTCAGGCCGTCTAAATGGCTCCAACTATGCCGTACCGACAACACCCTGTCCCCTATGTCACTTTTACGGACTGCCAGGACTTCCCCGCTTCTCATGCCGGTGGTAATGCTCAAAAGGTTTCCTACATAGGCCCGCTTATCCATCCATGGAGCGTTGAAAACTGCTTCCGCCTCCCCGGGGGTTAAAATGCCGCGCTTTTTCGCCTCCCCGGAGAACCGGACAAGCCCGGCGGTCGGGTCATGCGGGATAAGCCCTTCCCGGAAGGCCCAGGCAAGGGCGGTTGAACCGCATACCAGGATTTTATTGATACTGGACGCGGAATACCCCTTGTCTTTCAGACTGAGAGAAAATTCCTTTAAGTCTTGCCTGGTTATGCTGTTAAGGGGCCTGTCCTCAAAAGCCGGGAAATAATGCTGGCGTACCCGGTTCGTACTTTCATAGCAGTGACGCTTCCCTATGCTGTGGCCGTGAGCAAGCTTTTCCCGAACATACGGGGAAGCGGCATAGTCCCAAAACGTTTCCAGGAATACAGGGAAGGGTACGGAGCCTTCCCCGGCCTTACCGGTTGAAACGCTGATAAGTCCCCGGTCTTTAAGGGCACTGGCTATCAGCATGGCATCGTCGCCGTTGAAGTCGGTTTTACGGATAGCCTTTAAAATACCGTCCAGCCCCATAACAACATCCGCCGGCCGGAGCCTGCGTTTTCTTCCGGAGGGAATGCCGTTTTTAAGCCATTCCGCTACAACCAAAAGAGCTTCGTCTTCGGTGGTCTTTCCGGTGCTGCGGGCAGTGAGCTTGCGGCCCTCCTGGGTAACAAGCTCCGCGTAAAAAATGCCGTGACGGGTATGTAGATAATACCGGCGCATGGCTAACCTCCCCAAAAACCAGTTTTCTCACTGGTTTTCTCATAGTTTTGGTTAGCTAAACGCCGGTTCTTCCGGTAGTTTAGTCTATTTCCTTACGGTACAAGGAATTACAATATGCGTTCGACAGGACTCGAACCTGCGGCCTACGGATTCGAAGTCCGTCGCTCTATCCAGCTGAGCTACGAACGCCTGATGGAAAATATACGGTATGCCGTACAACCCCCCGCGGTTCCGTTATCCACCATGGGTGGATGACGGGGTTTGAACCCGCGACGACCAGATCCACAATCTGGGACTCTACCACTGAGCTACATCCACCATCAAAAAGCTGTTTCACTATGCGGATAAATATGTCTTTTGTCAATACCTCTCGTTGTAAATTCCTTTCACAAAATTCCCGCCTCGGCGCTTGCAAGGTCTGGACAGTGAAAGATACCGCGGATAGTCCCGCGCGAAAACTTTCAATTCCTCCTTTTGTTATGCCGATACATATACTGGAGGCGTGGATATGGAAACAAATCACAGCAAAAGCGGCGGAAACCCCGTTTCGGGAGCCTGCATGGCGGTGCTTCGCGGGGAAATTGAGCTTTTGGATAAAATTCCGCCCCTCCAGTCGCTTGTCCGGGACGCCGTTATCAACCGGGAATGGGGTGAATACGAGCTGTACCTTGAGTCGATAGGCAAAATCGGCGCCGATTTTGAGTTTCTGGAAGCGGAACGGGACAGGCTTTTTTCACAGTTGGCGCCGGACGAAGGCGGCAGCGAAAAGCCCCGGTTTTACGCGATAAGTGTCCGGCTGCCGGAGGGCGAACGGAACGAGCTTACCGACTTGTACCGGAATCTTAAAATGCGCGCCCTGCAAATCCGTCTGGCAAACGACACGCTGATGGAATACATCAAAGAAACACGAAACGCCATTTCGGGAATGCTTGAAAGCGCGTATCCTGACCGAAAAGGCAAAATCTATTCCCGTGACGGGGTAGAACGGGAAGCGGACATGAAAAGCGTGGTGCTCAACCACAGTTTCTAAAGGAGAGCCCAATGACATCGACCTTTCAGGGCATTGAAATAGGAAAACGGGCCGTCGTAGCCCATCAACAGGCTATCGCGACAACCGGCCATAATCTTTCAAACATGAATACCGAAGGATATTCCCGGCAGCGGGTTGAATTTGTACCGTTTGAGCCTATATATATGCCGGGCCTTGAACGGGAGGAAACTCCCGGACAAGTTGGGCAGGGAACGGCTATCGAAAGAATTGAACGGATACGGGATTTGCTTCTTGACGAACAGATTGTCGTCCAGGCGTCGAAAAAAGGCTACTGGGACGCCCGTGATCCGGTTATACGGCTTTTGGAACAGGTGTATCAGGAAGTGGGCGATTCGTCGGTTCGGGGCGGGCTCGACCAGTTTTGGGACGCATGGGAAGAACTGGCAAACAGTCCCGCGGATACCGCGCCCAGAACGGCTGTCGTTGAACGGGGAAAAACCCTTATGGATTCGATCAACGTCCGTTTTCAGCGGCTGAAAGGCTATCAGGATATGGTTGAGCGGGATATCAGGGCCACGGTCAACCGGGTTAACGATCTTTCCCTGGAAATAGCCGATCTGAACAATCAGATACAAAAAATAAAGGCCATGAACGATCAGCCCAACGATCTCATGGATCGCCGGGATCTTCTGGTAGATAAACTTTCAGCGCTTATAGACGTTACCGTTGACAGAAGGGATCCCGACGAGTTTATGGTACATACGTCGGGGATGATCCTGGTGCAGGGCGGAATCGGCAGGCAGTTTACCCTTGAAAAGCGTCCCGGCGAAGACGGTTACTCGCAAATTCACTGGGCGGAAACCGGGCAGGAGATACGTTTTTGGGACAGGACAAACGGATATCAGGGCCACGGGAGCCTTGGCGCCCTTACGGAACTGCGCGATGTTACCATTGAGGACGAGATCCGTTCTCTTGATACATTCGCGATGAATTTTATTGATCTGGTAAACGAAGTGCACCGGGACGGCTACGGCATAAACGGTGTTACCGGAATGGACTTTTTTGTGGAACGGCCCTATGTCCCGAATGTAAACGGCAATTACGACCGTTCCGGCGACGGGGAATTTGACTCAAGTTATATTTTCAGGATAAACGGTGCCAATGCCCTGGAGCCCAACGCCCAGCCGGGTCTTGAAGGAGTTGTCACGCTTTCAGGATACGCGGGAAACGTCGAAGTACCCTATTACATAACCGATACCGTATCCGACATTGTCGGCCGGATTAACAATTCCGGCGCCGAAGTTGTCGTGCGGCTTAACCGTGACGGGCAGCTTCAGCTCAAAGGCACGCCCGCCGAAGGCTGGGAAAATCCCGACTTCGTTATCCGCCACGTGGAAGATTCCGGGTTTTTCCTTGAAGGGTACGCGGGGCTTCTTGCCGGCCGCGGCCCGGAAGGCGCGTATGACTGGGACGGGCCCAACGCGGTAACGGCGTTACAGGGCGGCACAGAAAGCTACGCGGTCGCCCCTATTGCTCATCCGTCCGGCTGGATAGAGGTTAATCCCGCCCTGTTCCGCGATGTCGGTTCTGTCGCGTCGGGTTTCGGTATGAACGGGCGCGCGGCAAATCCGGGAAACGGACAGGCGGCCATGGCTATTTCAAGCATCCGCTATTCAAACGTAATGATTGGCCGGCAAAAAACATTTGAGGAATACTTTGCCGATGCCGTCGGCCGCATCGGTGAACTTGGAAAACAAAGCGGCGAACTAAAAGAATCGCACAGCCAGAAAATGAAAGATTTAATGGACCTCCGCCAGTCCGTAGCCGGCGTCAGTATGGACGAAGAGCTGTCCGCCCTCATTAAATACCAGCATGGGTACAACGCCGCGGCGCGGTTTATAACGGTCGTTAATTCAATGCTCGATACGCTGATTAACCGCATGGGTGTTTAATCATGTTTAATACAATGAGTCAATCATGAAACGGATTTCGTCTGATATGCCAAACACCGATATGCAGTACCGGCTGCGCCGTCAGGAAGAACTGCTTGCCAAACAGGACGCGAAGCTTGCTTCCGGGGTGCGGATTTTGGAACTGCGGGACGATCCAATGGCGGCGTCCCACGCGGTGCGCTTTGAATCGTACCTTGCCCGGCTTAACCGTTATGAGCAGAATACAAAACTGGCAATGGAACATTACAATGCCATGGACAGTTATTTTCAGGAATTTAACGATATTCTTCAACAGATACGGGTACTGGGATTAAACGGGGCAAACGGAACAAACGGTCCCGAAGAACTAAAGTACATCGGCATCGAGGTGAACGAACTTTTAAAGGAACTTGTAGCCATTGCCAACAAGACCGGGCCGGACAACAAACAGCTTTTTGCCGGCGACAAGGCGTTTACCGAACCGTTCCGCGTTGTCGAAGGCAGTGTGGAAGGCGGCGGACAGTCCATGGTCGTCAGGGTGGAATACCGGGGCGCCGGGGCAAACCGGAGTACGCAAATAAGCGACGGCTCCTATACCACGCTGGACATTGGCGGCGGGGAAGCGTTTTGGGCGGAAAAAATGAATATAGTTTCCCGGTTTGACGCTACCAATTACCGGGTTACCCAGGACAGCGCCATATTTGTCGACGGGGTGGAAATTCCCCTTGCCCCGGGAGATACCCTCCACGCGGTTGTCGCGAAAATCAACGACGCCGCGGTAGCGGTAAAAGCCTATGTGGATCCGGAAACAAAGGGCCTTGCCCTTCAGGGAACAAACGCCCATTTGATCCGGCTTGAAGACAGGGCGGATTCAAGTGTATTGCAGGATCTGGGTGTAATAAGGCCGTCAAACGATCCGTATGCTCCAAACTGGCACCAAAGCGCTTTAGTTTCGGGAGGATCGGCGTTTGATATGGTGGTACGGCTGCGGGACGCCCTTTTGCGCGGCGACCATGAATTTTCAGGCAGCCAGGGAATAGGCGGCATTGACCTTGCCCTCTCCAATATGGCGAATCAGCTTGCCGTTGAGGGGAGCCGGCACCAAAGGTCAATGTACACCTGGAAACGGTTAAACGAAGAAGTGGAAAACGTTACGGCGTCTTTAGGCCGTGAAAAATACCTTGATTTCGCCGAAGCGGCCGCTGATTTGTCATTTATGGATTTCGCCCATCGGGCCGCGCTGCAGACAACGGCGAAAATTATTCCGCCGACACTGCTTGATTTTTTAAGGTAACACCGGACAGGGTTTAACACAGGAGCTGATTGTGAGGGTAATGACAAAAGCCTACGGGCCGATAGACGTGGATGAACAGCAGAAGATAACGTTTCCCCAGGGACTGTTTGGGTTTGAAACCATCCGGGACTATGTTCTTTTGGACGCCGAGCGGCAGCCGTTTTACTGGCTCCAGTCGGTAGACGTTGGGCAGGTTGCTTTTGTAATCATCAATCCGTTTTTGTTCCGGCCCGATTACGAACTTGATATTGACGACGATCTGTTAAAAGACATAGGCATAACCAGAGCGGAAACGGCCCTCATTTTTTCAATTGTCACCATACCGGGGGACGGCCCGATGACGGCAAACCTCCAGGGACCGCTTATCATAAACCGTGACACGCGGATCGGCAAACAGGGAATTCTTACCGACCACCGCTGGAAAACAAAGCATGACATTCTGGAAGAACTTTCCGCCGCGAAAAAAAGCCCCGAGGCGCCCGGTACGGCGGAGGAAGCTTAATGCTGATACTTTCCCGCAGGATAAACGAAAAAATCATGATTGGAGAGGATATATCCGTCTCCATTATCGAGATACGGGGCGACCAGGTGCGCATCGGCGTCGACGCTCCCAAAACGGTCAAGGTTTTCAGGCAGGAAGTGTTTGACGCCATAAAAGCGGAAAACAAGGCCGCCGCCCAGTCCACGCCGGTGTTTCCCGAATTCGACTTTGGGGTGGAGCGGGATCCGCTTTAGCATCATCTTAATCTTTATTGTTTTCGTAAATGTCCCTAAAATCCCCGGAAATGGCATAAAACACTTCGGCAAGGGACGGATCGAACTGGGTGTTTTTTGATTCCATAATTCTTTCCGTTGTCGTGTCGTGATTCACCGCCGGTTTGTAGCTTCTTTCCATGCGCAGGGCGTCGTACACGTCGGCTATGGAAACAATCCTGGAGGCGAGGGGAATCATATCTCCTTCCAGATTAAACGGATATCCCGAGCCGTTCCATTTTTCATGGTGTGAAAGAGCTATTTCTTTTGCCATCGGGTTGGGATACGTGGAAAGAATAAACGCTCCGTTTTTTGTATGCTCTTTCATAACCGTCCATTCCCAATCGGAAAGGGGGCCTTCCTTGTTGAGAATATCGTCGGGAGTGCCGATTTTACCGACATCGTGCATGGACGCGAGAAAGCCGATGTTGTCGATAAAATCCGCGTCAATACGTTCATAGCCCTTTTTATTGAACAGCTCTTTCGCAAAGCGCTGTGAATAATAATTTACGCGAGTAATATGTCTGCCGGTATCGTTGTCTTTCAATTTGGAAGCTTCAAGAAGGCTCAAGAAGACGCTGCGGAGCAGTTCCCTGTTTTCTTCAGTAACATCGTCAAACATGATGATAAATTCCTCCGGTGTTTTTTCCGAAACATCCGCGGGGAAAATAAATATTTTAACCTGAAGCGTGGAACGTTCCCTCGACTTGACCTTTACTTCGCCTTTCCATGAATAGCCGTTCGTCCCGTTTTGCAGTGTTTCCCTGATGGAACGTATTTCGTTCATGTCAAGAAATTTGCCGAAAATATCGGTTACATATCGGCCCTGCAAATTACCAAAGGCGGAAAAAAGATTTTTGCAGGCGGAATTTGAAAAATGAATTTTAAGGCTGCGATCAATAAGCAGAACCGGAAATATGCTGTTCCCGAAAGGGGCAAAAACAGAGAGCCTGCTTTTTTCCTCAGGCGCGTTCTCCGGTGAGTCATCGAGATCTTCCAGTTCTTCTACTTCTTCAACTTCGCCTGTTTTCATGCGCGTTTAACCACTCAGTTCAGCGTCGCTTTTTCGTATATAAAGCGGCCCTTCTTCATAAAATGTGCCGACGCCGTCATGCATCACCATACCCTTTTTTACGCAATTCAGCAATTCCCGCGCCCTGCCCCGATTCCCCAAAACGTCAACGGCGATTTTACCGGGAAATGCTTTTTCCAGAGCGGGTAAAATCCGTTCGTATTCTCCGCCTGTAAGAAAAATACCTTCGCCCGGCGCGATGTTTGCGGCGATACGGGAGATAATTTCATCCGCTCCTGAGTCAAGGAAAGGCGAAACGGCTTTACCGCCCCGGTACAGGGCGGTAAAGTACGCATTCTTTTTCGCGTCAATAAGCGGGACAACGATACCCGGAAAAAATGAACAGGAATACGCCATACAGTCCAGCGTCGGCACGGAAAAAAGCGGTATGCCCAGAGACAGGGAAAGCCCTTTTGCCGTGGAAAAAGCGATGCGGATGCCCGTAAACGACCCGGGCCCTTTCATGCAGGCCGCGGCCGAGAGCTCTTTCGGTGTTATTTTCGCGGTTTTAAGGAGATAATCCGCCATATCCATAATAAGTTCGGAATGTTTTTGTTCACCGCAGGCTTCCGCGTAATACATGCCGCCAGCGGTAAGCAGCGCGGAAGAAAGCGCTTTTCCCGCGCAGTCAAAGCCCAGTATGTTCACAGCCTGTTTTCCGTATCCGCCTGAGTGTTTTCTTTTCTCCGCATATCTCAATATCGACAAAAATGGTGTTTTCAGGCAGCAATCCGGCTATTTTTTCGGGCCATTCCACGACGACGACACAATTGCCGGAAACAAGCTCTTCTCCTCCCATAAGGCAAAAATCTTCTTCCCCGGAAAGCCGGTATGCGTCAATGTGACGAAGCGGAATGAATCCTTCATATTCGCAAACAATCGTATAGGTTGGACTGGTAACTTCTTCCGTTATTCCCAGGGCGGCGGCAATACCTTTTGTAAAACAGGTTTTGCCCGCCCCAAGCCCGCCGGAAAGGGCGACAACGTTTCCGGCCGCAAGGGATTTCCCAAATTCTTCCCCAAGAAGAATTGTTTCCCGCGCCGACGATGAAATTTGTTCAGGCGGGTAATCCACCGTTTTCATCCAGAAAAGAAATGTGCTTTTTTATCTCTTTTGTCAACGGTACAAGCGGATAATCTACCGGTTCTATGTTATTTACAATGATTTCGTTTATCCCGGTCGGTTTTGTTTCAACGGTAAAATCAATCCTGCTCTCGGCGGTTTTGTCGATTAGCTGGAGCACGAGAACCCCGGAAAAAAGACGCCGGTAATAAATGGGAACGTCTTTGCGGATAATATTTTTAATTTCAAGGATTCTCATCGCTACATACCAGCTTAACATCCATATTTATCGAAGTCAACCAAAACGATTTAACTGTCGGAATATTCAAAAACGATTGTGTTGATCGCGTTCATGGCTTTTTGGGGAACTTTAAGGAATTTTACGTGTATGATTGTACTGGTAACGCCGCCCCGGTTGATCCTGAGAACCTGTCCAAGCACCGCGACCGGCAGTATGCTTCTTGAATAGTCGAATTCTATTTTCAGCCTGGAGCCGACAGGGACGGATATGCCGGTTTTTATGGCGCAGCCGCCGGCGGAAACGTCCACGACAGTGCCGGTATTGCGCCGCGCGTCAACAACCATGCGGGGCGGGGCTTTTTTATTCTTGGCCTCTTCCACCCTGACAAAATAAAAACCACAGGCCAGCGCAGACTGGCGGCGGCGGAAACGGCGCTGGGTCATTGCCTTCGGACGCCCTGAATGGGAAAGCTGGAGGGCCGGTCCGGAAGAAGTGTCGGCGGCGCCCAGTACCTGGCTGTTAAACGAAAAACCTTTATTTGTTTTGGTAAAAAAGGCGAGCGTAACCCTGGTTCCCCTGGGAAAACGTATCAGACTTCCGATGGCGTTGCGGGGGCATTCCACGAGGATGCCGTCTCCCTTGGTGGAAATTACTTTTACGGGGTACGACTCCTGGTTGACGGTAAGGACGGCTGCCTGGTTCGCGGAAAGCTGCTGGGTTGTGGGAGCCTGGGCGCTGGTGTTTTGGGCGACGTCAATGGCGTTTCTGACGGAAAAAAGCAGGGAAAGACGCTGCTGCGCTTCTTCTTCCGTGTTGGCGCTTTTTTCAATCTGCTTGTACGCCCGCATAAAATGTTTGTCCAAAACGGCAGGCAGACCGAGGGCGTGGGCGGGATCGGTTACGCCGTTTGTCTTAAAAACATATTCAAGAACTTTCAACTGTTCGTGGTCCAGACCGTACGGTTTGGCCGCGCGGCGCATGGCAAAAACGGAAAACCGCCGCTGGGCGGATCCGCCGGAACCGCCTCCGCCTTTTTTCGCGCTGAAATTGAAACCGTTTCTGAGGATGTTCATAAAAATCACAATGAGTACGACCGCCACAAGGCCGATAAGAAGAATGAGCGCACCCATGGGATCGTCTTCTTTGAAGTATCTCTGCGGGGTGGTCTGGAGAAGGTAAAAAATCACCGGGGTGCCTCCGGAGGGGGAACAAGCGCGCCGAGCAGGGAAGAAAACTCAAGCAGCCGGGGCGCCAGTTCGTATTCGGCCAAATCTCCCACAAGAACCGTATCCCTGTTTTCATACGCCGCCTGGAGCTCTTTTACCGCGGAACCGAATTCATCGAGGAAACCGCCCATGCTTTCCGTATGTATGCCGCATCTCCGCAAAATATAAAGCAGCCGGAAAAGCTTTTCCGCCACGCCGGAAAAAAGCGCTATGGTTTCCGCGGCGCGGGGATCTTTTCCGGTCTGAATATCCAGGGGAAGATCCTCAAGCCGTTTCGCGATTCCCGATATCGCCGGAAACGATCCCGTGATTTCGCCCTGGGGATCCCGCAGTTCCCGTATACGTTCCGCTATTACCGGCAGGATTTTTCCGGGAGCGGCTTTACCGTCCAGTATCTGCCGCAGCAAATAGTGAACATCGGCGGCGTTATCCCGGAGAAAAGCGGCAGTGTGGCCGCCGTCCCATTCGGAAAAAAGCGGAATTTCGGAAGGGTTTTTTTCATAAAATTCCAGATCGTTTTTTACGCCGAAAAGGGCTTCAAGCATAAGTTCCGCCCAGCTTGACGTTTTAATGTCAATCCTCGAAATTCCATCAAGGCCAAGGTCAAACGCTTTTTCGATGGACAAAGATCCGTACAGTTCCCCGTCCACCTCAATGCCGCTCAAGTGCTGGCCGGAGCCCTCAAGCCAGGAATCAAGACCGGACAGAAGTTCCCCCAGGGTTTTTTCCGCTTCAAGCGTGATGTCGGCCGCCTTTCCGTTTATCGTTATGATGTCCATTTGTCTACCGGTTGTTTATCGACTGCATCCGCTGTCCCAGCTGATCCAGCGAGTCAGACATTCGTTCCATGCGGGTAAAAGCGCCTTCAACCTGGCCGTACTGTTTTTTAAGAGACGCTTCTTTCGCTTCAAGCTGTCTGTCCAGCGTCGCGATACGACGCTGTTCCTGGTTGATCTTTGAATCCAGCGTGCCGGTTTTAAGGGACACAATGCCCCCCGTTTCAACATAGGGCCTCGTGAGGGTGTCCAGCGCGTAGGCGACTCCGGAATCTATAACAAGATCCCCGTCGGTATCCGAACCGAAAAGCTGCTGAATCGCCGGCAGGCTGCCCGCCAGTGCCGCGTCCAGGGCTTTTTCGTCTATTTCCAGATAACCGCGCAGCCTGGACGCGTCGTACCCCGAGGAAGAACCGGCCCTGCGGACATCCGTCCCGATGCCGATTTGGGCAAGCAGGGTCAATTCCTGACCGGCGGAAGTAGGGTAGGGGCCGGTAACGGCCCGCTGCATGGTATTTTTAAACTGGCTCAGACCGGTTTCCCCGGAAAAAACGCCGAGCTTTTCCCGCATGTCCGCCTGTTCTTCGGCGGCAAGATAACTCAGTTCCTGAACAATGCGGTCGTCTTTTCTTGTAAGGACATTCAGTTCCGCCGCGAGGCGGTTGTAATTTCCCACCAGGGAAATGATGGATTCCTTGACCGCTTCACGATCCGGCTCTATGGTAAGCCGCACCGGATAATCGGAAGGCGCTTTTGCGATTACCGTTACCCCGGGGAGCAGATCGTCAATGTTATTCGAGGGGCGGCGTATTTCAATGCCTTCCATTTCGACAATAGCATCCTGGGCTGTGGATACGGCATTTTTCGGATGAAAGTCTCCGACAGCTTCGGGATCGAATATCATAACGTTGCGTATTGAAACATCACGGTGAGTATTGTTATTGGTAATTTCCACGGACGAAACGGTTTTGCCTCCCGCTATATCGGACAGCGGATATTCGCTTTTGATAAATTCTCCCGAATCGCGCACAAGCGGAAGGGAGGCAGAGCTGCCGTCGGTAAATTTAAGGGACAGCATGGCCATGTCGTCGACACGGACAGGGACCGGGGGCGGCGACCACGCGGGAATGGGGACGGAAGAACTGTCGTTTTCTATGGTGACGCCGCCGTAACTTACCGAACCGCCTGGCGGTATGGCAGGCCCCTGCGGGGCGGACGGGATCTGATCCTGCGGCCGCAGCTTTGTGGAAGTTTCCAGACTCAACACCATGCCGTCGTTTTCGCCCGTTCCGGCGGCCTCGTCCGCTATGGCGGACGGCAGGGAAACGCTGCTTCCTGCCGGGACGGTAACGCTTTCTTCCTGGATAAGCCGGGTAGAGTCCACCCTGCGGGAACCCATGCCTATGCCGAAGGCAAAGTCTTCAGAAGCCCCGCTAAAACGCAGACGGTTTCCCGCTCCGGTAACCAGAGATTCTATCAGCAGGGACTGGGTGCCGGGGGTAACGGTGATAACGCTTGCCTGTATTTTTTCCCGGCCCCGGCGGTTTACCGCTTCAGCGAATTCCTTGAGGGTTCCCCCCCGAAACGCGAGGCTGAGTTCCGTATCGCCCACGCGGAAACCGTAGTTTCCGGCGTCGACCTTGTAGGATGTATCAAGCGGCTGGGAAAGAAAACGGTCCGCTTTGGCGACCTGTTTAACGGTAAAGCTCCGTTCCTGTTCAACCGCCTGACGGGTCGCTATTCCCGAAAGCACGGTTTCGTCCGAGGAACGGGCTATGCGCTCGTTAAAGGGATTTTGGAAAGAATAGAGGACTCTGGAACTTTCACGGAGGGAATTAACCCGCCGCCCGATATCCTGCCAGTACGTCTTTTGGGTCTGGAAGGTTTCAATGTCTTTTTCCGCCCGATCGCGGGGAATACGCTCGACCTTCATCAGGTCTTCAACGATAATCTCGGTGTTAAACCGGCTTTTTATTCCCGGCACATAGATATCTGACATTCCCCGGATTCCTCCCGTAAATCCCTTTGTTAGATCCTTTCGTCGAGCAAAACCCCAATGGTTTCCCGCAGCCGCCTGTGCAGTCTTTGCAATTCTTCGGGCGGAAGGACCTTAATCACCTTATCGGTTGCCGGGTCAATAACCTTTACGGTTACTTCGTGTGACTGGTGATCCACCACAAACTTGAGCTTTTTGCTGAAAGCGAGCGTTACCTGTTCAACTTCCGCCATTGCCAATTCAATATCGGCCCGGCGGGTTTCCTTGTTTCCCGGCAGGGATGCCTGAATTCTCTCAAGCGCCGCGGCTCTGGCTTCTGCGGAGTGCGCGGTATTTAACGGAATCCGTTCCTGGGGGAGTTCCTGCTGCGGAAATCCTTTTCCCGCAACGGCAATCTGAATACCCATAGTACTCCACCTCCGTGTTTTCGTTTTCGGCAGGGCGGCGCCCCGCCGAAAACGACGTACATACTGTTCCCCCGCTTCCATACGGGGAAATCGTTATCTTCAAAAAAGAGACGGGGAAGGGCGCGAACGGCAATTTGCCGGCTTCTCCGTCCCCGCGTATCAAAAGACGACGTCCAGATGCCTCTTGTTACGCTTTCCCGTTTTCCAGACGGGCGCGAAGGGGAACCCCCCGCGTATTAAAGCCGGTATGTCCGGATTATCCCAAAAGCTGCAGGACCGATTGAGTCCGCATATTGGCCTGGGCCAGCATCGCCGTCCCCGCCTGATTCAGGATTGTATCCTTGGTGTATCCGACCATTTCCGAAGCCATGTCGGTATCCCGAATCCGGGATTCCGCGGCCTGAAGGTTTTCCGACGCGATGGCAACGCCGTCGGCGGCCATTTCAAACCGGTTCTGGTACGCGCCAAGATCGGCACGCTGCTTTGAAACCAGTTTCAGCGCCGAATCCACCATCCCGATAGCCTGATTGGCTTCTTCCGGGGTAGCGATGGAAATGGTTCCGGCTTCACCCTGAGCGGTCTGTAGACCAAGCGCGTTGGCTGTCATGGTACCGATAAAGACCCGTTCGTTCTGGTCCATATTGGCGCCGACCTGAAACTGCATGACGCGGTTTACGGACGAATTTTCGGCAAAAGCGCCTGTCAGCATGTTCATACCGTTGAATTGAGCATGGCTCGCGATACGGTTGATTTCATCTACAAGCTGGGAAACTTCTACCTGGATCTGCATACGATCTTCATCGGAATAGATCCCGTTGGCCGACTGAACCGACAGTTCCCTGAGGCGGTGAAGAATATCCTGGGTTTCCTGAAGGTAGCCCTCCGTCGCCTGGATAAACGACACGCCGTTCTGAATGTTGCGCTCCGCCTGGTTAAGCCCCCGAATCTGGCTCCGCATTTTCTCGGAAACCGCAAGTCCGGAAGCGTCATCGCCCGCTCTGTTGATCCGTAAACCGGAGCTGAGCTTTTCAATGCTCTTTGCTACATCGGTGTTCGTGACCCCAAGCTGGCGGTTGGCGTACATGGCGCTCATGTTGTGATTAATAATCATATAACCCTCCTTGAGTTGGGAAAGCCCGGCAATCCATGCCGAGGCCGAACCGCACGGGACAAAACCGGAAGGACGCTCGCGCCGATCCCGCCGATTAAGCCTTTACGGAACGAAGCGTGCGCCGGCCCTTTTGAACCGGAATACACTTCGTACCGCCGTACTTTCCCCAACCCGGGGGTATTTGTCAAAGAACAACGGTATCCCGGGGGGCCCGAAGACCCCCCGCGATATCCTTTCTAAACTACAATAGTACTACACTATTGCAAAAGCTGCAAGACAGAAGTCGATCTCTGGTTGGCCTGGGCCAGCATGGCCGTGCCTGAATTTACCAGGATTTGGTTTGTCATGTACCGGACCGTCTGGTTTGCCATATTGGTGTCCCGAATCCGGGATTCCGAGGCCTGCATGTTTTCGGCGCCGATATCAAGGCCCCGTACCGCATGCTCAAGACGATTCTGATAAGCGCCCAAATCCGCCCTCTGCTTGTTGATCATTTTCAGGGCTTCGTCAAGGGTTCCGATGGCGCGGTTGGCGTCGTCGGGGGTTTCGATGGTGAGGAAACTTCCGTCTCCCACGTTTCGCAGCCCAAGCCCCATTGAGGTCATGGTGCCGATGAATACCTGTTCCCGCTGATCCATATTGGCTCCGATATGCAGCCACATGGAGGCGGTAACGACGTTCTGGCCTTCCATTCTGGCGAAACGGCCGGTAAGCATGTTCATGCCGTTGAATTGGGCATGGCTGGCGATCCGGTCTACTTCGTCTACCAACTGGGAGACTTCGACCTGGATCTGCATGCGGTCTTCGCTGGAATAAATGCCGTTCGCGGCCTGAACCGCCAGTTCCCTCATCCTTTGGACGATGTCCTGACTCTCCTGGAGGTATCCTTCACTTACCTGGATGAAGGAAATGCCGTTTGCTGCGTTCTGGGAAGCCTGGTTAAGGCCCCGGATCTGGCTGCGCAGCTTTTCCGATACCGCCAGGCCCGAGGCGTCGTCGCCGGCCCGGTTAATGCGGAGCCCGGAAGAGAGCTTTTCCATATCTTTGGTAAGATAATCGTTGGTTACCTTGAGAGAACGGTCAGCGAACATAGCGCTGAGATTGTGGTTGATGATCATGTCATCCTCCTTGAAAATGTTTGAAAGACATCCTTGTCTTTCCCGGAAACACGGGAACGGCGTCCCTGAAATTTCCGCTCAGGCTCAAGTTCTTTCCGGGCAGGCCGATACTCGTAAGGAGAACGAACACCGGACAGGCGCACCTAACCGCGGATAAGGCGGAAAGACCCTTCGCTGACTACAGTCTCGGCACAATCATCCTGAAACTTTAGGGTTTTCTTCAAAGAAAGCGCAGATCCATAAGGGTAAGGTCGTCCGCGAGGGACGCTTCTCCCGTCCAGCGCCGGATTTCCCCGGCCAGGCATTGTCCTATTTCGTCCTGTGAACGGGTATGCATCGCCTTGATAAACGTCCCGGCCCTGTCTTCACCGAACCGGCTGCCGGATGCGCTGGTCATGTCGGTGAGGCCGTCCGAATAAGCGCAGATCCTGAGGTCTTTTACGATGGGAAGAATTTGACGCTCTGTAAGGTCAATAGTATCGGCGATTCCCAGCGGGGACATGGCGGGCGCGAGCGCCTTAAAGCCGAGTTTGTTGTTGTCCAGTGGTTTAAAAGCCAAAACCGGGGAAAAGCCGCAGTTGTGAATTTCCAGCGTTTGTGAAGAAAAATCAACATAAAAAAGGACGGCGGTTACATAGTATCCCAGCGGGCTGACACTGTTAACCAGGGAATTGAGCAGATTCGTTATTTTTTCAGGCGGTTCCCGGTATTTAAAAAGCTCCAGCGTGGAAAAATACGAACCCAGGGCCATGGTGGCCATTGAACCGGCTATGTTCTTGCCTGAAACGTCGAAACAGCCTATCAGATAACGGCCGCCGTCCTGCTCCGGCCCGTTCGCGATGATTCCCCCTGATCGATTTTCAGGTTTTCGTCCACAATCCGCGAAATAAACGCTCCGGAGTCCAGGGCGCCTTTCAGCGGGATAAGAAAATCCTTTAAATTTTTCTGATACCCCCGGTACACGGCTGAAACGGCAAAATTCGCGGTGATTCCCCGGGGCACCACCCCCAATATTTCGCCGTTATTACCCGCCACGGACACCACGTCCAGCGCGGGATTTTCCGCAAAAATATCCAGCGCCGTTTTGACATAATCGCCGACCGGAACGGGCTTCATGGTGTTGGCGATATAGCCGACCTGCAGCGGGGAAAAATTCATGGCTTATTGTACTACCGTTTTGCCACGTACGGGGAAAAAATTTAAAAAAAATTGACCTTTCCCAAAACGTGAAGTTCAGGAAAGCCCCGGGATGATTTTGGCGGAGCGTCAGTGAAGCGCTCCAGGTCCCGCAAACAAAACAGGGCCGCGCTTTAGCGCACGGCCCCGCCCGGCGCGAGGCGCCTGTACGGTGTTTTTGCCTACCGCGTTAAAGTGATAATGGCAACGCCCTCGTCTGTTGGTTCTCCCGAACCATCCGGCCATACCCAGTCGTGCTCCGGAACCAGGTTTACCGCTTCCGCTTTCAGCTCCGTCAGGGTGCCGAAACTATAGGTGTAGTTGTATATATTCGGCGAACCCTCCTTGACCAGATTTGTTATGCTGAAGGAAGAAGGGGCGGCGGCGTTGTCGAATTCAATCCTGGACGCCCCATATTTGTTGGCTTTGGCTATACCTTTTAACGCCGCCCACTTTTTCCAGTAGTTCTGGGCGTAGAACGTATCCATCTGGGCTTCGGTAAAACCGCACCAGACCTGGATCCCGGTAGCGTCATCGTAACCCACCCAGGGGATGGAGGGCGATCCGCTGATACCGCCGCCGCTCAGCAGTTGTCCCATCTGCACTGTGGTAAGGGCCGTTACGGACGTTTCGTTTCCATACAGGCACTGGCTTACCGCTTTTGCGAAATTTTCAGGGGTCATCACATATTCCAGCGAAGCCCAATAGACCGTGTAAGGGCCCGCGCCGCTGCCGCTGGCAATCTCCACAATGGAGTATTCTACCTCATTTGGGATATCCACCCCCTGGTAGGTCGACGTGACGGTTCCCTTTGCCTTCCAGGAACTGAGAAGGACACTTCCGCTCCAACTGTTGCCGGAACTATTTGATCCGCTGGCCCTCCACCAGCCCTGCGCAAGAGCGGGTACGCCGTCTTCGCCATTGGTGGCCCCGGCGTCGGCAATAGTCACGTTTTGTTCCGTTATGGGGAACACATAGGGTACCCATTCGTTGCCGCTTTTTACCGCGATGGTTGCCAGAACCCCCAGTGAATTCCCGTTGGAATCGACGCTGCCGTCCAGGGTGTAGATAATCAGGCTTGACTTTGCCGAAACCGACCACGCGCCTTTGACGGGGTCGTAACTGCCCGTGAGCCACATGGTGATGGCGCCGTCTTTCAATATGCCGCTTACCGTGTAACTCTCGGCGCTTACCGCGAGACCGCCCGAAAAGGCGTCGCTTTTTATGTCAAATTCCACGTCTCCAGACCCCGCGCCGCCGCTTTTGGTAAACTTTCCCGATACGGAAAAGGAACGTTGAGACAGGTCTCCTCCGCCTGCCGGGTTGCTGCATCCGGCAAACGCCAAACTCAATGCCAGCAAACAAAGCGGCATTCCCAAAACAAAAAGATACTTTTTCCTCATTGTACTCCTCCTAAAAGTGGAATACACTGTAGCCTTCCCGTTCAAAGCGCGCCGGGCAACGCCCGGTAGATTGTCAGGTCTGTCTTTGATTCGGGATTTCGCCAAAATCCGGCTTCTATGCCGGATTTTGGCTTTGAGTTTGCGCTTCGCGCAAACTTCACGCTAAAGCTATGTAAACAGCAACATCCATGTTGCCGTTTTGCGCGCACGCCCCGTACTTCTTCTACTTACTTCGCCGCTGCCCGTTGCCGTGCAATGAACAGGTTGTTCGTATTGCCGCGGCGGGTATGCCCATCCCTTCACCATGATTCAGGCGCATCCTGCGCCTTCACAAATGGTTCAGGGACGGGCGCCCACCCGCCGCAGCATAACAACAACAATGTTTCACGCTTACTCATGGAATGTGGGCGGAAGTCATTGGCCCCCCGCCCAAAACCGTACGCGCAAGCGTGTCGGCGAACCATTGCGGCACGGCGTAGTCCCAACACATGCCGCTGTATGCCCTGTCCTGCGCGAAGGCTTTAGCCTGAGCGGCGGGCGCGGTGAGACCCGGCGGGAGCGAAGCTCCCGGCTTGCTTCCGCCGCGCAGCTTTCCCGGTTGCTCATGGTATAGACGCGGAAGCAAGAGGGCCCCCGCCCAAAACCCGCACGCGCAAGCGTGTCGATGAACCATTACGGCACGGCGTAGCCCCGTACATGCCGCAGTAAGCCCCACCGAGCGCGAAGGCTTTAGCCTGAGCGGCGGGCGCGGTAAGATCAGGCGGGAGCGAAGCTCCCGGCTTGCTTCCGCCCCTCACGGAATAGACGCAGAACTCATTGGGCCCCACGGCCCCTTTTTCCCGTCGTTCTCTATCTGCACCGCTATGTACACCGTCTTCCCGCTGTCCTCGTAGTCGAAGGTGATAAGGTCTTTCTTCCGCTTCGTGTAGAACGATTCGTGCAGATCCTTCGGGCTTGCCGGGGGCGTTCCGCCCGGCGCGACGGTCGTGTACCAAATCCGATAGCCTTTGTTCGCCGGGTCGTCCGGGCTGCCGCTGACATAGACGAGCCGTACGCCGATCTGGTGCCGCCCCACAAGGTACGTCTCCACCGCCACTTCCGCGGTGGGCGTTCCCGTGGGGGTATGTATGGGGTCGGG
>JAIRWM010000175.1 GCA_031268975.1 Treponema sp. | reverse complement strand
GCCGGTTCCAAAATTGGTTATTTTGTAACCGGCTCTTGCAGTTTTTCGCCCTTCGGGCTGCAAAACTGCGGTTTTTATAGGGTGCAGTTCCAAAATCTGACATTTTGGAACTGCCTCATATAGTTTGGCCTTTTTATATACTTTATTTTAAAATGCAGCAGAACAGCTCTTTTTTTATCATCAACAATTTTCATCGCTATTCGGGTATACAGTTTTAGCTTCCTTTTCAGCATCTTTCTTGCATCAGTGAAAAAAACCCGTTCCTCTACCAATTTTACCCCGACCCTCCTTGAAAATTCCGTACTGTCATTGATGTAGAAATACATCAACGCATCATTATTTCCGGTCTTTTTTACATATCTATTTGCGTATTTTATCCCTGTTTCATTTGTGGCGTCAAAAATTAATTCGGCATTTGAAAAAACTTTTTTTATATTATTGATAAATTGTATAACATCATCTTCTTTAAAATATTGAAAAACACCGGAAACGACAAGCAGCGTTGAAGTTGACTTGTCGAGTTGCTTTGTCCATTCCATGTCCAATATATTCCCTGCGATTAATATTTCATTTGTTTGTTCTCCCAATATTGTTTTCCGTGCGGAAATTACATCGGGCAGATCAATTTCGTAAAAAACCGCCGTCCGTTCATTTAGGCGATAATATGCCGTTTCAAGCCCCGCACCGGGATAGATGATATTGCATTTACCGTTTTTTTTAATAAACGCCTGTGCCATTGAGTCCAGATTGTAATATCTGGAAACGGAAGCCATAAATGAATACTCAGATGACTTTCTTTGTATGTTGTCGTCCGGAATATATTTTTCCAGCGACAGGGCCTTTTCATCGAAAAAATATTCAGGAAAAATTTTTGATGCAAATATACGAGCCGCCAGAGGGATAAACAATGTATCGGAAACACCCTGCAATTTACTCATTATCAGCCCTCCTATACCTTTTTTACAATGCATTTTATAAGCTGCGTTTGTGTATTTGTCAATAGGCTATTCCGCCCAGGAACGGCTGCGTCCTACCGCTTTGTGCCAGCCGGAAAGAAGCGCTTCCCGTTTTGCTTCGGCCATTTTTGGTTTAAAGACGCTGCCGCATTTCCAGCGGTTTTTAAGTTCGCCGGTGTCCCGCCAAAAGCCGGCGGCAAGACCGGCAAGGCAGGCCGCGCCAAGGGCGGTTGTTTCCTGTATAACCGGGCGGTAAATTGTGCCGTTCATAATATCCGCCTGGAACTGCATTAAAAGGCCGTCCCGTGACGCGCCGCCGTCCACCTTGAGCGAGCTGATGGCCGCTCCGGTATCTTTTTCCATTGCCCGGATCAGGTCAAGGCTTTGGTAGGCGATGGCTTCTTCCGCCGCGCGGATAATATGATTCCGTTTTGTGCCCCGGGTAATTCCCACAATGCAGCCTCGTGCGTACATGTCCCAGTAAGGAGCGCCGAGGCCGGTAAACGCCGGAACAAGGTACACGCCGCCGGAATCTTCTGTTTTGCCGGCATAGTATTCGGCATCGGCGCTTTCACTTATAAAGCGCATCTCGTCGCGGAGCCATTGGATAACCGCTCCGCCGGTAAAGACGGATCCTTCCAGGGCATAGCTTATTTTTCCCGGAAGTCCCGCGGCGATTGTAGTGATAAGACCGTTGGAACTTTCGCAGGGTTTGTCGCCGGTATTCATAAGAAGAAAACAGCCGGTACCATAAGTGTTTTTTGCCTCGCCGCTTTCAAAACAGCACTGGCCGAAAAGCGCCGCCTGTTGATCTCCCGCGGCGGCGGCGATGGGAATTTCCGCTCCCTGAATCCGCGTCGTACCGTACACGCAGCTTGAAGGCATTACTTCCGGCAGCATTTGCCGGGGAATGTCCAGGGCTTCAAGAAGCGTTTGATCCCAGGTGAGTTTATTGATATCGTAAATCATGGTGCGGGATGCGTTTGTATAATCGGTAACATGGGCGGCGTTTTCAGATCCATCCGGGGCAGCTCCGCCTGAAAGCTTCCAGACAAGCCATGTGTCAACTGTGCCGAAAAGAAGCTCGCCCCTTTTTGCCTTTTCCCGCGCTCCTTCCACATGGTCCAGAATCCACTTGATCTTTGTTCCGGAAAAATACGCATCCGGCACAAGCCCGGTTGTTTTTTTGATGTGCTTTTCCAAACCACGCTTCACTAAATCGTCAATGATCTTCGCGGTTCGTCTGCACTGCCAGACGATGGCGTTGTACACGGGCCGCCCGGTGTTTTTGTCCCACACAATGGTTGTCTCCCGCTGGTTTGCAATGCCGATGGCGGCGATTTCCGCGGGAGGAATATCGTGCTGGGTAAGGAGTTCCATCATAACCGCATATTGGGATGAATAGATCTCCAGCGGATCCTGCTCAACCCATCCTTCATGCGGATAGATTTGCGCAAACTCTTTTTGGGCCATGCCGATAATGCCCTGATCTTCCCCAAATAAAATGGCCCGCGAACTTGTGGTTCCCTGATCCAGCGCGAGTATGTACTTACCCATGATAACTCCTCCATGTAATGTTAACTGCGGGGCGGCATATGGTTATATAGATTCAAACGCCCGTGTTGTAACGACAGGAACGCCTATTCCCGCGGCATTTTCCAGCACTGTTTCTCCCAAAGCAACCGGGGCTTTCACTTTAATTTTGCGCAGTTCTTCCACGGCGGCAAACAGCAGCTTTTTGGGAATGGGGGCGGCGCTTTTTACCGGACAGCGGCGGTACAGCGCGCCCTCAATGAGAATTGACGAAGTAAGCACCCGCAGGGGATTCTGTATTTCCGCCCTGCCGTATTCTATTCCCCGTTTGCAGCCCGCGCCGCTTACTTCAAAATCATTTGATTCGTCCACCAGAAGGCGGCAGCCTTTTGGGCAGACCGTACAGACAAGCTCCGTGCTCATGCTCCATCTCCCGCACGCACACAAATCTCCTTTTCCGCGGCGGAAAGGATTTCTTCCGAAAGTACAATACTCTCCATTTCGCCGGGGGCCATGTGCGCGCGTTTAAACGAAATAAGCTCCCGCTTTCCCGAGTATACCCCGATTTTTCCGTTACGGTAAATTCCCCGAACCCGGAAAAAAATTTCCGCCCTGCCGGATTTTTTTTTGATAAACTGGGGAACCGTGTAGGACACGCCGTCTCCGTTTTTTAAAACAAGTCCGGCGCCATCTTCCGCCGGACGCCTCAGGACATAATCCGCCGCCGCCGCTCCGGCCCGCTCTCCTTCGGCGCTGACAAAGTCTACCAAGTCGTGAACATGAACCACGTTTCCGCAGGCAAATATGCCGGAGACCGATGTTTCCATGGTATCTGTTACTTCCGGCCCTTTTGTTCTTGGATCAAGTGATATTCCGGCTTTGCGGCTCAATTCATTTTCCGGAATAAGCCCCACGGAAAGGAGCAGGGTGTCGCAGTCAAAACGCGTCTCTGTACCGGCAATGATCCGGCGGTTTTCATCAACCCGGGAAACAGTTACTCCTTCAACACGTCTGCGGCCCCGGATCTCTGTAACGGTATGGGAAAGGTACAGCGGGATGTTGTAGTCGTTAAGGCACTGAACAATGTTTCTGGTAAGGCCGCCGGGATACGGTAAAAGTTCGATACAGGCGGGAACCTCCGCCCCTTCGAGGGTAAGACGGCGCGCCATAATAAGGCCGATATCTCCCGATCCAAGGATGATAATCTTTCGCCCCACCATGCGGCCTTCCATGTTGATAAAACGCTGGGCCGCCCCCGCGGTAAAAATTCCCGAAGGCCTTGTGCCCGGAATTGCCAGCGCTCCCCGCGTCCGTTCGCGGCAGCCCATTGCCAGTACAAGGGACGCCGCGCTTATAACACGGTAACCGGTCTTGCCTGCCAGGTGGATTGTGCAGACCCCGCGCAGACCGGCTCCCGCGCCGCCGGATTCGGGAACAATGTCCAGCGCCATGGTATCAAGACTTATCTCGATTGCGTTGACCGGGTTTGTCAGCGTTTCTTCAAGTTTTGTGATAAAACGGCCTGAGTATTCCGGCCCGGTAAGTTCTTCCTTAAAATAGTGAAGGCCAAATCCGTTGTGTATACATTGATTGAGAATTCCCCCCAGTTCTTTGTCCCGTTCAATGATGATGATTTTTCGCAGCCCCCGTTTAAAGGCTTCGAGCGCCGCGGCCAATCCGGCGGGGCCGCCGCCGATAACGGCAAGTTCATAGTCAGCGGATTGTTCACGCTCCATGTGATTCTCCCGTTTCGCCGCTCAGTATGTACGAACCGGCGCTGTCCTGCAATATCGTTTCCGGATCAACATGGTAAAAAGAGGCAAGCAGTTCGAGGATACGGGGGGCGCAGAACCCGCCCTGGCAGCGGCCCATGCCTGGGTTACACCGCCGCTTGACCGCGTCTATCGTGTGCGGCGGGATGGGAGCGGCAAGCGCGTCGAGAATTTCCCCTTCGGTAACCGTTTCGCAGCGGCACATAACCCTGCCGTACGCGGGATTGGTTTTTATCAGGGCTGATTTGTCCGCGGTGGAAAGTCCGGCGAAACGCACCCGGCTGCGGGTGTCAATAAATTTTTCTTTTGCTTCAAGATGAAGAAGATCGTTCCGGGGCCGCGCACCGGGTGTGCCGTATCCGACAGCGCCGCCTGTGCCCAGCATACCCGGAAGGAGCGCCGCGATTGCCGGAGCCGCGGAAAGTCCCGGCGACTTGATCCCCGCGAGGTCGATAAACCCCGGCGCTCCTTCAGCCTCTTTGACGATAAAGTCGTCCGTGTTCGACGCGGCCCTGATGCCGGAAAAGTTTCTGATGTTCTCGCCAAAGTTAAGAGACGGCACGGACTTAACGGCGGCCCGCCGCACCGCCAAAAGCCCTTCCCCCGTTGTTGCGGTATCTTCACCGTCGGCGCATGCCTCCCCGTTGGGACCGGTAATCAGGTTGCCGTGAACCGTAGGCGCGATAAGCACTCCCTTGCCCGCCGCGGTGGGACATTGAAAAATCACATGGTTCACCATACCTCCTTCTGATTTATCCAGAAGGTAATATTCACCGCGATACGGATAAATGGTAAAAGTTTCCGGCGCGGCCATGTTGTGAATTTTATCACTGTGTACTCCGGCCGCGTTGATAAGCCAGGCCGTTTCATACACCGCGCCGGCCGTTTTTACGATCCAGCGGGGTCCGCTTCCGGCAGCGCCGCCGGTTTCCGCCGTCCCGCGCGCTCGTTCTCCTATCGAGAGAACTTCGCTGTCAAGAAAAAGTTCCGTCCCGTTACGGCAGGCCGTTTCGATAAGGGCCAAAACATATTCCCAGGGGCTTATAATCATCGCCGCGGGAGCAAAGAGGGCGGCGGAAATTTCCCGGTTAAGGCGCGGCTCACGTTTAAGAACCTGTTCTCCATCGAGAATCTCTATATCACTAACGCCGTTTTGTATTCCCCGGTTATAAAGCTGTAACAAATGATTTTTGTCGTCCGGGGAAAAAGCAAGCACCATCGATCCGCATTTTCTGTGGGGAACATCAAGCTTTTCGCAAAGCTCCGCGGCAAGACGGTTTCCTTCCACATTGAGACGGGCCATGAGAGTCCCCGGCGGAGGATCGTACCCGGCATGGATGACGGCGCTGTTGGCTTTTGAAGCCCCGCAGGAAACATCATTTTCCTTGTCCAGCACCGCCGTCCTGATCGGCCTTGTTATTACTGTGCCCTTGCCGTCTTGTTCAACAACATTGTATTTTGAAAGTTCCCAGGCCGCGGCCGCTCCTGTAATGCCGCAGCCTATAATCACCACGTCATACATGCTGATATCCTGCCGGTGTCCGGCTGGTGTCTGAAAACATCGCAGGCAAACCTAGAACGTTGTGGTTATTACTTTGGCGGCTCCAAGAATAGTCGTCGTATTGGAACAACTGATCATGGTGACAACCATTGCGTTGATAAAGCCCGCCAGGTACGGATTTCCGGTTCGCTTATAGATAATTCTGGAAACAACAACCGCTCCGAATAAAATAACAATAACCGGGAAAAGCCATATAGGACCAATGCGGCCTGATTCCGCCAAATACCAAAATGGATTACCGGTACTGACAAAACAACCGTACTGGATGGCGACAATTACAACACCCGCAATGGATGCTGAAAGGCCCAAAATAAAGGTGTTGAGCCATTCCCTGTTTCCAACGGTGGTGTAATTAAAACAATTAACCGAAACGGAATTCAGCACATAATAAACAAGAAAGAAGGGGAGATATCTGACCGCAATTCCGATCTTGTCCGCTCCAAAGGCTTTAACCGCAAGTACCCAGAACCTGTAATCGCTCTTGAAAAAATAGCTGGAAATAAAAACCAGCAGGAAACTTGCCGCTGTTACCAGAACCGCCAAAAGAATTGTTTTGAACAGCGGCCTTGTTCCGATAGAAATGCCTGTTTCTTTAAGGGAACTTCCGTGTTTTTTTCCGTAAAGCTGATAAAAAAGAATCAGCAGCAGCAGGCTGAAAATACCCGAAACGGCGGCCCAGGTACCAATGGTAAGAGGCCCTGTCTGCGGGAAAAAAGCGGTTGACTGGCCGTATATCCGGGCAACAACGAAAAGGTAACTTAACCCCGAAAAACATGCCGAGATGACGATGCTTCCCCAAAACCAGAGAGCCCTGGCTCCTTTAGGATTGGGGGCCGGTTGTATTGATTCCTTGCCGGCAAGTTCCGCGAAAAATCCGGAACGAAGCATCGCAAGGGTAAAAGAAACCATGAACATGAAAAAACCCGCCAGTCCGATAACATTAAAAAAAGTTTTCCAGGGCCATATTTGACTGCTTTCCGGCAGGGGAACAGGCGCGCCAAATGTTTTTTCGAAGAAATTTACCGCGTACGCGGCGGTAGTTTTGGAAAACGTTACCCATGGATGGATCATGGTGGGAGTGTAAATTACACGGTAAGCCCTGTTTCCGTTAAAATCCCGCTCGTATATTTTCCCCGCTTCAGGAGTTCCTATGAACCCGGCAGGATCATCATTGAAATTAAGGAATTGTTTTGCCTGACTTGTTTTTATAAAATCCCGGGGAAGCGAAACGGGGTCCCCGTCATCCGTGTACCAGGCAAAGTAAAAATCGTCATAACGGCTGGCAATTATTCCCACGCTGCGATCCTTAAAGTCGCCGGAATGATCAACTCCCCGGTCATCGTTCCAGTCCGCAGCCTGTAAGAGATTTGCCCGGATAAGGGGTGTTTCCCGCTCATTGTCCAGAACAATGGCCATGTTGGAACCCGTTCCGCCGGAGGAATGGCCTGTTACACCGATTTTGGATGTATCCACATAAGGCAGGCTTGCCAGAAGCTGAACCGCGCCGTCAATGCCTATACCGCCGTCGTAAAGCTCGTCAACCGGTACGCTTTCTGAATTGCCGTGACCGTGCATGTCCAAAGAAAGTACTACATAGCCTCTTCTGGAAAGTTCAACAAAGTAGATGTCCTGCATTTCCTTGTTGTTAAACCATCCTTCAATACAGACTATTGCCGGCGCGGGGCGTTCGCTTGTCGCGTTCGGCGGCCTGAAGAGAAACGCGCTGAGCTCGTGACCATGTGGACTTTCCCAGTTGAGCTCCTTCATCTCGATTTTCCCGAAGGATGTTTGTATTCGAGATACGCCTATCATGCTGGCAAAACACAGCCCCAACGAAATCCACACCCAACAAAGGGCTTTTGAGGATTTTCTCTCTTTCATACTAACCTCCAAAAAAAAGGCACGACAAACCGGTTGGTTTGTCGTGCCCGTAACTCCGTTACTCTCGAGCAACAAAACAGCTCTCGCGAAAACCCGCTTTTCCAGCGGGAACACTACAACTCTAATCCCGAAAATTAAAAAAGTCAAGAAAAATTTACAAATTCGCACCGATTACAAAATCCGCGGATCCGGTTTAAGGCCCGGTTCTTGGGGTATAATTCCCGGCCTGGCGCTGCCGAGCTTTTTTGTTGACAATAATGGCCATATTGATTAGGCTGTGTCCAATGCAAACGATTCTCTTAAAGGGAAAGAACAGGCTTTCATGTGACGCTTTTTTCCGGCTGCTTCGTAAAACTCAGGTTATCCCGGCGGTTAAAACGACTGCGAATCTGGATCGGGTACTGGCAGGAAACAGGGGGATAGTTTTTACCCTTTTTGGCGATATCGTTACCATTCCCGGAATAGTCAAAAAAATCAAAGACGCGGGGAAAGCCGCGCTGGTGCATATCGATCTTGTTGACGGATTGGCGTCCCGCGATATTGCCGTGGATTTTTTGGCGGAAAATACGGAAGCCGACGGCATTATTTCTACAAAAGGAAATTTGATAAGCCGCGCGAAAATCCTCGGCTTGATTACTGTGCAGCGTTTCTTTGTCCTTGATTCCATGGCCCTGATCAATATTGAAAAGCATTTTGCCCAGGATTGTTCCGACGCGGTGGAGATTCTTCCCGGCGTCATGCCCAAAATTATACGAAAAATTTCTTCAATAACGAAAAAACCGATTATCGCGGGCGGGCTTGTTTCGGACGAAGAAGATGTCAAGGCCGCCCTGGACGCGGGCGCCGTATCCGTTTCAAGCACCAATATTTGAAATCAGCGGCCTTCGCTTGGCAAGGCGGAGGCGGGTTCGGGATTCGGATTCGCGAAATAAAGCAGCGCCCGCCTGTTTGCTTCCCAGTTTCCGTAATCCGCACCCTGTCCACCGGCGGCCTGGATTGTTATACGGGGCGGATCTACACCGCGCTTTACCAGTTCGTCCCTGATAAATTCCGCCCTGGCACGGGAAAGCGGGATAAGTTCCTGGCTTTCTTCCAGGGCTGTTCTTTTAACGGGATTCGCGTACCCGACTATAAGGACGGTGTAGTCCGGATTCAGGACAAGGAATTCGGCGGCGGCGTTGATTGTGCGGATGTTGTTTTCGGCAATTTCCGGCGGCATATCGGGACCGTCAAAATGAGGCAGATTTGAGCTGAAAAATACCGCGGACAGCTTTTCAAGGCCGGACGGCGGGTTTTCCGCGACGGCAGGCTTTTCTTCCACAGCGGCAGGCTCTTCTTCCACGGTGACCGGTTCTGCGATCTGTTCCACGGGTACAAAAACTTCCACGGGCAATGCAGTGTCTTTGCCAGCCGGCTGCGGCTTTTTCAAATCAAAGCGGTATCCGGCAACAAGGCCAAACCCAAAACCGGTGGGCCATCCAAACCGTACATACTGCTCTGTATAAAACCGTTTCAGGGGGACACGAAAACCGACGCTTCCGTCAACAAGAACGGACGAGGCGCTTCTGTCTTCTTCAAAAAGGGTAATGAGCCCCGCGCCGGCCTGGGCAAAAAAGGGAAAGGGGGATTTTAAAAAATACCAGCGGCCAAAGGCAAGCGCTTCAAACGACGACACATCATAAAAATCGCTTCCAAAATCCAGCTTCGCCCCGGCGGCAATGTTGTCTGTAATGCCGAAATCCGCAGTAAGCCCGCCGGCAAGGCCGTATCCGTGCCGTGTATTGGCGTTTGCTTCCACAAGAACGCCGGTGGAAATTGTCTTCTTTTCCTGGCTCAATGCCGAAACGGCGCATAAAAAACACACAAGGTAAAGCGTCTTTCCAACCAGCGGCCCCAGGAGCCGCCGCATCGCCGCGGAAAAAACATACATACACACAGTATCGGAATTTTTTGGTTAAAAGAAAGTGTCGCAGAATAGAATAAATTGGTGCTGCCTTAACCGCAAAGGCGGCGAAAAGAAACGCTTTCTCTGACGCCCTTGCGGTTTTGCAAATTACGCGGTTTTCATTTTGATGAAGAACCGTAAAATAAAGATCACAAAAAGAACCCAGGTAATAATGCTGATGTCCTTGAATTTCAGCGTAAGGGCCTTAATGATAACATAGGAAAGGACGCCGTAAACAATGCCGTCGGCAATGCTGTAGGCAAAGGGCATCATGACAATTGCCAGAAAAGCCGGAATTCCTTCCGTAGGATCCTTGAAATCGATGTCCACTACGCTCTGCATCATAAGAAAGCCGACAACGATAAGGGCCGGCGCTGTGGCGGCGCTTGGGATCACAAGGAACAGCGGAGACAGGAACAGGGCCAAAAGGAACAATATGCCGGTAAATACCGAGCTCAGCCCGGTACGGCCGCCTACCGCGACACCGGCGGTACTTTCCACATAGCTGGTAACGGTAGACGTTCCCAGCACCGCGCCGGCTACAGTCCCGATTGCGTCCGACAAAAGCGCCTGCTTGACCCGGGGAATCTCCCCGTTCTTGCCGATAAGCCCTGCCTGGGTGGTAACGCCCACCAGCGTACCGACCGTGTCGAAGATATCAACAAAAAGGAATGTAAAGAATATTGTAAAGAACTCAAACGTAAGTATGGAAGAAAAGTCAAACTTGGCGAAAAGGGGCGCCGAGGGCAGGGAGAAAATCCGGAAGTTGTCCGGGATAGCTGTTATTTTCATCGGTATACCGATGATCGTGGTGATAATGATACCCAGCAGGATGGATCCCCGCACCCTTTTTGCGTAGAGTACGATGGTTATTGTCAGGCCGATAATGGCAAGCAGCGCGGTACCGCTTGTAATGTCTCCAAGGCCGATAATGGTACCGGTATCTTTTACCACAACTCCCGCGTTGGAAAAACCGATAAGGGCAATAAAAAGGCCGATGCCCACGGCAACGGCTTTTTTCAGATTTGCCGGAATGGCTTTGATGATCAATTCCCGGACGTTTACCAGGGAAAGAATAATAAACAGGATGCCTTCAAGGAAAACCGCGGTCAGGGCGTACTGCCAGGAATAACCCGCGCCGAGAACCACAGAGAAGGTAAAGAAAGCGTTGAGCCCCATCCCGGGCGCCAAAGCCACCGGCAGATTCGCCGTGAACGCCATAACCAGTGTCGCTATCGCGGACGCAAGGGCAGTGGCGGTAAAAACCCCGCCCGCGGGCATTCCGGTTTTGCTGAGCATTTCCGGGTTAACCGCCAGAATGTACGCCATTGTCAGAAAAGTCGTGAGCCCGGCAACCAATTCCCTGTTGAAGTTGGTCCCGTGCTCCTGAAGCTTAAATAGCTTTTCCATGCTCCCTCCATTTCGTTTAAAACCGGCTATGCCGGCCCGGCCACCCCGGACCCCGGCATGCCGGGCTCAGGACGAACCATGACACAAGCAGGATACCATGAAGGGGAAGGCGTTGTCCATGTTTGAATTCCCGGGTTACTTGCTCAACGCCTGCCAGAATCCTTTCCAGGATTCCGGGCTTTGCAGGTAAAAGCGGCACTGTTCGGCATAAAAGGCCGGGGGGCTGTCTTTGTCTTTAAGCGCCTCGAAAAGGGAGAGGGCCCGGGCGAAATCGCCTGTGTAGAAAATATCCCTGGCTTCGTCAAAGGCCCTGATAACGCGTTCCTTTTCCCGGTAAACCGGCTCGGTAAGCGGCTCCCAGACAGTTACCGGTTCACTTTTGCCGACAACCGCGACCTGTGCAAGTTTGCGTCCGTAGAACGCGTGGCAGCCGCCCGCTTTGGTAAATGTGTTATCTGTGCACATGATAAAAGTACCGAACTGTTTGTTAAGACCTTCAAGCCGGGCCGCGAGGTTTACCGAGTCTCCCAGCATGGTATAGTTAAAGTGTTTTTCCGATCCGAAATTGCCAACCACAGCGTATCCGGTGTTAAGGCCGATACGGGTTAAAAGGCGCTTGTTGATCTTCGGGCTGTCAATGTTCCAGTTTTTAAACTTTTCCTCAAAGTAAGGGCCTTTTTCGGCAAGCTGTTTTTGACATTCAAGCGCGGCGTCCAGAGCGCGGGCGGCGTGGTTTTCAATGTCCAGAGGGGCGTTCCAAAACGCGATAATGGCGTCACCTTCGTACTTGTCTATGGTTCCGCCCGAATTCTGGATAATGTTTGTAAGGAACGTAAGGTATTCGTTAAGCAGTTCCTTTAGCTGATCCGGATCGAGTTTTTCCGATATGGTGGTAAAGCCCTGGACATCGGAAAATAAAATGCTGATTTCCCGGCGCTCGCCGCCGAGGGTAAGCTTGTCGGGATTCGCCGCAAGCTGGTCAACATAAATGGGGCTTAAGTAATGGTTAAAGGCGTTCTTGATAAAACGCCGCTGGCTGCCCTCTGTCGCGTAATTATAGATCATGCAGGTAAGAAAAGCCGCGAGCGCGCCGGCCAGAGGCAGCACCATGGGAAACCAGAAACCGCCTGAGTATGCGGCAAAGGAAAGGGCCAGGATACCCGCGATAATAACGCCCATTCCGCCGATTGAAAGCGGAAGCCTTCCTGAAAAAAGCGACAACAGAACGATCACCACAATCACGCCGAACAAAAAAGCGAAATCGGCGGCCAGGGGAATTTCCCTGATAAAGTCCCGGCTTAAAATATTGTCCAGCATTGTAATATGCATTCCCACGCCGGGGTACACCGAAGAAATGGGGTTCGCAAAAATATCGTAGAGGCCCGGCGCGTAAAACCCAAAGAACACGTACTTTCCCGCAAAATCCCCCGGCGGAAGAAACGGCTCTTCCCCATTTGCGTACATTTCGGCGCTCCGCAGAATAAGGTGAGCCGGATACGGAACGTACCGTTCAAGGCCGCCCCGAAAACGGAGTATGGATCTGCCGTCACTGTCTACCGGAATCGAGTAATCTCCCCACCGGATAACCTGCTGTTTTGAGTCATACGACAGAGCGCTGTCCGCGCCGGAAACAAGCAGGGCGGCCGCGGCGAGGCTCGGCACCGCCTTTCCGTCGTACCAGGTAAAAAGGCTTGTCCGCCGCAGAATGCCGTCGGAATCCGGCCAGCCGGTAACGCTTCCCAGAGCCCCCGCAGCGTTCCGCAGATCTTCCAGAGGCAGCTGCGCCCATACTTCGGCCTGTTCCCCCTGCCCGCTGAGCGCGGCATAGCGGGGAATAAACTCTTCAAAACCGGAAAGTGAAAACACCGGCGCGTTTAAGTTTGCCGGCCAGGATTTGGCGTTGCCCGAAACCGTGCTGAAAAAAGCCGCCTGCACGACGCGGCCGAATTTTTTTTCCGCCTCAATAAACGAATCGTCGTCGGCCCGGGCGGACAGACCCCGCAGCGCTTCCATTGCTTCCCGGTAGCCTTCAATGCCAAAACCGCCCTGCCGCCCGGCATCATCCCCGGCGGCAGGGCGGCTGGCAGCCGTACCGGCTTCGGCGCCGCGGCCGCGCGCGGCGGAACGGGGCTGTTCCCCCGCGGCGGTAAAATTCGCCCGCATCTCTTCCATTTTTCCGACCGCGGTATCAATTATCTCGTCCTGATCGGCGCTCCGGTATACGGAGGGCTCGGAAAAAAGGACATCGAACGCGACAGCCTGCGCCCCGCCGGCGTTCATGTAATCCACCATTTCGGCATAGGCTTTGCGGGGCCAGGGCCAGGGCCAGCCCCGCTGCGCACCGGCCCAGTCTATGCTCTCCTGATCCAAAAGAACAACAATAATGGAGTCCGAAGGCCGGGAAGAAGACGCAAAAACGTTTACCCGCAGGTCATAGGCCTTGTATTCGAGAAACGTGAAAACCCCAAAAAAGTGGAGCAGCCCCATCCCGGCAAATACGCATAATACGACTACCAGGGCGGTGGCCCCCTTTTTATAACGCTTAACGGTTTCCGTCATTTCTGTATCGCTGTATACCGTGCCTCCCTGAACTGCCGGGTATCCGGCACTTTGTAAGACGGCAGCTTTTTGTTCACGCTGGCAATACGATTTCCGGGAGTGGGGTGCGTTTTGCCAAAACCGGATTCCGTTGTTTCGTCCTTTTCCAGCGACTGGAGCATTCCCAGAATGGCCCTGGGCTCGTATCCGGCGGAAGCCAAAAGGGAAACAGCCAGGGCATCGGCATCGTATTCCTGATCCCTGGAAAACCCGTTGTTGTACATCGTACCGACAATTTCGCCGACGGAATCTCCCAGAATGCCGGCCAATTCCTTGTAATCGGCGCTCACCGCCGAACCGAGACCTGCCAGTAAGCCGGATGTCGCCGCTTTAAGGTAACGGGAATTCCGTATCGCCGTAAGCGCATGTTTAAGCTGAATATGGGCGATTTCGTGGGCGATAACCGAAGCAAGTTCATCTTCCGTTGAAGTGTGGGCGATAAGCCCCCGCGTAACAAAAATGTGCCCGCCCGGCGTGGCAAAGGCGTTTATTTCCCGGGTATCGAGAACCGCCACATGGTAGCCGTTCCATATCTCCGGTACGGGAGAATTGATCACAATCGCGCCGCATATTTTGTTCAGATAAAGCTGCAGCGCCGGATCGTTATAAACCGTATACTGGGTAGTAATGTTTGCCGCCACGGCCCGCCCTATGTAGTACGCATTTTCATCGGTAAGCTCCCGGGCGGCCTTGGCGGATTCCGCAAAAGTCCCCACTCCCGCGTTCACTCCCGAGCCGATTGCGCTTGCAACTTCGTCACTGGCCCCAAGAGCGCTGGCGCCAAGACTTGCCAAACCGCCCGCCACGCTGCCCAGAACATTCGAGTCTATGGATTCACAGGTTGTCAGGGTAAAGGCCGCCAGAACAAAACAGGGAACACAAAACAAAAAACGCTTTTTCATGGTACACCGCCGTTTCACGCTATTCCCCCTTTGCCAGATGGCCTTCGTCTACAAACCTGAAAAGATCCCCGTCGGATACGGTTACGTTTTCCAGCGCGTCCACCGCGGTATAGTTCAGATCTTTGCCGGATTGATATTCCATTTCCACTTCTTTGGAAAACCCTTTGCCGGCCATGGCCATTTCGCCCCCCGACACGCTCCGGTTGTCGCCCTGGGCGACGACCCGCTTTGAGGTTAAGTTTGCGGAAGCCGTCCAGCCGGTAAGCGATCCGGACCGTACCTGCGCCCATTTGCCGCTTACCGCAAGCACGCTCACCTGGGCGCCGTACGCCAGCCTCCCGACCGTGCCCGCGAAAAACCCCGTTGAGGCTTTCAACGTGGCCGAGTTAATGGCCACATACATGGTATCCCCCCGCTTTTGGCCGAACACCGCCGTGGACGCCAGGCACAAAACGGCGAGAAGAAGTATCCTTTTCATATTCATACGTTAACTCCGGTATTTCATCGAATTCGTTTAACTCCAAAACAACAGATTTTGGAACCCCATAACCCAGTCTATCATACATATGCGAAAAAAGAAAGATACAGGTTTTTTCAGGGGGAAAAAGATGATGAAAGGAAGTGTATCATAATGATACACTTATACATGATGAAACGACACACTGGCCGTTTCTGTCCGGGTTTTCCCCGTAACATCCCGCTTTTCGGGCTAAAACGCCCCTCCCGGCGCAGCCCAGCCTCAAACCCCCGCCGGGCCGCCCCAAACGCGGTTTCACCGGCGGCAGACGCCCGTATGTCTGCCGCTTCATGCCGGCCGGATACAGCGGCATCCCGGGAAACGGTAAATCATTATAATACAAGGAATTAGCGGATCCGGGCTCCGGAACGCCGTGGAAATTTTCGGTACTCCCGCGCCCCGGCGGGTCCCCGGCTTCCCCGCCCAGGCGGATTTTTCATGTGCGGGCGGGAAATGGCCGTGTTGATCATAACCTGGCACGGTTCTTGCTACTTAGAAGATACCCACGGCAGATGACTTCGGTATCCGCCCCCGGGATGGACGCTTCGTATGAAGGCCCAAAAAACATTCCAAATGATTTGGAGGTTGCAGTATGAACGCTGTATCACTGTATCGTCCCGTTAGTATCGGGAAAGCCATGAACGATTTTAATCGTTACCTGGAATCTTTTTTTGACTCGCCCCTGTCCCCGTTGGACAACAGGGAATTCCCCGTAACTCCCGCGGTGGACGTGCGGGAAACCGACGGGGGGTATCTCCTTGAAGCCGAACTTCCCGGCTTTGACGAAAAGAACATCAAGGTCCATGTGGACGGAGGCAATCTTACCATCGAGAGCGGCAGGGAAGCGGAAACAAAAAAAGAAGCGGACAAGGGAAGCGAAAAATACCTGATCCGGGAACGCAGCCGCACAAGCTTTAGCCGGTCGTTCCGGCTGCCTGAAAACGCCGATACCGGGCAGGTGGAAGCGGTGTTCAAAAACGGGATACTTTCCCTGAACATCAAAAAGCGGGCGGAGTCGCAGAAGCGGCTTATTACGATCGACTCCCGGTAAGCACGAAGATACCGCGCCGGCGTCTGGGCCAGGCGCACAAAGACGAAACTGGCGGGGCCTGTCACCGTGAAGGGTGCGGGCGTGCCCGCGCCCTTCACGGTGACACCCGCCTGCGCCGTTTCTCTGTGTGCGCCTGGTATATTCTCTCAGGGCGCGGTATCTTCGCCATTTCGCGGGGCGGGGCGTGTGCCGTTTCTCTGTGTGCGCCTGGTATATCCTCTCAGGCGCGGTATCTTCGCCGTGTCCACGGCGGGGCGTGTTCTGGGGCGTGTGCCGTTTCCGGTGACACCCGCCCGGTACACGCGCGCGACCCGGTGCGCGCGTTTCTCCGGAAATATCAGCGCGGCGTAGGCCCGGCAATGGCTGCTGTTACGACAAAGGCTGAAAGGCCGCCGCCCGGTAAACGCGCGCGAAACATTGAGCGCGGCTCCCCCGGCACGGCAGCCGGGCGTGGGCTTCAGCAATTGCATACCGCGCCCATTATACGGCCTCGAAGCCCGCCAGAGAAACGCCGGTAAGTCTCCTGTTTCTGCCTAATCATCCTTCTTCCTTTCTTCGTGTTCTTCGTGCCCCGCCGTCCCTGGACTCTTGATGGCCGCAAAGCGGCCTTCTCTGTGGTGGAATTCTTCCTAAAAAGAACTAACCACACTTTGAGTTGCCGGTCAAGTTTAGCGTGCCGGGGCGCGGTATCTTCCCCTTTCTTTTTCGTTACAGTTTGTATTGACAAATTCTTGCATGCGGAGATATAATTACCCCCGTGGAGCCGGGCCGCGCCCGGCTTCTGCCGGCAAGCGCCGGATATGCTTATAACAAGGAGGGCTGTAACCATGAAAGCATTCTGTCATTTCTTGTATGGTAAAGGACCGGTGGGGGGGGGGGGGGGGGGGGGGGGGGGGGGGGG
>JAIRWM010000173.1 GCA_031268975.1 Treponema sp. | reverse complement strand
GCCGGTTCCAAAATTGGTTATTTTGTAACCGGCTCTTGCAGTTTTTCGCCCTTCGGGCTGCAAAACTGCGGTTTTTATAGGGTGCAGTTCCAAAATCTGACATTTTGGAACTGCCTCATCCCACAAAAATAAGCATCCCTTTCCCCTGTTCCGATGCCTTGCGGTAAACTTCCCGCAAGGCGGTGAATTCTTTCCACAACTCACCAATAATAAAATCGGCTTCTTTTTTCACCGAACGGGGATCGTAATCCTCAAGCCAGGGCAATTTTAGCAGTTTTTTTATAATAGGGTTGTTTGATAACTTCAGGTATCGAACAAGTCCATTGGCTTTTCTGAAAAATGTTTTTTTGTCAAACGGTTCCAGCAAGGTAACGATGAATTGAACTTCTCCGGCAGATTTAAACACCGCCGGATCGCTGACGGAATATTGATAACCATCCACTTCTTTAACAAGTAAATACTCCGGTATAAACGCTTCACCATTTCTCCCCGCCACGATTTCTCCGCTGATGATTATATCGCAGAGTTCCTGTTTTTTACCAAAACCGGTCAATACGAAATCCAGCCCTTCTGTCATCTCAAGTGGCGTAATGTCAAAAGACGCGCGGATGTGATCCATCAGTCCCGGTTCGTCAAGATTTCCGTCAGCAAAGGCGGCGATAGTTGCTTCTTCAACAGGCAGGAAAAACGTGAATGTATCGATGGGCAACTCAAGCCGTTCAAGCTTGCCGTCATTAAAGAAATCAGCTGCATCCGGCGCATATGTCTGTTCCACTGTATCGGCAGCCGCCCGTAATGCGCCCTGTATTTCCATAACCGATATGCCCTGGCTCATCAGGTTTTGTGTTTGTTCAGCGATATATGCGGACAGCTTCGTCCGTTCTTCCAGCGCTTTTTTGCCGGGGACGGCATCCGCCGCTTCCATTTTTTCTTTCACCTGACGGACAAATTTATCCAACTGCGGATTCATGCCGGCCGCCTGATTTCGTTTGCCCGCTACAAAGCCGAAAGCTCCGGAAAGCGGATTACCGCGTCCACAATGGCAATATGCTCTTCCCGGTGAATCCGCGCGGCAAGGCTTTCCGCGCTGTCCCCGGGCAGCACCGGTACTCTGCGCTGAAGCAGCACCGGACCGGTGTCGGTTCCTCCGTCGACAAGATGCACGGTACAGCCGGATTCTTTTTTTCCCGAGGCAAGCACAGCGCGGTGCACCCGGTCTCCGTACATGCCCTCTCCGCCGAAATCGGGAAGCAGCGACGGATGCAGATTTATGATCCGCCCGGAATATGCCTTGACGATGTTCCCCCGCAGTATGGAAAGAAAACCCGCGAGAACGATAAGCCCGGCGTTGTATTTTCCGGCGATGCGGAGGATGCGGTCTGAAAGTTCGCGCTGCCGTTCTTCCCTGGGGAGGCTTTTGTCCGGCGTTTCGGTGATGGCCGGAATACCGGCGTTGTTTGCCCTTTGAAGGGCAAAAACGCCGGCCTTGTCTGAGACAACGGCGGCGATGCGCATTCCGCCGGATTCCCGGCCGCCTTCGCTGCAGCGCCCGGATTTTTCCGCGTCAATAAGGGCCTGGAGGTTGCTTCCGTTTCCCGAAACCAAAACTAGTATGTTCATAAGACCGCGTTTCCCCTCCCTGCAATTTCTCGCCTTACGGCTGCGAAATTGCGGTATTTTAGTGGAAGTTGTTCGATACCTGAAGTTATCGAACAACTCTATTACATAAATCTCAATTTACCGGCGCCTTTTTCTACTCGGCCTATTTCCCAGGCGGGAAAACCCCGGTTGTCCAGTTCTTCAACGGCTTTTGCCGTGTCGTTTGGATCCAGCGCGATAACAAAGCCGATTCCCATGTTAAAGGTATTGAACATAAGGCCCCGGAGCGCGGCGTCTGTTTCAAGCAGCGCCTGGCCGGCCGACTCCGGATCTGCTTCTTCCGTTTCGCTCCGCCGCGCCCCGGAACCGGCTTCTGCGGTTCCCCAGGCAATCCGGTTAAAGACGGAGGGGATGGTCCAGCTCCCGTTTTTGATAACCGCGTCAAAGTCCGCGCCGTGGTTTTCGTTTTTTGGAAACATTCGGGGTATGTTTTCGTAAAAACCCCCGCCGGTAATGTGGGCCATGCCGTGGAGGGGAATCTGTTCCATAAGGGCAAGCACGGGTTTTACATACAGCCGGGTCGGTTCAAGCAGAGCCTGGCCTATGGGCATGCCGCCGAAATCCGCGTATAAATCCGGGATAACTTTACGTATAAGGCTGTAGCCATTTGAGTGGGGGCCCGATGACGCGATGCCGATAAGGGCGTCCCCTTCCCGGATCGAAAGGCCGCCGACAATATTTTTTCTGTCCGCAATGCCCACGGCAAAACCGGCGATGTCGTATTTGCCGTTATCGTAAAAGCCGGGCATTTCCGCGGTTTCCCCGCCAAGCAGAACGCAGCCCGATTCACGGCAGCCACTGGCGGCGCCTTTTACCAGGGCGGCGGCGGTTTGTGCGTCAAGTTTTCCGCAGGCAAGATAGTCCAGAAAAAACAGGGGACGGGCGCCGTGGCAGAGAATATCGTTGACGCACATCGCCACACAGTCAATGCCCACGGTGTCGTATTTTTTCATTTTAAAGGCGATGTCAAGTTTTGTTCCTACGCCGTCGGTACCGGATACGAGAACAGGATCCTCCATCCCCGCCCCGGCTGAAATCAGATCTTTAATGGAGAACATTCCCGCAAAGCTGCCGATGCCGTTAAGAACGGCGTTTTCCAGAGAACCAAGGGTTCTCCCGGCAAGTTCCCGGTATTTTTCCACCGCCCGGTAACCCTCTTCTATGTTGACTCCCGCTTCCCTGTAGTTCACTGTTCTTCTCCCGCAACCGGTATTGGATATTCGCCCGTAAAGCAGCCAAGACAATACCCTGTTTTTTCGTCTTCCAGGGCAGATTCAGGATTGATCGATTCAAGAAGCCCTTCAACGCTGATAAAGGCAAGGCTGTCCGCCCCAAGAGACGCGCAGAGTTCGCTTACGCTGTTCATATTGCTGATAAGATCTTTCCGGTGGGGGGTGTCAATGCCGAAGTAACAGGGAAAACGTACCGGCGGGGAACAGATGCGGATGTGCACTTCTTTCGCTCCCGCCGCCTTCAATATGGAAACAAGCCGGCGCGATGTCGTGCCGCGTACAATTGAATCGTCGATAACGACAACACGTTTTCCGCGGACTTCGCTGTCAATAACATTGTGTTTTACCGAAACGGCTTTTTCCCGCATGTTCTGATCGGGGGCGATAAATGTTCTGCCGACATATTTGCTTTTTACAATGCCCATGCCGTACGGCGCGCCCGTCGCCCTGCCGTAGCCGATTGCCGCCGGCACGCCGGAGTCCGGCACACCGATAACCAGGTCCGCGCTTACTGTCGATTCCCTGCCGAGAATTTCCCCGGCCCGGATTCTCGCCCCGTATACGTCAACTGAGTCTATAACGCTGTCCGGCCGGGCAAAATATACA
>JAIRWM010000130.1 GCA_031268975.1 Treponema sp. | reverse complement strand
TATGTATCTTACACGGTCTTCAGTAATAAGAAGGGTTGGTTTTGTTTCCACCCGCTTTCAGGGAACCGACGGCGTGTCTCTTGAGACAATTAAATGGCGTCAGGTTCTGGAAAAAATGGGCTACGACTGTTATTTTTTTTCCGGCCTTTCCGACTGGGAAAGTTCCCGGTCCATGGTGGTGGACGAAGCGTTTTTCAGCCATCCGGCGGTCAGGGAGATTCAGGCACGGTGCTTCGGGAGCAGGGTGCGGACGGAAAGCCTTACCGGGGAAATCCAGGCGGTACGGTTCCGGCTCAAGCGGGCGCTGTACGATTTTGTAGAGCATTTCGGGATTGACCTTATTGTCGCGGAAAATGCCCTCACCATCCCCATGAACATACCGCTGGGACTTGCCCTTACCGAACTTGTCGCCGAAACGGGGATTCCCACAATTGCCCATCATCATGATTTTTCATGGGAACGTCAGCGGTTTTCGGTAAGCTGCGTGGAAGATTTTCTTTCCATGTCGTTTCCGCCCCGGCTTCATACGATAAACCATGTGGTGATTAACTCCGAGGCCCGACAGCAGCTTTCTTACCGTTGCGGGCTTGCTTCTGTCATTATCCCCAATGTATTTGACTTTGATACGGAACCCCCGGTTATGGACGACTATGCCAGGGGTATGCGTAAAGACCTGGGAATTGCCGATGACGAAACGCTGCTTCTCCAGCCGACCAGAATGGTTGCCCGAAAGGGAATAGAACACGCCATCGAGCTGGCGGGGCGTCTTAAAGACAAGGGCGCCAAACTGCTTATCAGCCATCAGGAACGGGACGAAGGCTCTGAATATTTCCAGAGGACGATAGACTATGCCCAGATTCTGGGGGTTGACGTAATTGTCCGCCCCGACATTATAGGCACGGAGCGGGGTGTTACCGAAACCGGGGAGAAAAAATACAGTTTATGGGACTGCTACCTCAACGCGGATTTTGTAACGTATCCTTCAACATACGAAGGTTTCGGCAACGCTTTCCTGGAAGCCCTGTGGTTCAAAAAGCCGATGCTGGTAAACCGTTATTCGATCTTTCAGCAGGACATTGAGCCGCTGGATTTTGACGTGGTTGTCATGGATACCTACATTACCCCGGATACGGTGGAAACGGTAAACGCGATCCTTGAAAGCCCCGAAGCGGCGGAAGTGATGACGGCAAAAAACTACGAGCTGGGAAAGCGCTTTTTCTCGTTCAAGCTTCTGGAACAGCGGCTCCACTATGTGTTGATGAACTTCGGCCAGCTGTAGACGTTTCCGCGGCCTTTGCTTCTTCCCAGAACCCGTCCATAACGGCGAGATTTCCGGCTTTCATCTCTTCCCCGCGTTCTCCCATGCGCTTTTCCACATGCCTGAAGCGCCGGGTAAATTTTTCATTTGCCCGCCTGAGGGCTACGGACGGCTGGACGCCGAGGTAGCGGCACAAATTGACCGCCGAAAAGAGCAGGTCTCCCAGTTCTTCCTCAAGCCGTTCCGGGCTGCCGCCCTTTTCCAGGGCCTCCTCTGTTTCGGCCAATTCTTCCCCAAGCTTGCCGATAACTCCATCTGTTTCCGGCCAGTCAAAGCCGCTTTTCGCCGCTTTTTTTTGAAGCGTAAAGGCCCTGTCCAAAGGGGGAAGGGACCGGGGTACGTCATCCAGAACGGAATCTTTCGGCCGCCGTCCTTCCTGCTCCACCTTGATGCGGGCCCAGTTTGTAAGCACATCCCGGGAATTTACCGCCCCGTCCGGGCCGCCGCCCTTCCGGTCCTTTCCGTCCCCGAATACATGGGGATGACGGCGTATCAGCTTTTGCGACACGTCGTTAAGGGCATCGGCGGCGGTAAAGTCTCCGGATTCTTCGTACATGCGGGAAATCATGGTCGCAAGGAGAAAAAGGTCCCCAAGCTCCTCTTTTACGTGGGAACCGTCTTTTTCGTCAATTGCCTCTATACATTCATAGGTTTCTTCGACAAGGCTGCCCCGCAGCGTTTCCGGGCGCTGTTCCCGGTCCCAGGGACAGCCGCCGGGGCCCCGCAGCCGGGCGACAATTCCGCAGAGCCGGCTGAAAGCCGGGCCGAACCCGGCCGCGGTCTGCCGCAGTATTTCATCATCCTGTATGATCTTCATGGCTTATTGTAGGGTTTTCCCCCGTTTAGGGCAACGCCGATTGGCGTCAGGGTAATCGGCGCCGCCCCCGGCCCTCACTCGCCTTTTTTCCCCGGCTGCGGTATACTGCTGCCATGGCACAATCCGATTCGGAACTTACGGGAAAGAAAATATTTATCCTCCATCCCCACAGCGTCATCCAGGATGAAATGCTTGACATTCTTATCATGGCGGGATTTGAATCCTATACCGTTCATGACGACAAGCGGGCGATTAAGCTTTTAATACGTTTTCCCGGTTCAATTATGTTTGTCAATATTGACGAAGGCCATTCCGAACAGGAATGGGAAAGCTACATACGGGGCGTTCAGGAAAGCCCCAAAACCAGGGACAGCAAGCTGGGCATTTTGTCCTACAATACCGACCAGAAGCTTATGCAGAAGTACCTTATGGACATTGCCGTTCCCTGCGGCTATATACAGCTTAAGCTGGGAATCAAGGAAAGTACCCGGATTATGCTCACCGCGCTGGAGGCAAACGAAGCGCGGGGAAGGCGAAAGTTTATCCGCGCCAACTGCGGGGACGACGCCAATGCCACGGTGAACATCAAGGGCGCCGGGGGAGTGTACTACGGGAAAATTCTTGACATCAGCGCATCCGGCATAGCCGCGCGGTTTGATAAAGTGGAAGAGTACGCCCCAAACACCCCGGTCAGGGAAGTACAGCTCAAGCTGCGCGGTTCCCTGGTGCTGGTAAACACGACGTTTATGGGGAAGCGGGCGGATAACGTATGCGTGCTGCTTTTTGACGCGAAAATGGATCAGGGGCAAAAGCTCGTTGTTCACCGGTTTATCAAGTATACCCTGCAGCGCTCTATGGACAACCTTGCGATTTAAGATGGCCCGTCTCGCCGTGTTTCTTGGCAATCCCGGAAAAGAATACCAAAAGACCCGCCACAACGCAGGCCGGCTTTTGGCGCTGAAACTGCCGTTTTACCCGGAACTTTCCTGGACGAAAAAGTTTAAAGGTCTTTACGCCTCAAGGGAAATTTCCGCCGGGGAAAAGCCGGTCAATATCCACCTGCTCCAGCCGGAAACCTACATGAACGCCTGCGGACAGTCGGTTTTCGCCGCGGCCGCGTTTTTTAAAATCAAACCGGAAGAAATTATTGTGATTCACGACGACCTTGAACTTGCGCCGGGAACCGTTTCGTTCAAATTCGGCGGCGGCCTTGGCGGCCACAACGGACTGCGCTCTGTGAAACAATGCTTCGGGACAGCTGATTTCTGGCGGCTGCGGCTGGGCATCGGGAGGCCAGCAGGCCGCCTCCCCGGCGCCGGCGGCGCTCCGGTCAAAGGCGCGCGGGAAGGCGGCCCGGGCGAAGTGGCGGACTGGGTGCTTTCCGGCTTCAGCGCCGCCGAAGCGCCGGTTATCGCCGCCGCCCTGGAAGCCGCCGCCGCCGCCCTGGTTACCGCCCTTGCCGCCGGGATGCAGGAAATGCTTCCCGAATGGGCAAAAAAGAAAATCGCGCCGTAGAAGGCGCCTGCCGGCGGGACGGTTACCTCCCCGGCCGCCCCCTTCCGCCGCCGCGGCCGCCGCTCCCGTATCACCCCCTTCCCCCCGGCCGCAACGAGCCCGCTCCGCGCGCTGCCGGCAATTCCCCACAGCGCCACGCCGGTTTTCCGCGGCGCACCGGCGGCAATCCCGGTTACAATGACCATACGCCGGCTCAAAACAATCCCGCTCATGCCTACAATAATCGCGGGCATGCTCAAAACAATCGTGAGCATGCTAAAAATGATCGTAAGCATGCTTATAATGATCGTAAGCATGCTGAAAATGATCGCGAGCATGCTTATAATGATCGTAAGCATGCTGAAAATGATCGCGAGCATGCTTATAATGATCGTAAGCATGCTTATAATGATCATAAGCATGCTAATAATGATCGTAAGCATGCTAATAATGATCGTAA
>JAIRWM010000123.1 GCA_031268975.1 Treponema sp. | reverse complement strand
AAAACAGGGTGTATCATGGTACGATAAGCCCCGGTAATGGTATGCCGTAATTTGGAAAGAAGGAGCGCATCATGACCCGTGATTTTATTCCTACAACCGAAGCCGAATTCGACGCGAAGTTCAAGAAGTACTGCCAGACGGTAACCCAGAAAACTTCGGGCCAGAGCCCCCAGTGGACGCACATTCCCGCCGGCCGGGTTACCGAACTGAACGGCGCCTACGCCGACTGGTACACGGCATGGAGCAAGCTCGAAGCCCCCCACACCTCCGCCGACGTGCTTGCCAAAAACGAGGCCAAGGCCGCCGCGACAAAGATATGGCGGGAATTCAACAACCAGTACATCCTGTACGCCAGGGAAGTGAGCGACGCGGAAAAAAAGGACATCGGCGCCCATGTCCACGACACCACGCCTACCACCATCCCCCGTCCCAAAGACCAAAGCGAAGCGGACATCATCTACCCCGGCAGACACCTTATCGAGCTTACCCATATCCGCTCGGTCTCAGGCGGCACCGACGATCCCCGCAGTGATTGGGGGGTACGCATCCACTACGGCATCCTCGACGCGCCGGGCTCCGGCGGCAGGCACCGCATACTTTCTCCGCCTGAGACCGGAGACGACCGTGCCCGTGCCCTGGGACAGGCGCGATATCTTCGTGTCAGCGTTACCCTGGCCTAGCGTTTGTAGCGGGGCGTTTCCAGCGTCGCCTCGCCGCGCTGGACTTCAAACCACAGTTCCCTGCCTGTTTTTTCCCGCATCACCCTGTAGAAATCAACCAGGCTGGTTACTTTTTCGCCGTTCACCGCGGTAACAATATCCTGCCGCAAAAGCCCGACCACGGCGGCGGGGCTTTTCGCGATTACCTGTCCGACATACAGGCCCTCCGTTCCGTCCTTGAGCTTAAGGGTTTCGCGGACGGTCTGGGTAAGGGGAACAACATACACCCCCGGCCAGAGCTTGTTGCTGTCCGCCGCGGTCTCGTTTTTCCGTTCTTCAATGCGTACCTGGAGATCACGGGAAGCGCCGTCGCGGATAACGGAAAAAACGGCCCGGTCTCCGGGTTTGAGGTCGCCTACCATAAGGGTAAGGTGGTTCATCCCTCTGACTTCCTTTCCGTCAAGGGAAGTGATAAAGTCTCCCGGCTGAATGCCGCCTTTTTCCGCGGGGGATCCGAGGAAAAGCTGGGAGACCATGGCCCCCCGGCGGCCTGAAAGATTCAGCGCCTGCGCCATGTCCCGGTCGGGATCGGTAAGCGATACGCCCAGCCAGCCGTAACTTATTTCGCCCTTGTTGATAAATTCGTCGATTGAACGCTTGGCGTTATTGATGGGGATGGCAAAGCCCAGGCCCACCGAGCCGCCGCCGGAGCTGCTGGCTATCCACGTATTGATGCCGATAACCTCTCCCCGGATGTTCACCAGGGCTCCGCCGGAGTTCCCCTGATTTATGGACGTGTCGGTCTGGATAAAGTCGTTGATGTTCCCGGCGGGGCCTCCGGTACGGCCGACGGCGCTTACAATGCCCATGGTCATGGAAGACATAAAGCCCAGGGGATTGCCGATGGCGATCGCCCAGTCGCCGACTTTTACCGCCTCGGAATCTCCCAGCACCGCCAGAGGAAGATCTTCCCGGTAGGTGAACGACACCATCGCGAGATCCTTGCGGTCGTCTTTTCCGACAAGAACGGCGGCCAGTTCCGTGCCGTCGTTCAGGGCGACGGAAATTTCGGTAGCATCCCCGACCACATGAAAATTCGTCAGCACATAGTAGGTGTTTCCGCTTTTACGTACGATAATGCCCGAACCAAGCCCCTGCGACCGGAATTCCCGCTCCCTGTTTTCTTCGTTGGGAGTGCCAAAAAAGAATTCCCAGGGTATGCCGTTAAAATTCGGAACCTGCTGCCGTCGAATGGAAACGGTTTTCAGTTCCACCACAGACGGAAGAACTTTGTCGGATATGGACCTGAACGCCGTTTGAAGGTTTTCCGCGGCGGACAGGGCATCCTGGGGAATTATCACGGCCTGGGGACTTTCCTGGGCTTTTGCCCTGGTCCCCGCCGGACTGGCGCAGGAAAATGAAAGAAACGCCAGGGAAAAGCCGAATATGGCCCCCAGCAGCACCAGATTGAAAATGAAAAAATTCCTTGACGAAAGTTTCTTTAAAAGATTCATTGATTAGCTCCTTGGGTCTTTCCCGCCGTTATGGTTTACGGAAAAGTCCCTACATCAACTATAATAAAAAATATACTGAAAAAGTTACATTTTGGGGGCAGCTGCCTCCGGCTGCCGCTCCCCGGGGCCGGCGGGGGTTGGCCTTGCAGCCGGCGGCACATTAGGCTTTAATGGCCCAGGAAAGGTCTCCGGTAAGCAGTTCCGCGGCGCCCCCCGTTATGGCTATGGTGTGCTCCCAATGTGAGGAAATTTTACCATCCTGGGTAACGACAGTCCAGCCGTCGTCCAGCATATCCACTTCCCCTGTTCCCAGGTTAACCATTGGCTCCACGGCTATTACAAGACCGTCTGCCATTTTTGGATTCGGGCCGTGGGGAATATTCGGCACCTGGGGATCTTCGTGCAGGTCAAACCCCACCCCGTGTCCGCAGTACCGGGTTACAATGCCGTACCCGGCGGGCTCGGCGCAGGACTGCACCGCCCGGGATACCTGCAGCAGCCTGTCGCCCGCTTTTACCGCGGACACGGCCCGTTTCAGGCATTCACAGGTGGTGCGGTTCAGGGCGCGGGCTTCGGCGCTTACCGCGCCCGCTTCCAGGGTGAACGCCTGATCGCTGATATACCCGTCCAGATTGATGCCGCAGTCAAGGGAAACCAGGTCCCCTTCGGCTATTTTCCGCCGCGAAGGAATGCCGTGGATAACCTCTTCGTTTATGGAAATACAAATAGCGGCGGGATATGGATTATTCCCGCCGCCGACGCCCAAAAAGGCCGGTTTTCCTCCCGCTTTTTTTATCCAGTCCCGGACCCACCGGTCTATTTCCAGAGTTACCGTTCCGGGTTTTACCAGCGGGACAAGCTCCCGGTACATGGCCGAGAGCATCTTGCAGGATTTTCGGATGCCGTCAATCTGTTTCGCGTTTTTTAGCCTGATCACTTTGGGTATCATACCCGCAAATCGGACGAAAAGAAAGTACGCCGTGAGGGACACGGGGCGCCGTGAAGCCTCGTTTGCCGCGGGCTTTCGCCCGGGCCGCTTTCCGGACAGTCCCCGTTACCGGCTCCTGCCGGTTTTCGGCGGCTTTTTCCCGGGGAAGCGGCTTCGGGCCTCCCGTAAAACGTTTTCGGCGTTTTTCGCGTCGCCAAGCTCAAGCAGGGTTTCCGAGAGGCTTTTAAGCCAGCGGTTTTCATCCTTTGCCCTGAAACCCAGGCTCAGGAGGATTTCAAGGCACTCGGCGTATGTTTCCCTGTCTACCGCGTTTTTCAGATGAAACCGCACAATATCCCTGAGGAGGGCCTCAATTTCTTCCGTAAAGTGTTTAAAATAGGGTTTCCGCCGTTCTTCCCGGATAAGACAGACAAGAAGGACAAAGGCTTCATACGATCTGTTCCGCTTTTCGAGCTCTTCCGCCAGGATAAACGAACAATCCATCCAGTCTTCCCGGTCAAGGTAATCTTCAAGGCGGAACCGCAGGCCACCGGCTTTTGTCCACCGTTCTATCGCTTCATCATCCTCAAGATGGAGAAAGTCAAAAAAGACAAGCTTCGCGCGGCTTTCCGGATCGCCTTTTTCCATGAGGAAATTCCGGTAATTAAAACCGTCTTTCCCGACAAAGCGGCTGTACGCCCTGTCGTACTCAAAACGCCGGGCCCTGTCGGAAAGCGCCTGATACGCGGCAATGAGCCTGCGCATTTTTTCCCCGGCATCCGTACCGGCAATATCCGGGTGCAGGCGTTTTGCCTGTTCCCGGAATGCTGTCTTTATCTCCCGTTCCGAGGCTGTCTGTGAAACGCCAAGAAGCGAGTAATAGTTATCCATGTGGAACGATTGCGGCCCGCTCTAGGCCTGTTTGTAAAGCATGTCTATGGACGGCTCCTTGACCAGAAGTACCGAACATTTGGCGTTGACCATTATTTCCCTGTGGGCATGGGTAATGATGTCCCGTGCGTTTCGATCTTTTTCCCAGCCTCCCAAAAGGATAAGATCTGCCTTGTGTTCGCCGGCGGCGTTTAAAAGCTCCGTATATACCGCCCCTTTCCGCATATCACGTTCTATTTTGACCCCCTTTGCCCTGGCAAGGTCCTCTACAAACGAAAGATAGCGTTCTCCGTTGGCTTCCAGGCTTTTTTCATACTCCTGGCTTTCTTCCTGTATGAAAATTTTGCTTAAGGTAAGATGCCTGATGGTGGCGGTATCCACCACATACACCGCCCGAAGCCGGCAGCGGTACAGTTTTGACAGCACTATGGCGTACTTGGACGCGAGAATAGAGGCGTCCGACCCCGAGACGGCGACAACGATGTTGGAAAAGAGGGGCTTTATCACTCCTTACCGGCCTTCCTTTTCAGCAGCTTGCTTGTAAAAAACGAGTCCCTGTCCCGCTCTTCAAGGGCCGCCTCGATATATACTTTGGTATCCCTGGCATTGGGAATTACCATTTTTTCCAGCGCGTTTACCCGGCGCTGGGTCTTGCGGACTTCCCGGGCAAGACGCCATGCGATGGTTCTTACCGCGGCCAGTTCCGTAAGTATTTTCAGTAGTTTAAAGAATTCTAACACAGTTTCATCACATTCTGCAAATGAATTCGCCGGAGAATACTTTAATTCCGCTTCCGGGAGTTTTACTTCCAGGCTCGGAAGGTCCATTCCGGCGCATACCACCCGCTTTTCCCGCAAATCGAAGCTGTATTGAACGCCCCGGGAAAGTCTGTCCGCCCGTTCCCGGCCGACAACGATCAACATGCGCTTTAAAACCGGATACGCGGAAGAAACACAGGCGTCAAGCTCCCGTTCCAGAAGCTTGACCTGCTCCACTTTCTGCATAAGCTCCATAACGAGGATTTCCCGCTTTTGCTCCAGAAGATCGTAGCCTTCTTCCGCAATGGCAAGTTTTTCCTTTACCCGGAGGAGGCTGCTCTTTGTGGGGGCTACTTGTTCGCGCGCCATGTTTTTACCTTCAGACCCTCGGTTTTTCGACCGGCTTGCGGCGCACAGGCTCTTTTGTTCTGCGCCGTTCCTCAAAAATCCGCATTTTTTTCAATTCCACCCCGTTCAGGGCAAAAACGCCCCGCACCGCCCGTTCCAGATCCGCGCGAGGCGGAAGCATCGGCAGAATAAAACGGCGGGCCGCGAAAAAAGCCGCCCGGTACTCTTCCCAGCCGCCTTTTTCAAACGTTTCCCAGGCGTCTTTGAGATGATCCTGAATCAGCGCCATAAGAACCCGGCCGCCGGAGCTTTCCTTTTTTTCCGCGGGATCGTTTTCGTTATGGGCGCCAAGGGCGGAAAGGGTTTGAAAATAACGGCGGCGAAAAAGGGGATCGGAAAGGCACCGGGAAGCCGCTTCCGACTGGAGGTATTTGTACAAGCCCGCGTCCTCAAGGCATTCCACAATCCGCTCGACATGGGGGGAGTTAATGATTTTGAGCAGTTCTTCCGTACGGCGGGACGGGGAAACGGCGTCAAGCAGGGAGGCCTCCCTTTTTATCCGCCGTTTTAAGGTCCAGGGGATGGAAAAACCTATCGCGGCGGCGTACTTCAGCGCCCGGATCATCCGCACCGGATCATCGGAAAAAATCAGGTTTTCGGGGATGATCGGCCGTATTTTTTTCCGCCGTATATCTGCCATTCCGCCTACATAATCCACCACGACCTGCTTTTCAGGATCGTAAAACAGCGCGTTGATGGAAAAATCCCGGCGCAGTACGTCTTCTTCCACAGAACCGTAGGTGTTGCTTGTGTGCCCGTCTTTGAGCGAGCGGAACGTGGACACCTCGAATATTTTTGGGCCGAAAAAAACATGGACAAGACGGAAGCGCCGGCCTATGATACGGGAGTTGCGGAATATTTTTTTTATCCGCGCCGGAAGCGCCGAGGTAACAATGTCGAAGTCTTTTGGTTTTTTTCCCAGCATAAGATCGCGCACGGCGCCGCCTACAATATAGGTTTCAAAACCGCTGGCTTTAAGCTTCGACGTAATAAATACCGCGTCTTTGTCGACATCGGCAAAATTTATTCTATGCTCATCTGCGGTGTAGACTATCGCTTTTTTTCTAAGAACGCCGCTTTCTTCCTTGCCGTAACGGATCCGCAAAAAGTCCTCACTCTGATTAATATCCGTTCAACTCAACTATGTCTTAAAAGCCAGTCGCAGAGGTCTTCGGCTACCTCTTCCCGGTTGGTTTCGTTGAGCGGTTCGTGCCGCGCATCGGGATAAATCACGAATTCCAGATCCGTTACCCCGTTTGTCCGGTACGCGTTGACCAGTTTTGTCGGCCCCACCCCCATCGCGCCTACCGGATCGGCACTGCCGCAAAAAATATAAACCGGCAAATCCGCCGGAACGGCCTTTATCGCCGCTTTCCGGTGAATGCTTCCAAGCCCTTTCATCATATCACGAAAAAAGCCCAGCGAACAGGGTTTCCCGCACAGGGGATCGTCCACGAAGGAATTCACCAGCTTTTCGTCCCGGGAAAGCCAGTCAAAAGCGCTGCGGTTCGGCCGGAAATGCCTGTTGTAGGGCCCGAACGACAGGGCGGTAACAAGCTTTGAAGACCGGCGGACGCCTTTGAACGCCGTAATAAGCTTGACTACCGGCGCCCCGAAAACCACATCCGCGCTTCCCGGCCCCCTGGTTCCCGAAAGAACCGCCCCCGCCACCGGCACAACGGCTTCTTTCGCGGAAGGTCCCAGGCTTTCGATAAAAGCCTGAACCAAAAAAGATCCCCAGGAATGGCCGATGATAAAAAACGGCGGCAGAGTCCTGTTTTCGGCCGTTACGGAAGCGGCAATGTGCCTGTTGATAATCGATATGTCTTTTACAACCCTGAAAAAGCCGTCCCTGTCGGACGAGTGGCCCAAAAGGCCGCCCTTCCCCGGATCGTTTTTGGCCGGATCTGCCGTTTTTCCATGACCCCGCTGATCTGCCGCCCACAACTCAAAACCGCGGGCGGTAAGCTTTTCCGCGAGAAAAGCATAACGGCCGGAATGTTCCGCCATGCCGTGCACCAGGTGGACAATGCCCCGAACGGCCCTTCCGCCCGGCGGGCGCCAGCGCCGTGTAAAAAGCCTGGTTCCGTCATCACAATCCAGCCAAAGGGACATTTCAACCATGTAATCATTATGCTATAGTGAGAGCCGGATGGCAATAGGTGATATTTTTACCGCCGCGGTAGAATCTGTCGCGCCGGGTGGAGACGGCGTCCTTCGTTACGGCGGCCGTACCGTATTTATGGCGCTCGCCGCCCCCGGAGACAGGGTAACAGGCAGAATTCGCGAAGAACGCCGGGACTGGGCTCTGGCGGAACTGCTTGAGATTACCGGGCCGTCTCCGCTGCGGGTAAAGCCTGAGTGTCCGCTGTATGGGGAATGCGGCGGCTGTTCGCTTCAGCATATAAACTACCAGGCCCAGCTTGACGCGAAAGAGACCGCCCTTACGGACTGCCTGGCACACATCGGGGGTCTTACCCCGCCCCGCTGTACCGTTGTGCCGTCGCCGCCCTGGGAATACCGGAACCGGGTTTCCCTTCACGCGGTACGGGCGAACAAAGGGCCGCGCTGCGGGTTCAAGGCCCGTGAAAGCGGCGAAATTATTCCCGTTGAAGACTGTCCCGTCCTCGATCCGGGAATACGGGGCGTTCTGAAAACCCTGAAACCTCCTCCGGGAAAAGACAGATTTACCCTCTACGCCCGGGGTCCGCTGCTTCTGGCAGAAGAAGGAACGGAACTCAGCGCGGGAAACGCCGCGTCCAGAGGAAGCGCCGTCCTACTGGACAGAAAGATCACCCTGGACGCGTCCTGCTTCTTCCAGGCAAACGGAACGGCGCTGGAAGCGCTTGTCGGGCAACTGCTCCTCACCGCGAAAGAGACGGCGTCCGCCTTCCCCGGCGGGAAAATGGCCGACCTTTACGCGGGCGTGGGAACCTTTTCCCTGTTTCTTTCGGAATTTTTTCCTGACGGAACGGACCTGATGGAGGAAAACGCCCGCGCCCTCAATCTGGCAAAGACCAACTTGACCGCCCGGAGCTCCGGGCCGGATCGCCCGGCCGGGCCGTTCCGCTTTTTCCCCCAAAAAGACGAAACCTGGGCGGGAAAACAATCACTGCGTCCCTATACCTTTGTCCTGGCGGACCCTCCCCGGAAGGGACTGTCCCCCGCGCTTGCCCGGAAACTGGCGGAAGAAACTCCCCCGGTGTTTGCCTATGTTTCCTGTGATCCCGCTTCGCTGGCCAGAGATTCCCGCGTACTTACGGGCGCCTATCATTTAGACGAATTGTATTTTTTTGATTTTTACCCCCAGACAGCCCATATAGAAAGCCTTGCGGTGTTCAGAAAAAAGCGCGGATCATCCTGACCGGCAAAGCTCATTTTAAACAAGGCGGTTTGTGCGGTCAATTTCCGTTTTTTGCCCAGTCCTGCCGTATTTTCCGGGTGGCCGGCTAAAGAATTTCCTCCCACGTCGGGTTTTTCAGTCGTTTTTAAACAAGTTGACACTATGGGTTCATTCCGGTCTGTCATTCCGTTTCTTTACCACAACCCGTCTGCCGCCTTTTCCGGGGGGTTCTCCGCCGCCTCCCGCGTCACGTCCTGTTCTGCTTCGCCGTTCTCCGGCGGGCGGTTTTTCCCGGGCCGCGTTCCGGGGGGACTTTGCTCCGCCCGGAGACGGGTTACGGCCCTGTTCGCGCGCGGCCTTTTCCAGCACACGGAGGGATTTGTCAAATTCACCGAGAAAAGCGGGAAGGTCATCGGAGAATATAATTACCGACTGCCTTTCAAAGCCTCCTGAGTCCTTGTTTTTGCTTTCCACAATGTTCAGGTAAAGGTCGCCCATGCGGTTTTCCTTCACGTTGAAAAAATATGTCCTGTTTTGAAGCAATAGTTTTGTCGAAAAAACTTCGCCGCGTATTCCCATTGCAATTCCTTCCCGTGGTATCCACAGAATGTAAGCGTATCATAAAACGGCGCACTGCTCTACATGGAATCGGCTTTGGCCACCATGCCGCGCTGCCACATGATAAGCTCCCTTTCGAGGTCCGGCTTTTCCGCGTCGGCCATAATTCTGAAAACACTTTCGGTTTTCGATCCGCGCATCCAGATAAAGGCTTTTTCTTCTTTATCCGGACCGGATTGCGCCTTTCCGGTAAACACAATTTTCAGTCCGCCGGTTTCCGCGTCGCCGAAGTTTTCAAGATTCCGCTTTTCTTCGGAACCGACGCAGGAGCGCGCCTGGAAATCCCGGATGCCGTATTTTTCAAGACCGGCTTTTTTTTCTTCCCATTCGGCAAGAAAAACACGCTGATACTTTTCTTTAAGCAACCGGTGATCTGTTGTTGTGACAAGGAGTTTCGCTTCGGGGGTTGAAACCCCGGTGGTGTAAAAACGGGGAAGGGAAGCGATAATATCCGAAATGGTAAAATCGTCTCCGGCTCCGGTTTTTCCGGTTCCTCCGGCCAGACCGGCTTTTTCCTGCCATATCCGGAAAAATCCCCTGCCGGTTTCCCCGCCGCTTCGTACGGCAAGGAGCTTAATCAGCGCGAACAAAGTCGCCAGGGGATCCCGCACCGCCGAAGGGTGGGTGATGTTTCCGCCGTTGGAACCTTCTCCCAGTATCCGGACGATGTAACCTTGATCCCGGAGACGGCGGGCAAGGTTCACCACGTTGGCCTCTCCGACCTCGGCGCGGAATACCCGGACGCCGAAAGCGCGCGCGATCCGGTCTATGCGCATTGAAGTGGGGCCGTTTACCGCCACGGCGGCTTTGGGAAGTTCTCCGCCGTTTTCGCCGGGGCGAAGGATCCCTGTCCAGACCAGGTGGGACAGTTCGGCGACGCAGGCAAGGGCAAACACTTCCTGCGCCTGGAGGATACGGGTTCCGTTTTCCCTGTCGTCCCAGATGACAAGATTGCCCCTGTCGCCGTCGCAGTCGGGAACATACCCCAGGGTAAACGAAGGATCCGAAGCGTGCAGCTCAGACAGAAACCGGGCGCAGGGATCCAGTGACGTTCCTTCGGGAATGATCGCGTGGGCGATTTTACCGGGCGTATCGTTCATGGAACGAAAGGAAATTCCCAGGGATCGTATCAGTTCGCCGTCGATGCTTGCGGCGCGGGCGGAACCGTTAAAGTCCGCGGCGATTCCCAGAGGGCGCCCGGCAAGACCGGCTTTTATGGCGTCGAAAACCGGACCAGGGCACGCCGCCGCGTCCCGGTGTTCCGCGCCGCTCTCCCCGCCGGACGCGACCAGGACGCTGAAATCCCGGTAGGCGGCAAGGGCTTCCCGCTTAACGGCCTCTTCTTCCCGGTATACGGCGGACAGTTCGCAGCTTCCGGTTTTTTCCAGAAAGGAGAAGATGCCGGCGGCCGCGTCCGGGGCCGCCATGTAATCCTTCAGCGACGCGATAAGCTTTGCCGCTTCCGGGCCGTCAAGAACGCCGCCGTTAAAGCCGAATTTGATACCGTTGTGGCCTATGGGATTGTGGCTTGCCGAAATGTAGGCAAAATATCCCGGCGGCCTCTGCCGGGAAAAAGCCATAATTTCCGGGGCTGCCGAAACTCCGGTAAAGAGGACATGGTATCCTCTGGCGATAAAGGCCCGTATCATGAGGTCCGCCAGCGCGGGCCCGGTGGGCCGGGTGTCCATGCCCAGGATAACGGTGGAAGGCGCCGGGGAAGGGGAGAACTTTTCCCGGATATACCCGGCAAAGACAAAAGCGCCGGCCGCGGCGATGGTCCCGAAGGCGGGCGAAATATCCTTGCCGGGATCTTCTTCGTCCCCGGCGGCGGAAAAAACGCCCCTCCAGCCGGACGGGGAAAGAATCATCCTGTCGAGCGCTTCCCGCACGGCTTCTCTCCCGGGAATCTTATGGGGGGATACAATCATACAGTAAGTATACTATAGTTTCTTTTCTGATCCAGGGGAAGACTGATTAACCTGTGGTTGACCAGTCTTCCCCGGGGCGGCGCCCGAAAAATTGACAAAATTAAAGTTTAGTATTATTATAAGAAATATAAGGATTATAGAACATGAAGGAGATTTATCTGGATTACAATGCCACGACCCCGCTCAGGGCCGAGGTACGATCCGCTCTTATAGAAGATTTTCCAATATACGGGAACGCGTCAAGTATGCACGCCGCGGGCAGGGAAGCCAAAAACCGGGTAGAAGAAGCCCGGAACAGGGTAGGAGAACTTTTGGGAGTTCCGGCAAAAACGGTGATTTTTACCTCAGGCGGTTCGGAGTCAAACAACACGGTGTTTTCCACAATGCGCCGGCTTGCATCGGATTCCCGGGGCGCGCCGCTTTCACAGGGCAGGCGGGGGCTTATCACCACTACCATAGAACATCCGTGCGTGCTTAATTCCGCAAAGTACCTTGAATCGCTGGGGTACCAGGTTAATTTTATCCCGGTGGACAAAGACGGGAAACTCGTAACGGCGGAATTAAAAAAAGTCCTGAACGAAGAAACCCTGTTTGTGTCGGTGATGATGGCAAACAACGAAATCGGCACCGTTCAGGATATAAAGGAAATCGCCGGCATGGTAAAAGCCGCCGGCGCGTGGATGCATACCGATGCCGTTCAGGCCGTGGGGAAAATTCCCCTTGACGCGGCGGATCTGGGGGTAGATTACCTTACCATGTCGGCCCACAAAATTTACGGCCCCAAGGGCACAGGCGCCCTCTATGTCCGGGAACACGCCCCCGCTTACCCGCTGATCCACGGCGGCCATCAGGAAGACGGAATGAGGGCGGGAACCTACAACAATATCGGGATACTTGGTTTGGGCAAGGCGGCGGAACTGGCAAAGCGGGATCTGGAACACTATGGGCGGGAAATGGGCGCCCTGCGGAAACGCCTTAAAGACGCCCTGGAAACGGCGGTTCCCAACATAAAGATCAACGGCCACCCGGAAGATGTACTTCCCAATACCCTTAACGTGTCTTTTCCCGGAGCGGAAGGCGAGGCGATACTTCTGTCCCTGGATCTCGCAGGAATCGAGGTTTCCACCGGATCGGCCTGCGCGTCGGGAAGTCTTGAACCGTCCCACGTACTGCTTGCCATAGGCGCCGGCCCGGAATTGGCCCACGGTTCCATACGGTTCAGTCTGGGACTGGGTATAAGCGAAGCTGATATTGATTATGTGGCTGCCGCTGTGCCGCCGATTATCAAACGGCTCAGAAGCATGTCGACACTTGTCTAAACTGGAGGAACAATGACTGCCTGGTTGTATTCAGATAAAGTTAAAGAACATTTTACCAATCCGCGGAATGTCCTTTTGGATGATGAGTCGGAATTTCCCGCCGATGCCCGGGGCGAAGCGGGAAATATACGCTGCGGGGATCAAATGCTGATGCTTCTGAAAATCAAGGATGATGTAATAACCGACGTGCGCTGGAAAACGTACGGCTGCGCCAGCGCCATCGCGTCCACGAGCATGCTTTCGGAAACCATAAAGGGAATGAACATAGCCGAAGCATATAAAATACGGCCGGAAGACCTGGTTCAAAAACTCGGCGGCCTGCCCGAAAATAAAATCCATTGCTCAGTATTGGGTGATAAAGCCCTGCGGGCGGCCGTCGACGATTACCTTTCAAAAACAGGCAGGGCCGGGCTTTTTAAGGAAGCGGCGGTAACAATCTGCAATTGCCTGGGCATTACCGACAAAGACCTGGAAACCGCGTTTAAAAACGGCGCCCGCAGTTGGGAAGATTTTCAGGCCGCCACAAAGATCGGCACCGCCTGCGGAAGCTGCAAAACAAAAGCCCTGGAACTGCTCCACGAATTTAATCACCTGTACGGCTGATCCGCGCCCCGCTTCCACACAGGCCCGCATAACTCCCAGGGCGGCATAATCGGTGGCGGCTACAATCGCCTCCAATGCGGGGTTGATTTGCAGCAGCCGCCGGGCGCCGTCAATGCCGCCCCGGAAAGTCAAATCGCAGGCAACAGCCAGGCGGTCAAAGTCCGCCGCAATACCCTGTTCCTGAAAAGCCCGCAGGTATCCCCTGTTCCTGAAAAGCCCGCAGGTATCCCCTGTGCACCAAACTTGACCGGCAACTCAAACTGTGGTTAGCTCGTTTTAAGAAGAATTCCACCACCAAGCCGGCGGGGCCTTGGCTTGCACGGGTGGTAAAGGCTTAGCCGGGCCCCACGCCGTGCTGCCATTGTCGAAAAAACGCGCTCAATGTT
>JAIRWM010000098.1 GCA_031268975.1 Treponema sp. | reverse complement strand
TTTTTCCTTTGCTCCCCCGCGCGGGTTCGCCCTCCGGCCCTCGACTTCCTGTCTCGGGCCTGCGGGCCGCCTCCGTCCGCTGTCGCGCCCATCCCTGGGCGCTTTTCCTCCCGCCGGTCGGCGCGGACTCCGGTTCGAACCCGTGTTGTTTTGATATAAAAAGCCCGTCTAAAAGACGGGCTTTTTCCTTTACTCCCCCGCGCGGGCTCGAACCACGGACAAGCTGGTTAACAGCCAGCTGCTCTGCCAACTGAGCTACAGGGGAAGGCTGTGCCATCGTATCAGAATACACAAAAAAATGTCAAGTCGTATTATCCGGCGGTGGGCGATGGCGGGAGAAGGCGGGTCAGCTTGTCCAGAGGGCGTTTTTTTACTACTATGTACCCATGAACTCAGACGAATTGCGCTCCAAGTACATTGAATTTTTTACACAGCACGGCCATACCCAGATCGAGGGGAAATCCCTGCTCCCGGAAAACGACCCGACAGTGCTGTTTACTACCGCCGGAATGCATCCGCTGGTGCCGTACCTGCTGGGCGAGCCGCATCCGGCGGGGAAACGGCTTGTCGATTACCAAAAATGCATCCGTACCGGCGACATAGACAGCGTGGGCGATCCGAGCCATCTGACTTTTTTTGAAATGCTGGGAAATTGGTCTTTGGGCGATTACTTCAAGGAAGACGCCATCAAAATGAGTTTTGAGTTTCTCATTTCCCCAAAATGGCTGGGAATCCCCCTGGAAAAGCTTGGAGTAACGGTTTTTGCGGGGGATGAAAACGCCCCAAAAGACGAAGAATCCGCCCGGGTCTGGAAAGAACTGGGAATTCCCGAAAGCAGGATCAGTTACCGGCCGAAGGAGGACAACTGGTGGGGCCCCGCGGGAAGCACCGGCCCCTGCGGCCCGGACTCGGAAATGTTCTACGATATCGGGAAAGAGCCTTGCGGCCCGGACTGCGGCCCCGGCTGTTCCTGCGGGAAGTGGCTGGAAATATGGAACGATGTGTTCATGCAGTACAACAAAACGGAGGCGGGCATTTACGAGCCTTTGGCCCGTAAATGCGTGGATACCGGTATGGGCATTGAACGGACGGTGACGATCCTCAACGGCAAAAAATCCGTCTACGATACCGAAGTCTTCGCTCCGGTAATCGCCGCCGTTACTTCGGCGATGAATCCCGGCGGCTACACATACGGAGAAGACGCGGATAAAGACAAGTCAATCCGCATTATCTGCGACCATGTCCGTTCCTCCACGTTTGTGCTGGGTGACCCCAAGGCGGTAAGTCCCTCCAACGTGGGGGCGGGCTACGTGCTCCGCCGCCTTATACGGCGGGCGGTACGGCACGGCCGCAAGCTCGGCATGGAAAGCCTTATCCCCGCGGCTCTTGCGGTCGTGGAAAAGTTTTCCGGCCCCTATCCCGAACTCGCGGCAGGCAAGGCTTCCATTGTGGAAGAGCTGCGGCGTGAAGAAGAAAAGTTCCTTGAAACCCTTCAGAAAGGGGAACATGAGTTTGAAAAGCTCCTTCCCAATCTGTTAAAAGATCCGAAAAAAACCATGTCCGGCAGGCTTGCGTTCAAACTGTACGACACGTACGGTTTTCCCATTGAGCTTACCGACGAGTTGGCCGGGGAAAACGGGATGACGGTAAACCGCGCCGAATTTGACGAAGCCTTCAAAAAACACCAGGAACTTTCCCGGTCCCAGGGCGGGCAGGTCTTTAAGGGCGGCCTCGCCGATCAGGGCGAAATGGCCGTCAAGTACCATACCGCCACTCACCTGCTCCACAGGGCCCTGCGGATGGTTCTGGGGGATCATGTGGCCCAAAAGGGCTCCAACATTACCGCCGAGCGTATGCGTTTTGACTTTTCCCACCCCGTCCCAATGACGGCGGAAGAGATCAAACGGGTCCAGGACATCGTCAACGAACAGATCGGCAAAGATCTGCCGGTTACCATGGAAATGATGAGCCTTGACCAGGCGAAGGCCGCCGGGGCCATGGCCCTTTTCGGCGAAAAGTACGAATCCCAGGTAAAAGTCTACACCGTGGGAAAAAGCCCGGCGGACTTTTTCTCAAAAGAAGTCTGCGGCGGCCCCCATGTGGAACGCACCGGAACCATGGGACGTTTCACAATACAAAAAGAACAGTCTTCGTCTGCAGGGATCAGGCGTATCCGGGCGGCGCTGGAATAGCGGCGGGCGAATATGGTATATTATAGGCAGAGAGCTTTTCCCAAAACTGAGGTTTTGGAAAGCCTCCAGAGTGAGCCGGTTCCGGAGTCAGATTTCGGAACCGGCTCGAGGTGGTAGAATGAAACATTTTTTTCTCTTTTTATCATTTTTTGCCCTGCCGGCCGCGGCCGCTTTTACCCAGATGGATCTCCAGCCGGTAGCCGTAGTCCGTCTTTCCAAAAGCCAGCCTGTTTCGGTAAAGGAATTCAGGGACTATGTCAACTGGATGAACCTGTCCAGGTCCAACGCGGAGGGCGCCGCCGCTCCGCTTAGCGCGGAAGAACGGCGGCAGATACTGGAAACCATCACAAACCAGCTTTTGGCATGCCAAGCCGCCGAGCAGGATAATGTGAGCGTAACGGACCGCGAACTTAACCAGGCCGTTGAAGATGAACTGAAGCCGCTCACCGCCTTTCTTACCCAAAAGCTTGGCCGTGTCCCGGTGGACGCCGATATCGACAACGAGCTTCGCACCCAGACCGGAATGACCAGGGCGGGTTTTCGGGAACAGATACGCCGTTCCCTGCTTACCAACAAATATCTTCAGTTTAAAAAACAGGCCATGTTTCAGTCGGCAAAGCCTCCGACAGAAGCGGAAATCCAAACCCTGTACAATCAGCTCAGGGATAAAAGTTTCTTCGAAGGCGGTTTTGTACGGCCCGATACGATACGAATCAAGATGATCTGGGTACCGATAACAAGCCAGGTGGACAAGGCGCGGGCCCTTGAAAGAGCGACCCAGCTTTCGCGGCAGATTGGCGGGGACGCGGGCAAGTTCGACGAAGTCGTGGACGATTCCCACAAGCCCAATTCCGGCTATGAAGGCGGCGACGGCCCGTATCTGTACAAGAGCGACCAGGTCCGCGCCGCGCTGGGCATTGATTTTTACGATACCGCGTTCCGCCTTAAACAGGGGGAAGTTTCAAAACTTCTGGAACGGCCCGACGGCTATTATCTCCTTAAGGTGATCGAAACATTACGGCAGAAAACCCTCACCCTGGACGACATATACCGCCTTGAAGATCCGCGCCGGACAACCGTGAAAAATTACCTTCTTATCACCGAATCCCAAAAGCGGCAGATGGAAGTCATTGAAAAAGCGAGCCTTGAACTGGTAGAGGAGCTGAAAAAACGGGGAAGCGTCCAGATTATGGACAGCACCTACAACAGCATAGTGTGGTGATGGGCGCGCGCAGACAGGGGCGTATTCTCGCCTTTCAGGCTTTGTACGCCTGGGGCGCCGCAGGGACGCGGCAGCGCCGGGCGGAGCTGCTGCCCGGCCTGCTTGAGTTTTCCTGGCTTGACGACGGCAAGAAGAAAAACCTGGTGGAAAGCGCCGATTTTTCCCGCCTTCTTGTCCAGGGTACGGTGGAAAAAATAACCCCGGTGGACAAGATGATTAAACAACATCTTAAAAACTGGGACTTTTCCCGGCTTAATCTGGTTGACCTTTCTTTGCTCAGAATGAGCGTGTATGGATTAATGTTTCAGGATACGCCCCCGTCGGTTGTTATCGACGAAGCGGTGTGTATTTCCCGCGAATTTGGTACCGACGATTCGTACCGTTTTATTAACGGAGTTCTGGACAGCGTTCGCCGGACTATTCAAGACGGAGCAAAGGAATGAGCCCTGGCCGGAGCATCTTAAAAGGCGTTTGCGTTTTCGGACTTGTAATAGCCCTCATTTTCCTCGGGCTTCTTGTTTTTCTTTCCCTTGGCGGGAACATCCCCCTTTTCGGGCCTTTTTTGAACGATACGCCGTTTTCAAGAGCGCTTGAAAAATACGACAGGGAAACGGCGGCGAATCCCGGCATTAAGGCGGAAAAACGCGCCGCTATGCTTAACTCGCTTGAAAAAAAAGCCCGTGACACGGGGAACCACCTTTCCGTGCTCAAGCGCCGCCGGAATCTGGGGGCGGAAGAAGCCGCTTCCTATGCCGCCGCCGCGGAACGGGCCGGGAAACTGTACCCCTACTCGGGACAAATCGCCGCGCTTCAGGCGGAATCGATTATCCGTAATTCCGGCGGCGGGGCCGGAGACGGGGAAAAAATTCTGGAGCTTGCTTCACTTATGAACGAAGCGGCGCTGGGAAAACTCGCCCTGATTTTTTCCGTATATTCCGGAGCGGCCGGCGATCCCGCGACAGCCAGGCTCATGCCTCTGGAACTGTTTCCCCTGCTCTGTATGACAGCCGAAGGAGAAGAGCGGGAGCGGTATCTGGTTAATTCCGCGATACGGACTGTGTTGGACGGAAACCTGCCCTGGGCGCTGTCCCAAATAAACGCACTGTTTGAAGATCAGAACGTAAGCGGTGAAACGTATCTTTTTGGGGCTGAATTTTTTTACGACCACGGCAACTTCGCGCGCTCGGCCGAGCTCTTTTCCCGCCGCACCGACGACTGGGGAATCGCCCGCCAGGCGGACGCCCTGTGGCTTGCCGGCTTCGCGGAAAGCGCCGGGACGCTGTGGAAAATGACCGGGGAAGGCGGACAGCCCGGCGATACCCGATCCCGCTCCCTGTATAACCTTGCCTCGATTTCCACTTCTCCCGGAGAACAGCGGCGCTGGCTGGAAATGCTTTTTTCAGGCGACAGTTCCTACGAGAGCGGCCGGGTTTTCGCGCTGCTCCGGTTTTCCCGCCTGGTACCCACAGACCGGGCAATGGCGGTACTGGAAAAGGCCGGCAAAACCGAGAGCCTTTTTGATCTGGAACTGCTCAGAAGAAGAAGCGAAGGGTGGTCCGTGGACAAGACCGTCGCGGAAACCTGGTCGCTGGTTAACAACCATCCCGGCGACGCGAGGGTGTACCGGTGGGCCGCCTGGTATTTTGACTTCCAGCGCCGTTACGGCGAGACGCCCCTGCTTCTTACCCTGGCGGAACGGGCCGGAATCAAAGAACCCTGGATCGATCTGCATAAAGCCCTTGCCCTTGCGCGGGAAAACAGGCTTCCCGAAGCGGAAACGCTGCTTTCCTCAATCCGGGAACGGGGATACGGCAGACTCTGGCAGATTCCTGCAAACCTCGCTTTAATGCTCGACATGCGGGGGAATCCGAAAGAGGCGCTGGAGTTATACGAAACCGCCGCGGCGCTTCAGACGGACGCAGTTGCCCGTCTGCGGGCCGGAGAGGAGCTTGCGGCGGCGGACCGGCCTGACCAGATGTCTCCCGCGCTTAAGGACGCCGCCAGGGTTCAAACACTCATCGCCCGCTGCCTTCGTACACTGGGCAGGGAAGCGGAAAGCGGCCGTGTCCTGGACTACGCCCTTGACCTTGATCCCAACAATCTCGACGCCGCCCTGGAAAAACACCGTCTTGAAAACCGTGGAATACTGTAAAACTAAATTCTCGCGGATCTGTGCTGAAGCGTCAGGTCGGCGATAACCAGGGCCGTCATCGCCTCCACCACCGGCACAACCCTCGGCAGGATGCAGGCGTCGTGCCGGCCGGTTATCCGGCATTCGGTAATTTCGCCGTTCCGGTTTACCGTTTTTTGCGCCATTCCGATGGACGCGACCGGTTTGAAGGCGGCGCGGAATTCAACATCCATACCGGTTGATATGCCGCCCAGACTGCCCCCGGCCCTGTTGGTTTTAAACGACAGCCGGGGAACGCCGGGGGGCAGGCCGGTTTCGGCCGTGGGCGGACCTGGTTTGTCCGCGGGCAAACCGTCTGATGATTCTCGTGCGGGTATCGGCTCGTCGTTGTTCTCCGATCCGCGCAGGCCCGCGGAAGCAAATCCCGCCCCGAACTCAACACCCCTGCACGCGCCGATGGAAAGGACGGCCTCTCCTATTCGGGCAAAAAGTTTTCCGAATACCGGTTCGCCAAGACCCGGCGGCAGGGAGGAAACACGGCAGGAGACAACGCCCCCGGCGCTGTCTCCCCGGGCGGCAAGTTCTTCTATCCGCTTCCCGGCTTGCCCGGTCCTCCCGGGAACCCGGAGAAGGTTTGCCGCGGCGGCGGCAGGGTCAAATGCCGGATCGCCGGGACCGGGTGAGTTTATGCCCGCCGCCTGGGACACCCAGGCCGTAACCGTTATCCCCGAAAGCGCGAGAAATGCCCTGGCAACGGCGCCGGCGGCGACCCTGGCGGCGGTTTCCCTGCCGGAACTTCTGCCGCCGCCCCGGTGATCCCGAAAGCCGTATTTTGCCTCCCAGGTCCAGTCGGCGTGACCGGGCCGGTACAGGTCTTTAAGATCATCGTAATCTTCGGAATGTTGGTTTGTATTTCTGATAATGATCGCTATCGGAGTTCCCAGGGTTTTGCCCCCGAAAACACCGGAAAGAATTTCCGGCTCATCCTGTTCGTTTCTGGGGCTTATACCGGGTCCGCCGTTTCCCGGACGGCGGCGGCTTAGATCGCGGGCAATGTCTTGTACGTCAAGGGAAACTCCCGCGGGGCATCCGTCAATAACACAGCCGGTCGCGGGCCCGTGAGACTCGCCGAATGAAAGCACCCTGAAAACGCCGCCAAAAATGTTTCCCGCCACAGCTACACCAAATCCATTTCCGCCAAACCCGGGGGATTGGCTCCCTTGCGGGAACAGACAATGGAAGCGGCCTTGTTGGCGAAAACAAGGGCGCTTCGCATATCCGCCTCATCGAGACAAGACAGGGCTTTACGGGACATGCGGCCGTTGATTTCAAGCCACGAAAGCAGGGCCCCGTGGAATGTATCGCCCGCCCCGATTGTATCAATTACCGGAAGCTCGAGGACCGGAGCGCTTGCCCTCACAACGCCGCCCTCCTTCCGCCTCCGCACGGCAATCGCGCCGCCTGAGCCCAGGGTAACGGCGGCAAGACGGGGCCCCAGCGCCAGAATTTTTTCCACCGATTTTTCAAGCCCTTCTTCCGGATAAATAAAGTCAAAATCGACGGATGAAATTTTCACGATATCAGAACACGCCGCCCATTTTTCAAAACGCTCCAGATAGGCTGCCCTGTCCTGTATCATCATCGGCCTGATATTCGGATCAAAAGAAATTACCGGCCCGTTCTCCCTGGAACTTTCACCCAGCACAAAACGTTCAATGGTTGAAGCGGAACTTTCCATGGTCATGGAAATGGAGCCGAACTGCACACAGTCTGTTTCAGACAGCGCAAGCGCCGGGAGATCAGAAGGAACAAGCGAACGATCGGCGGCGCCTTCCGTATAGAAGATGTACGAAGGCTCTTTCCCTTCCTCCAGTTTTACAAACGCCAGCGTCGTGGTTTGATTTGACAGCGTAACAAGAGCGGTGGATACGCCGCTGCTTTCAAGATGCCCGATAAGCTGGCGGCCGAAAAAATCCTTTGAAAGCCGGGCGAGAAATGCCGTCCGCGGCACGCCGTTTTTTTCACCAAGAAGCCGCCCCGCCGCAATCGCCGTATTGTAAGGGCTCCCGCCGGGACACGGAGCATAAACATCCCTGCCCGCCGCGTTTTTTTCGGGAACCATGTCGATAAGCGCTTCACCACAGCAAATGATCATGTGTTGATGATAAACAATTTTTTCCGTTTTGAAAACATCGCGCGCCGCGGCGCTGTACTCTTCCCCGATATTCCTGCATCCGCGATTATTTGCCCTTGCGTATTTATCTAAACGGGCGTATAGTATACGAATGGAACTGGAAACAAAGCTTGCCATTCTTGCGGGAGCGGCAAAATATGACGCCTCCTGCGCCTCGTCAGGAAGCCAGTCGTTCCCCGGTTCGCCGGACGGCGGCTTTGGCGTCCGGGTGGCCGCCGGGGTATGCCATTCCTGGACCGGCGACGGAAGGTGCGTAAGCCTTCTTAAAGTGCTGTATTCCAACGTGTGCCGTTTCGACTGCGCGTACTGCGTAAACCGGGTTTCGTCCGGCATTGAACGGGCAAGCTTTACCCCGGACGAGCTTGTCGATCTCAGCAGTGAATTTTACCGCCGCAATTACATCGAAGGACTGTTCCTTTCCTCCGGCATTTTTTCCGATCCGGATATCGTTATGGAAAAACTTATTGCCGTCGCGAAAACCCTGCGTAAAGACCGGAACTTTAACGGTTACATTCATCTCAAGATCATTCCGGGATCGGGAGAGGCGATGATACGAGAGGCGGGACTGTGGGCGGACAGGCTCAGCGTGAATATTGAGCTTCCCACGGAAAAAAGCCTTACAAGCCTCGCGCCGCAAAAATCCGGGAAGCTTGTCTTCGACGCCATGAACAATGTCTCCAGGGTTACCGGGGAAATCGAAGAAGACCGCGGGCACCGGCTTAAATCCGCCCCGGTATACGCCCCCGCAGGGCAGAGCACCCAGCTTATTGTTGGAGCGAGCGAAGAAGATGACCGCACAATCATCGGCCTTTCCGGGGCGCTTTACCGGAAATATTCCCTGCGGCGGGTGTACTATTCGGCGTACACGCCTGTCGAAGGAGGGCCCGCTGCGGGGCTGTTCCGGAATCTGCTAATCCGGGAACACCGGCTTTACCAGGCAGACTGGCTGATGCGGCTTTACCAGTTCAGTCCCGACGAGATTGTACCGCCTGAAACGCCGTTTTTGGATTCCGCCCTCGATCCGAAAACCGCCTGGGCGCTGCGTCATCTTGAAAATTTTCCGGTGGAAATAAAAAACGCCGCTTACGACGACCTTCTCCGCGTTCCGGGAATCGGGGCAAAAAGCGCCCGGCGTATCCTGGAAGTACGCCGTTCAAGGCCGCTGAATTTTGACGGCCTTAAGCGTCTTGGGGTTGCGTTAAAACGCGCCCGGTATTTTATCACCCTTGGCGGAAGCTTTCTTGACAGGCCCGAGAATCCACTTCGCCTGCGCAGGATCCTCGCCGGAGAAGAAGACGCGCTGCAGCTGCCGTTGTTTGAATTTTAAGGAAGTACGGATGAGAGAGAGGGAACTTTTTGACGCGGCCGGGCCGGAGACGGACGCCGGAGACCTTGAACAATTGCTGGAACGCCTTGAGGAAATTTCTCCCGGCGCCCGTGATAACGCGATCTGTGCGCTGCTCAGCGCCCTCGTACCCCGGGAGACGGTGCGGCGTTTCGCGGAAAAAGTCCTGGCCGCCGGGGAACAGGCGGGCGCAAAAACAGAAGCCGGCCGCGCGGCCGCCGAAAATGCCGCGAACGACAGGCTTGATCCCGATACGGAAAAAGTTTTGTCCGCGGCATACAAAACCGCGAGGGAATTTGACCGCCTGCGGGGACTGCTTCGCTTTAAGCCGGAGCCGGCCCCGGACTCCACGGAACACCGGCGCTACACAGCCCGCTGCGCCCCGGATCATTTTGTACTGCCCCTTTTGGCGGATCACTTTAGCGCCCGCTTTGGCCAAACCCCCTGGGCGGTTATCGACGAAAAGCGCCGGCTTGTGCTGTCAGGCGGCGGAAAAAAGCCCGCGAAAATCACCCCCTGTACCGGGCCGCCCCCGCCGGATGACGCGGAGAACAATCCGGCCCGTTATGCGGAATTTGACAGATGGGAAACACTCTGGCGGACATTCCATCACGCGGTGAACAATGAAAGCCGGAACAACGCCGATCTTCAAAAACAGTTTCTCCCCGTGCGCTACCGGAAATATGTAACGGAATTTTTTTAAAATGAGCCTCCGCGGAGCAGAGATTCCCGGAATTAAAAAGCACACACCTTCTTATATTTATGGCAAGCATTTTCCATATTTTTTGCATACCCTCACATAACATCCTACTGTATAAAACAGCCTGGAGGGCCAAGGGCCTGGAACGGGCCTGTTTTGGGCCGCGCAACATGAGTTATCAAAACATTTCTAATTGTCCTTTAGCGTTTTTTCCTTCAAATATGCGCATATAGTTAAATAATCCGTCTACATCATGTAGTATATTATTTTCATCGCATGTTTTGTTAAATATGCCCGTTTCCCGGCTCTTCCTGCATAAATATTCATTCTACTGCATAAACATACTTGTCATAATCGCGTTTTTCCTGTATGATACGGGGAGGGTTGTTTCGGAATGGCAAATCCCGGAACCGGCCCGAACGGCGCGGTGTGTATGCCGCGTCCTGTTTCAGGAAAAGGAGTGAATATGAAAAAGGTATTTATCCCCGGATGTTTCGCGCTGATTGCCCTGTCGCTGGTATTGGCGGGCTGCGGCGGCGGGCGAACCATTAAAATCGGCTTTAACATTCCCTTGACGGGGAATTCTCCCAAGCTTGGAGAAAGCGCCAAAAACTCCGCCGAGTTGATAAAAAACCGGATCAACAGTGCGGGTGGGCTGGATGTAAACGGTACGAAATACACACTCGACTTTATCTACACCGACAACGAGCTCAAGCCCGAATCCGCCGCCCTGGCCGCCCTGCGTCTTATTGAGCAGGACAGCGTTCTCGCTATCGTCGGGCCGGTGGGCTCAGGCAGGGCGATTCCGGCGGGGCAGATCAGCAACGACAACCGGACGCCTATGATCTCTCCCTGGGCCACAAATCCCGATGTTACAAAAAACAGGCCCTATGTGTTCCGGACCTGTATTCTTGACCCGGTACAGGCGCTCGCGGCGGTGCGGTTCGCGGTTCAGCAGTTCCCCGGCGTTACTACGGCCGCAGTACTCTACAATGTGGACGACGATTATTCCAACGGCCTTGCGGCATTGTTCAGGACAACCTGGGAATCAAATTACGGAGCGGGCAGTATCCGGGTGTTTGAAAGTTTCGGCGAAAACGACAAGGACTTTTCGGTTCAGCTGACTAAAATCACCAACTCCAACGCCCAGCTTCTTTACCTTCCCGACTACTACAACCATGTCGCCCTTATTGTTCCCCAGGCGAAAAATCTGAACTGGGGCGACAAGCCGGTACTGGGCAGCGATTCCTGGGGCTCCACTGACCTGGTAACGTTGAGCGATAACGCGGTCAGGGGTTACTATTTCACGGATCACTTTGCCGCGGCCGGGGCGACCGGGATCACAAAGGAATTTATTGATGAATACAGGGCTGCCTACAACGAAAGTCCCGACAGCGTGGCCGCCCTTACGTACGATTCAACGGAAATCCTTTTAAAGGTTATCGCGGACACGGGCCTTACCGGGAATCTGCAAAATAACCGGGAAGCGATTAAAAACGCCATTGTGGCGCTGCGGGATTACCCCGGCGTTACCGGCAACATGACGTTTAACGCCGACGGCGATCCGGACAAAACCGCGGTGGTGGTGCAGGTCAGCGATTCAGGTGAGTTCACCTTTGTAACCAACATGAAATAAAGGCGCAGTATGCTGGGGTGGTTATTACAGAATGTTTTTAACGCTCTCCAATGGGGGAGTTTTTACTCAATAATCGCCCTGGGGTACTGCCTTGTTTACGGGGTGCTGCGGCTTATCAATTTTGCCCACGGCGATATTTTTATGGCGGCTTCGTATTTTGCCTTTTTTATCGCCACGGCGCTGCTGGGCCTTTTGCCCGGCGGAGGGATTCCCGTTTTTGCCCTGACGCTGATCCTTACCATGGCGCTGACGGCCCTTTTGGGCGTTACCATTGAACGGGTGGCGTACCGTCCGCTCCGCCGTAAGGGAGTGAACCGCCTCTATGTGGTTATCACCGCTCTTATGGTGGGCTTTATCCTGGAAAACGGCAACCTGGCGATTATCGGGGCCAGCACAAAACGTTTCCCCAGCCTTATCACCGAGCGTATATGGAGTTTCGGGCCTGTGGTTATTACAAACCTCAAGGCGCTGGTTATCGCGGCGGCCTTTGTGGTTTTCGGCATACTGTGGTTCATCGTCAAAAAAACGGTTTTCGGCATGTCCATGCGGGCCATTTCCTGCGACAAGTTCGCCATTCCGCTTATGGGTATTCCGGTTAACCGGATAATCACCTTTACGTTCGCCCTTGGTTCCGGCCTCGCGGCGGTGGCCGGTATTCTTTTCGGCATGTCCTACCCGGTGCTCGGCCCGCTTATGGGGATGATCCTCGGGTGGAAGGCGTTTATCGCCGCGGTTGTCGGCGGTATCGGCGACATACGGGGCGCGTTTATCGGCGGCTTTATGCTGGGATTCATCGAGATTTTTATTGTCGCTTTTTTCCCGTCAAGTTTTAAAGACCTGGTGTCTTTTGTTATCCTTTTGGGTATCATGGTGCTCAAGCCCACCGGTTTTTTCGGCGTAGCGAGAAGCACAAAGATATAGGAGTACATCATGACGGAGATATCTGCCGTACCCGGGGTCTCCGGGGACGCTTTATATAAACGGAAAAATTCTGTACTCCCCGTTCTGGCGATTCTTGCCGTCATAATTCTGCCGGTCACGCTTTCGTCGGCCGGAGTCATAAACCAGTACCTCCAGACGGTATTAACGTCCATCGGCATCAACATTATTTTCGCGGCCAGTCTCAATATCGTAAACGGTTATATGGGGGAATTTTCCTGCGGGCACGCGGGTTTTATGGCTGTGGGCGCGTATACATCGTCGACGCTGTCCCTTATGCTTTTTACCGAAAACAAATTCTTTGGCGCGGCGCTTCTTTCGCCCTGGACAAGCGTATTTTTGTTTCCCGTGGTGATTATCGCCGGCGGTCTTTTTGCCGCGGCCGCGGGGCTTATTGTGGCCCTTCCTTCCTTTAAAACACGCGACGATTATCTGGCGATCATCACCATTGCCTCGAATTATATCATCATGACCGCCATTAACAATCTGGAAATTGTCGGCGCGAGCCGGGGTCTTATGGGGATGAAGTCAACCCTCTCCGCGATGGGCGATGTTATCCCCCTGCCCTGGATACTTGTCTGGACTATCGTTTTTGCCGTACTGTGCATTGTCTTGATAAAACGGCTTATGGGTTCCGTGCTGGGAAAGGGCATTTCCACCATACGCTACGATGAAATTTCCGCCGAAATTATGAGCGTCAATACCAACAGGATGAAGCTTTTGGCGTTTATGTTTTCGTCGGGCCTTGCCGGAATCTCAGGCGGCCTTTTTGCCCACATGCTGGGGTTTATCAACCCTTCGATATTCGGCATTATGAAATCCACCGAAGGCATGGTTATGGTTTATCTTGGCGGCATGGGTTCCATTTCCGGCTCCGTGCTGTCGGCGCTGTCGTTTACCATCCTTCTGGAACTGCTGCGCCCCCTGCAAATTCTCAAGTGGGTGGTTATCCCCCTGCTCCTTATACTGCTTATGCAGTTCCGCCCGGAAGGGCTTATGGGCAACAGGGAGCTCGGCGGCGCGCTGCGCGGCTTTAAGGCGTGGTACGCCGCGCGGCAAAAAGCCGCCGGGAAACGCCGGAAAAGAAGCGGCAGTGCGCCGGGAGAAAAGGGGTAGAACATGGCGGCGCATCTTGAAATTAACCGGCTGACCCACCGTTTCGGCGGGCTTCAGGCGCTTACCGGTATAGACCTTTCACTTGAGCAGGGAGAAATCGCCGGGCTTATCGGGCCAAACGGAGCGGGGAAGACAACGGTCTTTAACCTCGTAAGCGGTTTTTACATTCCGACAGAAGGGGATATTCTTGTTCACGGCCGTCGCATTAACGCGAAAAAGCCCCACGAAATAGCGGCAATGAAAATAGGCCGCACGTTTCAAAACATACGGCTCTGGAACGAAATGACGGTACTGGACAACATTTGCATAGCCCGGCATCACTGCCTGGGTTATAACGCCGCGGGTGTTTTTTTCCGCACAAAAAAATACAAGGTGCGCGAAAAAGAAATTATAGATTCTTCCATGGAACTGCTGGAGGTTTTTAAACTTGCCGATCTTGCCGCCGAATATCCAAAAAATCTCCCTTACGGAATCCAGCGGCGTGTGGAAATAGCGCGCGCCCTTTCGCTTGAGCCGGACCTGCTTATGCTGGACGAACCGGCGGCCGGCCTTTCCACTTCAGATACCGCCGAACTTATTGACCGTATCCGCTGGATACACGAAAAGTTCAAACTTACCATTTGGATGATCGAACATCAAATGGAAGTAATTATGACCCTTTGCGAAACCATTACGGTTATCGACTTTGGAAGAGTAATCGCCCAGGGCAGTCCCGACGAAATAAAAAACGACCCAAGGGTGATCAACGCATATCTGGGCGACGGAACCATTTAGGGCCGGAGGGATAAAACAATGCTGATGGAAGTCAAAAACCTTACGGCATCTTATGGAAACATTGAAGTCCTCCACGGTGTTGATTTCAACATCGAACGGGGAGAGATTGTTACCCTTATCGGCGCGAACGGCGCGGGAAAAACGTCCATATTGATGAGCCTTGCGCGTCTTGTACGTCCCGAAGCTCCGGTGGTTTCAGGCGGCGACATTCTGTACGACGGTAAAAGTATTCTCAAAACTGAGCCGCATACGCTCGTGCAAAACCATCTGCTTGCCCTGGTTCCCGAAGGAAGGCACATTTTCGGCAACCTTACCGTGGAAGAAAACCTGAAAATCGCCGCGTATCCGCACCACAACAAAAGCGACAGGGCCGTTATCGAAAGTGAAATACGCGGCATGGTATACGAACTTTTCCCGCGCCTTACCGAACGGCGGAAACAGCGCGGGGAACTTTTAAGCGGCGGCGAACAGCAGATGCTTGCCGTCGGCCGCGCCCTTATGACCGGCGCCGCCTTTATAATGCTCGACGAACCTTCCATGGGCCTTGCCCCAAAGCTGATGCACGAAATGTTCCGGGCACTGCGGCAGCTTAACCAGGAAAAAAACATCACCATACTGGTCGTGGAACAGAACGCCAAAGTCGCCCTGGAATTTGCCGGCCGGGGCTATGTGCTTAAAACCGGCGAGATTATCGCCGGTGGTACGTCGGAAGAATTGATCGCAAACCCCGGCGTAAAAAAAGCGTACCTCGGCGGTTAAAGCGTGGAAAAAACTCCGCGTTTTTGGCTCGACATGGATGTCGCGTTTTGCTATAGTTAGCGTATGTATATCGACTTTTACTATGTGGTTCTTGTGATGCCCGCCTTGCTGCTGTCCCTGTGGGCTCAGTTCAAGGTAAAATCCACGTTCGCAAAGTATTCCCGCGTCAAATCAAGCCGTGGGGTAACCGGCGCCGAAGCGGCCCGGCTTTTAATGCAGTCAAACAATATCGCCAATGTCTCTATTGAACCTGTTTCCGGTTCTTTAACAGACCATTACGATCCGGGGCATCATGTCCTGCGGCTTTCCCAGCCTGTTTACAACCAAACTTCCATCGCTGCGATAGGTGTGGCGGCCCACGAAACAGGGCACGCGATCCAGCATGCCCGGGGTTACGGCCCGCTGGGTCTGCGCAGTACGCTGGTTCCCGTAGCGAATATTGGATCTTCCCTTGGGCCCTGGATCGCCATCGCGGGTTTTGCCTTGTCTTTTCCGGTATTGTTCAACGTGGGAATTGTTCTTTTTGCCGGGGCCGTAGCGTTTTACCTTATTACCCTGCCGGTGGAAATAAACGCTTCTTCCAGGGCAATGGCGATACTCAAACAAAACCAGATACTAACCCCGGAAGAATTGAGCGGCGTGAAAAAAGTTCTTACGGCGGCGGCCATGACCTATGTGGCCAGCGCCCTTACCGCGATTATGAGCCTTCTGCGGCTCCTTTTGATGCGCCGCCGCCGCTGACTCGGGCGTGCCCGGGACTGTCCGGGAAACAGCCCCGGGCAGCCCGATTCTACAACCGGTTTAATTTCAATCCACTTTTTTGCCGAAAAACTCTTGAACTGGTGAGGGATTTCCGGGTAGGATCGAATCGACCCAGAGTACACCGTTTTGAAAGCGGCTTTAAACTTCATCAACAATCCAGGAGAAGGCCTTTTTATGGCTGTAAGCACATTTAGCCGGGGACTTAAATTGAATCCCCGGAAACATGCCACCGAGGGAAAGCCCACAGAGACTGCCCCTTTTCCCAAACAGGTGGTCATTCCCGTAAACCAGCATTTCGGCGCGCCAAACAAAGCTCTTGTCGCCGTAGGCGACAGGGTCAAGCGGGGCCAGTGTATCGCCGATGGGGCGGCGGACGGTCTTATGACGGTCCCGGTTCACGCGTCCATTTCCGGTACGGTAAAAAAGATCGAACCCCGGCTTCAGCAGAACAATACCGAAGGTCTGTGCATTATCATTGAAGCCGGTGAAGAAGAACCGAAACAAAACGACATTGAATTGATGCCGCCACTCGATCCGTTTTCCTGCCCAAAAGAAGAAGCGCTCAAGCGGATTAGGGACGCGGGCATTACCGGCATGGGCGGCGCGGCGTTTCCGGCCCATGTCAAGCTTAATCCGCCTCCGGACAAAATCATTGATCTGATAATAGCCGACGGCGCGGAGTGTGAACCGTATCTTACCACCGACGAAGCGGTTATTTCCGGAAAGCCCCGGCTTCTTGTAACAGGCCTTGCCGCGATAATGAAAATAACCGGGGTAAAGCGGGCCATTATCGGAATGGAAGACAACAAGGCTTCCCTTGTTCCGGCGCTTGAAAAAGAAATCGCCCTGAATGAATATATAACCGCGCATTCTCTTGACGTAACCGTGCGGCTCTGTAAGACGCTGTATCCCCAGGGTGGGGAAAAAATGCTGATAAAAGCCCTGGCAAACCGGGAAGTCCCTTCCGGCGGCCTTCCCCTGGATTCCGGCTGCATTGTGCAGAATGTCGGAACCCTGACTGCCATAGCCGAAGCTTTTACCCTGGGAAAGCCGCTTGTCGACCGCGACTTGACCGTTTCCGGCGGGGCCTGCAAAACCCCGAAAAACATCTGCGTTCCCGTCGGAACCTTGATAGGGGATCTGCCGGAAACGTTTATGAAAATCGACTACGACCGGCTGCGGAAAATTGTCTTCGGCGGCCCCATGATGGGAAACGCCGTTCCTTTCGCGGCGGTACCCGTTCAGAAAAACACTTCCGGCATAATCTTTCTGACTTCCGGAGAAACAAAAATCTGCGACGAAGGAACCTGCATCCGCTGCGGGCGCTGTATACGAAACTGCGCCTGCCGCCTTTCTCCGGTGATCATAAATATTGCCCTTGAATCCGGCGACATGGAAGAGGCGGTGCGGGCGGGACTTATGGACTGTGTTGAATGCGGGAGCTGTTCATTCGTCTGTCCCGCCGGAATAAAACTTGTCCAGCGTTTCCGGGTCGGCAAACAGCGGCTCAAAATGATAAAGTCCGCCGCCCAGCACGCCGCCAGCCAGGAGAAGGTATAACATGCCCGATATATTTTTAGGATCAAGTCCCCATACGGGAACTTCAGCCAGCACGTCCAAAATTATGGGCGCTGTGCTTGCGGCCCTCGCCCCCGCAGCGGTATTCGGCGTTGTGATATACGGCCTCCCGGCGCTGTGGGTAATTCTGGCCGCGACAGCCGCTTCAACGGGAGGCGAAGCGCTTTTCAGGCTTGTACTCGGCAGGGAAAACCGCAGCGGTGATCTTTCCGCCGTTGTAACCGGGCTCCTCCTTGCCCTTTCCCTGCCCCCCGGAACGCCTCCGTGGATGGCGGCGCTGGGCGCTTTTTTTGCCGTGGTTGTCGCGAAAGAATTTTTCGGCGGAATCGGGGCCAATGTATTTAACCCCGCCCTTTCCGGCCGTGCTTTTTTGCTGATGAGTTTTCCCGCAGCGATTACAAGCTGGACCGTTCCGGGCAGGGCCTGGGGCGCGGCCGACGCGGTTTCCGGCGCGACGCCGCTTGCCATTGCCAAAATGGGAAGCGGGACAGCCGGTGTCGCGGCAAACTTTTTCGAGACAGGGCTTTCCTCCGGCGAAACATATCCTGACATGATAAAAACCCTGTTTACCGGAAATCACGGAGGATCCATAGGCGAATCTTCCATACTGCTTATTTTGGCCGGATGTTTTTATCTGCTTGTAACAAAGGTGATCGACTGGCGCGCCCCGCTTGCCATGATGGTGTCCGCCGCCGTACTGTCGTTCGTCCTCGGCATTGATCCGCTTTTCAGCGTTTTAAGCGGCGGCCTGTGTTTCGGCGCTGTTTTTATGGCGACGGATTACACCACTTCTCCCCTTACCGCGAAAGGAAAGTTTATTTTCGGAGCGGGAGCGGGAATCGTTATACTGTTGATACGAAAATGGGGCGGCTATCCCGAAGGGGTTACCTATGGCATCCTTATCATGAATGCCATTACGCCGTTCCTGAACCGGCTTATTCAGAAAAAATACGGCTTTGTGAAGCGGCGTAAACCGGCCGCATCCGGCGCACAGCCGTCCAGCATGGCTGGCGCGTCCGGCACAGCCAGGGCTGCCGGGAAGGGTGCCGCAAAATGAAAATATGGGACATACTCAAACTTGGACTTGTTCTTATGATCTACGCCGTGGCGGCCTGCACGGGTCTTGCCTTTGTATACGCGGGTACGGCAAAGACAATAGAAGCGCGGAATGCGGCCGGGCTGGAAGCGGCCCTTAAAGAGCTTTTTCCCGAAGCGGACGGCTTTGAAGACATCACCGGAGCCATCAAGAGCCCCGGCGGCGAAGTCAGCTTTGAAACCGAGTGGGCCGTCAGGCGGGACGGAAAACTTGCCGGTGTGGCGATCCGCTCTTCGGTGGGAAGTTATGGCGGCCCCGTCAAAATTCTCGCAGGGGTAGGCGTCGACGGAAAAATCAGCCGGATCAAAGTAATGGAGCACACCGACACCCCCGGCCTTGGGGCAAACGCGGCGGATCCCGGTTACTATGTAAACGAGGAAAAGAAAATTACATTTGCCGGTCAGTTTGACGAAAAACCGGTAAGCGATCCATTTGAGCCGAAAAACGACGTTATTGCCATTACCGCCGCTACCATAACAAGCCGGGCTGTCGCAGTCGCGGTAAAAACGTCGGGGGTCGCCGCACAACAGTGGCTTACAGAACAGGGAGTAGAAAAATGAACCCCATAAAAATATTTCTTAACGGACTGGTAAAGGAAAATCCTCTTTTGGTTTTAATGATCGGCCTCTGTTCTTCGCTGGCGGTAACCACACGGGTTGTCAATGGGATCGGCATGGGTCTTTCCATGACCTTTGTACTGCTTATGTCGGAAATCGTGATAAGTCTTTTCCGCAGGCTTATTCCCAATTCAATTCGTATACCGGTATTCATCATTGTTATTGCCGCGTTTACCACGGTAATCGATTATGTGCTCAAGGCGCGGCTTCCCGACCTTTCCGCGGCAATGGGAGTCTTTATTCCGCTTATCGTGGTGAACTGCATCATTATGGGCAGGGTCGAGTCGTTCGCGTCCAAACAGTCCGTCGGCAGCGTTATCCCCGACGCCCTGGGCATGGGCCTTGGCTATACCTGGGTACTTACCGGCATTTCGGCCATACGGGAATTACTGGGAAGCGGTTCGCTGATCGTTCCCGGCGTAAAAATACTGCCCTTTAAAATACTGTTTTTTTCCATGCCTCCGGGCGGCTTTTTTGTATTCGCCTTTTTTGTCGCCATAAATCTGGCGGTAAAGCGGAGTTCGGAAAATTCCGCCCGGCAAAAGGCCGGCCGCCCGGCAGACGAAGAAGCCGGCTGTGCGGACTGCGCCGCGGCGTCATTCTGCGGCAGTAACGCTGCGGGTGCGGCCGGCGGCGCGAACCCGGCGGACAGCGCAAAACAGGATGCGGAAGGAGCCGGAGTATGATTTCTCAAAGCCTTTTCAAAATTTTCATTTCGGCGTTTCTTATCGATAACGTAGTGCTTATGCGCTTTCTCGCCCTGTGCCCTTTTATCGGAATGACTACCGACGAAGACAAGGCTGTCGGCATGGGGTTGGCCGTCACTTTTGTTACGGTTTTGGCAACCGCCGCTACCTGGCCCATATATCACTTTATCCTGTCAAAAGAAACCGGCGTTTTCAGGGCGATTCTTCCCGGCGGCCTTGAATTCCTGCAAATTCTTGTGTTCATCCTGGTTATCGCCGCGCTGGTTCAGCTTGTGGAATTTTACCTTAAAAAAATGATGCCGTCGCTGTACGGCGCGATGGGGATATATCTGGCCCTTATCACGACAAACTGCGCGATCCTTGCCGTAACATTTGACGTGTGGCTGAAAAAATACAATTACATTGAATCTCTTGTTTATGCCGCGGGCGTCGCCCTGGGCTTTCTTCTTTCGCTGCTCCTTCTTGCCGGTATCCGCCGCCGGATAAAAACAAGCCCGGTACCGGCCTTCCTCAGGGGGACACCCATACTGTTTGTAACCGCCGCCCTGCTTTCCATGGCTTTTATGGGTTTTAGCGGATTGGTCAAGTAGGGAGGCCGTAAATGACTATTGTTCTGATTACCGCGGGATTCGCCGCCGCCCTGGCGCTTTTGCTGGGGCTTGCTTTGGGTTTTTTCAAGGAATTTTTCAGGGTTCCCGAAGATCCCCTTAAAGGCAAAATCCGCGATGTTCTCCCCGGCGCGAACTGCGGCGGCTGCGGATTTCCCGGCTGCGACGGCTATGCCGCAGCCGTTGCCGAGGGCGGCGACATAACCCGCTGTACCGCGGGCGGCAAGGCTGTGGCCGACCAGCTTGCGGCCATTATGGGGGTAGCCGCCGCGGAAATAACGGCGATGGTACCGGTATGCTGCTGCCTTGGCGGAGAAGGGGTCGGCATTCCCCGCGGAATTTACAACGGCCTTAAAACCTGCCGGGGCGCAAAGCTTACCGGCGGGACAAAGCTCTGTTCCTGGGGATGCATCGGGTTCGGCGACTGTGTACAAGTCTGCCGGTTCGGCGCCCTCTCCATGGGAAAAGACGGCCTGCCCCGCGTCGACAGGGCGAAATGCACCGGTTGTAAAGTCTGTGTAACGGAATGTCCCCAGGGCGTACTGAAAGTTGTCCCCAGAGACAAACAGATAACCCTGGCCCTGTGTTCCAACCGCAGTCCCATCCGCTCCGCCATACGCAAGACCTGCCGTGTAGGCTGCATCAAATGCGGCATCTGCGTCAAGAACTGCCCGGAACAGTGCATTGCGCTGGAAGACGGCATACCCGTTGTGAATTACGAAAAGTGCAGCGCCTGCGGAACCTGCGAACAAAAATGCCCCACAAAAATTATGCGGGTTTTCGGGAAGGCCCCCGCGGTATCGTAACCGGCGGGCCGTAAAGGCTACCGGCCGGCAATGCAGCGGCCGCAGATTCCGTAAAACACTGTTTTCAGGGCGTCGATTTGGAAGTCGTGTTTTTTATAAACATGGTTTTGTATCTCTTCCAGCAGATCACATTCCAGATGAATAAGGTCGCCGCATTTTTCACACTTAAGGTGGAAGTGCTCCTGACATGGCCTGTCGTCCCGCACATATTGATAGCAGGCCCCTCCGTCGCTCAGGGCGTATCTGTGTATTGTTCCGCTGTTGTACAGTTTTTCCAGATGACGGTACACTGTTGTCTGACCAATGGGGATTTTTTGCTTCCGGAAATACTGGACAATCTGGCTTACCGTAACATGTCTGTCTTCCAGAGAAGCAAGGTAGCCGAGAATAAGCCTGCCCTGCTGGGTACTGTAATTCGCCGGCCTTTTAACTCCCATAAGCGCTCTTTTTCAGTATGAACCGGGCCTCTTCTCTTTGTCAATCCGGGAGATTATACTAAAAGTATCAATGAATACCGCAAAACGTATTGTCCTTGTTGTCGCCGGTTCGATCATTATGGCCTTTAACATAAATACCTTTGTCCACGCGGGGAACCTTTTTCCCGGCGGCTTTACCGGCCTTAGCCTGCTTATACAGGAATGCGCCGCGAGGTATGCCGGCGTGATCATGCCTTTCAGCCCCATACTTTTTCTGCTTAACGCCGTTCCGGCCTTTATCAGCTTCCGTTTTATCGGCAAGAAGTTCAGCCTGTATTCGTGCCTGGCTATTGTCCTTACAGGGCTTCTTACGGATTTTATGCCGCTGATGTTTATTGATCTGATACAGCTCCACGACACGCTGCTTTCCGCGGTGTTCGGGGGCATACTGAACGCCGTTGGAATAAGCCTGTGCCTTCACGCCGGGGCCACATCGGGAGGTACGGATTTTATCGCGATCTTTATCGCGGACAAATACGGCCGCGACGCGTTCAACTATATCCTGGGAGGAAACTGCGTAATCCTCGCCATCGCCGGTTATTTGTTTTCGCTGGAACAGGCTCTGTATTCAATTATTTTCCAGTTTACCGCTACTATGGGACTCAGGACGCTTTACAAAGTTTACAAGCAGATGACCCTGTTCATTATCACTTTGTAACGGAGCCCCAAGTTTGGCAAAAATATACATACAGTTTGGCAAAATCCCTCTTTTGAAGCCTGTTTTTGCGTGTTTTAGCAGTTTTTTCCCTGTTATTCTTTAGGGCATTTAACCGCCATTAATTTCCTTGTGCCGAATGAATCGCTATGGAGGAAATTATGGTTTATGGGTATATCAGGGTCAGTACAGACCGGCAGACGGTTGAGAACCAGCGTTTTGAAATACAGCGGTTTTGTGAAAAACAGCATCTCACTATCGGGAAATGGATAGAAGAAACAATAAGTGGGACGAAAGCCCCTGAAAGGCGGCTTTTGGGCTCATTGCTTTGTGGAATACAAAAGGATGACCTTATTGTTTGCTCTGAATTATCCCGCCTCGGGCGCAGCCTGTTTATGATAATGTCGATCTTAAACCAGTTATTGGGCATAGGCGCCAGGGTGTGGACTATAAAGGACAATTATAGGCTGGGTGACGATATTCAAAGCAAGGTCCTGGCTTTTGCCTTCGGTCTTTCAGCAGAGATTGAACGGAATCTTATAGCGCAGCGAACCAGAGAAGCTCTTGCCAGGTGTAAGGCGGAAGGGAAAATTTTGGGCCGCCGACCGGGGAAGGCTGTTAAAGTAAAGCTCTCTGGACATGATTACGAAATTAAGGAAATGCTGCGAAAGGGTATGAGTAAAGCGACCATTGGCCGATATTTCGGGGTACACCGGCAAACAGTTAGAATTTTTATAAAGGAAAAGCTTTCTGAACAAACGCCGTAAACAAACCAACCTTTGTTTCTGGCGGGGTACAAGAAGGGCGGATACGGAACGCGACAGGGAGTCTCAACGCTGACCTGCTTGGTGTGTATCAAAATATAGGACAATCCGGAGCATTATACGCAACGCCCGGTAATAATACTAGACCAGATGGCAACTCCGGCCCAACCGTCATTATTAACCTCGACATCTCCCGTGTAGTCCCCGTTGGCCCTGACAACGCGCCCGCTAACCTCTCTACCAGACTCTGGCGGCGCACCGCTTAGGCCGTCCTGCGCCAGAGGCGTGCTGAGACGTTGGCCGGGGCAACATCGGGTCCGGTAGGGATTACGCGAGATAAATCTATGCTTAGATTTTTGTAATTTCCCAGGTCATTGTTGCCTTCGATTAGGTACCGAACTCCCGAGCTTGATATGACAAATACGCCGGACGCAGTACGAAAATATCCGCTATTTTGTATTGATCCGCTTCCTGATCCTTCCGCTAATCCTGTCGCGTTCCGTATCCGCCCTTCTTGTACCCCGCCAGAAACAAAGGTTGGTCTAAATCCACCTTCCACGCTGCAAAATTTGCCGCCCGGTACAATCACTTCAGTGACGTACTTTCCGGCGTGGGTTCCCGATACAATTACATCTCCAATCTGTAGGTCATCGGTTACGGTAATAATGCCATTGGTACGAGTTGCTAACTTTTGGCAGGACTCCCGGTTTTCTATAATATCCGGCAAAATATGATCCCACTTAACGGGATCAAGTTCGGCGGGAACGATATACGCGGTTGCCGAGGATTTAAACTGAAAGAGACGAAAATCATCTCCTTCCTGATGGTAACAAACAATGGGGGTTGATCCAATGGCGATGGTGGTTCCCACAAGGGAATAATAATCTACATAGCTGGGAGGAGCGCCCGCTGATATACCATACAGAACGGCCCGGTTCGACCATACAACCCAGGTTCCTTCAAGGTGTTTTTCAACCGGTGATCTTTCCGCCGGCAGTTGGCTGATGAAGTCGCCGACAAGTTTGTCGGTTTTTACCCGCCATTCCGTGCCGTTCCAGCGCAGATTAAGAATTTCGCCGAGTTTTGCTGTCATGATCTTTTCGCCGTCAAGGATTTGTACTTCTTCATCGGCGTTATTGGTAATTGTTAATTCAACTCCGGCGTAGGCCCCCTGTCCAAGCGACAGCGATTCTACCGCGCCATTCAGGGCTAATTTTGCATCGGCCTGGATTTCTGTTGTTGTGGAATTATCTGAAACGACAATAGGCCGCATGCGGTTTAGCGGCAGCATCATGTTTAAGACATTTTCAAGCGTTGTATTCCCGGCGTGATCCGGATCTGGCTGGATGGTCCCGAAGGGCGGATTGGAAAAAGATGTCATCCGTGGAACGACGAATGCGTTTAGGGTTAGATTAACAGTACTCATTAGTTAAGCTCCTTGCGTATTGAGAATTTCCATGACGGCGGCCGCGAAGTCAGGGGACTTGAAAATGTTGGTGCGGAAACAGGCGGGGTCTTTGACGTTGATAATCGCCCAGGGCGCGCTGTCATCCAGTTTGCCCCAGGGGGCCCGTTTTGAGGTGTTTGTTAAAAACAGGGCGGTCGTCTCGGCAGCGGTGGTGTCCAGTAAAATTTCGTCAATGAGCATAAGACTATTTTCACCGTCTACCTGCCCGGCGGTTGGATTAACGTTTATTTGTATTTCGGACACTGGAGGCTGACTGTCAAACGCGAATATTTCTGCGTTAATAAGCAGCCGTATTTGCGTGCCTGTATTGACAATGCCGATGTGATACCATTTGCCCACGGTGAATCCCGGCATACCATCCTCGTTTTCGATTACGACATATTGCCAGTTGTTCTGATAATACCGGGCAATTCGTGTGTGTGCGGCTTTTATTTCATTGAGCCAGGCTCCATCAGTGGGAGTATCATTGAGCCACACGTCGTCTGTGGGAACGTCGTTTAAATAGGGCTCATCATCGACCACTTCAATACGCAGTGATTCCTCGTTGTTTTCGACAGCAAGCAACACCTGGCCTTCGTTCCAGAAATACTTGATCCAAAAATCAAGCGTAAACACCGCCGGCGTTCCGATACCGGTCTCCAGGCAAAAATTGCCAAACAGAGCCCTTGCTTCCGTGGCATAGGGAGCGGTTGCCTTCAGGATAAGAGAGACGCCTTCATCTTCTCCTTCCAGCGATCCGTTTCCGGTGATTAAAAACAGGTTGGCGCCGTTTTGATCCAGCAGGTATGTGTCGTTTTCCTGTTTGGAGATTTCCGCGTGGGAATCGCAATGGGCCACGCGGGAATTATCGGAGAGATACGGGACGCCTATATCAAAGCCGCGCATCCGGCGGCCGAGCATGTCGTCGTTTGAGATATACAGTTTATCCCGCGAAAAAAGCTGTGAAACCTCGACTCCCTCAAGTCCGAGGCGCGCCATTGTCTGCCACACTTGAGAAACAAAATACTGGAAGGCTATTTGCCGGGAATTAAGGATGGCGCGGGTATCGCCATCCGCCCATTCCGCATTTTCCGACGAAAGCCCGTAGCGGGGATCGACAACAAGCGTCCCGGCGAGTTTGGCGATCCAGGCAAGCAATTCGTTTGCTTTAAGGGCATTTGCTGAAATGCTGTTGACGCCGTAATCCCCTGAGTCCGCAAGTTTTGTCTGCGCGCCAATAACATCACTCCAATCGGAGAATTCGCCAAGCATGGTTAGCTGCCGGACGCGGTAATACAAAAACCGCCCAACGGGGTGTTCATCCGTTCCCGCCGGGGGGATATTCGGATGAACGACCATGGCGGACGCTGTGGAAAATACGCCGCCAACGGCGCCTTTCCAGTCCGTGCCGTCGAAGCGCGGCGCGTACCAATCAGCGGCGTTTTCCGACACCTGTACCTGGTACTCTTTCAGGTTGGAAAGATAGGTCTGCTTTGCCCACGACAGCGTGACAAACCGGAATCCGCCGGCCGCCGACAGGGAAAGCCGGGCGGGTATGACCGTGGCGCCGGCCTGGGAAAAACCTTCGACAATCTCGGGATACGTCGGCCGTAGTCCGACGCTGTCTGTTATGTTTTTAATTTGGCCGGATATGATTTCAAAGCGAGTACCTTCTGAAAGCCCGACTCCGGAATCGGTAATACTTCCGGATGTGGTAATTTTGTTGTCAAACGGAGGCACTACATAATCCGGAGCGTCAACATTGAAAATTTCAGGCGCATATTCAACGCACTTAAGTGATGCCCGAAAGTTATCGGCCGGCGTTATCTCTGAAACAATCAGCTGGCGGGTTATTTTGCCGGTAATGCCAAAGATAACCTGATCGCCTTCTTCCAGGGTTCCTTCAGGCTGAGGATCGGCAAGCAATAACGATTTTCCCGCTGCCCCCTGGTTCGTTATACCGAGGGTGATCAACTGACCGTTTGCCTTCCGGCAGCGGATGCCATACGATTGTCCCGTTTCCCGGGGAAACGCAGTGTCGGACAACAGCCCGGTTATAAAAGCGCCGCTGTAGATCAATCCGGTCACTTTACCGTAGGCAATGCCGGTAAGGGCCGTATCACCGGCATATTCAATGAGATCGCCTTTTTTACATAAAAGATATTCTATATCGCATTCCAGGCTATGAATGATTGGGCGGTTTTTGATGCAGGCATACTGATAACGGGCAAATTTAAAGACGATGTCCGGATCGGTAATCCCCCAGATTTTAGACGCCTGCTTTGTTTTTTCAGTACCGTCGGACAATCCGTCCGGCGTATTGTAGACGCTTCTTTCGTTCGACGTCCATCCAACGGTTTCGTCGATGAATTCAATGGCAATCTCATCCGGTATGTCCGCTTTAACGATGGTCTGTGTGTAGGCTATCGTGTTGCGCGGGGAAAATAACTGTACCGGTGCGGGACGTTCTTTGTCGACGACTACGGAAAACGCGCCGTTTACCCGTAAAACCGATGCGCGCCCGGTTTTGGCGATTTTCGTGCAGAGTGCGCTGAAAAGTTCCCGGTCTCCCTGTGCGGCGTTACAGGTATATCCCTTGTCGTTACAAAAGCCCCAAAACTCCCGAAAGGAATCCCAGTCAATATCGCTGTCGTCTACGGGGTCCGGGTTTATTTTCCCCTGTAAGGCATACAGCAGCATGGAAGCGGGATTTTTGGTAAGCCGCCGGGTCCAGGAGCCGGCTGATGGATCGTAGTCGGGGATGTTCGACTGGGCGATAAAATTAAAATTGTCAATGACGCCGTTGGCCAGCGCGGAAGCCCTGACTTTGAGAGCAATGATGGTAATGTCTTTCGCGGCAGCGTCGCGGACGGGCGGCTCGTCGGCATAACCTCTGATGGAACCAACGTAGACGGTATCAAGTATTTGACTGTTGCTGCTGTCCTTCGTTATTCGTATTATGCGCACCGTATACCTTCCCGGGGAAAGGTCCGTTACCGCAGCCTGAAGGCGGAACATATCAACCGTTTGATTCGATATGTTTTGCGCCCACCCGGGAAAATCAGCATAGGCCGAATCAGGATCGAGTTCCGCCTTGTACTGTAAGCTGACGGAAACGCCGGCCGTTTGCGCGTTGTTTTTATCATCGTATTTGATCAAACCCTGCGGGAAAAAGATGTCCACGTTTATACGGGTTGTCTTATCCGCCGTAGTACGGGTAATATCTATGGGCTGCCCATCGTCGTCAGCGTGTTTCAAAACCGTGTTAAACTGTTGTTCTACGCATATTTGAGGATACAGCAGCGATGCTTCACCGTTCTGCAAAATTTCCAATTTTACCCTGGCGTCATTTTGCGCGAGTACGGCATCAATGTTCCTGGTCTCCGACAACTCGATGAGCGCGGTATCGCCGACTTTAAGGCTGTCCGTTTCCACAATCATGTCGTTGTATCCCGCACAGAATAGCTGGGTGAGCCACTGCTGACCATTCGCGTCTATTTCGGTGTACGGCGGGGCGGCCACGTCGGGAACAACAAGATGCCGTCCGAAAAGTACGGGGATATAGCCAAGCTTTCGTACCTGATTTTTTGATCCCCGTATGGACTCCATCTGGCTGCCGGTCTCCCTTCCTTTGGGGATTTCCATATTCATGAGCACGATGCCGCCCAGCATCATGGAAACGCCCGCGCCAATTAACAGGGATCCGATAAACCCCGCCGCTCCGAATGTTGCTACGGTAGCGAGTATTCCGCCTGCTATAAGGAAAGCGCCTATCAAAAGTCCCCCTTTTCCGGTTTTTTCGGGACTGCTTCCGGCGGCGGCGAGTAAAATGTAGACTGTGGAGCCGTCCTGCGGTATGCGGCTGGGGTCTGTGACAATCTCGTCGTTGATTAAAAAACGGGCATGGGTAATATCCAGCGGGGCGTTAAGCGCTTTGTATAATTCGGCAAGGGGAGCGGCGTCACAATAAAAATCGGCATACTCTTTTGTAAACGGATGAATTTGCGCCCGTACTTTAATTGACACGATACCACCCCTCGATGCGTCCGGCCAGGATCGGATCGCTTATCCGCTGCAGGACGCTGTCAAATCCCCGCAGGGTATGCAGCAGCCAGCCGCCTCCGGCATATATCCCCAGGTGGGTAGGCAGCCCGTGAAACCTTATGACGCACACGTCGCCGGGCGCCGGCTCCCTCACTTGACGCCCCGCCAGAAGCGGCCGCTGTTCGCGCATGAGTTTTTCCGTTTCGGTAAAATTGTCCGCATCGGTGTAGTCGTCCGAAAAGAGCGGCAGATCGTCGTCAAATTGTTCCACGCGGACCATCCGCACAAGACCGTAGCAGTCAAGTCCGGACCGGGATCGGCCGCCTGACGCAAAGGGAATGCCGACATACTTTTTTGCCCACGGCGCGATATTTGTCATGCGAACAGCCCCGGAAAATCCTGCGGCGTGTACCGGAGTCCCGGAAGGTTCCGGTCGTAAATGTAAAAATCATATAATTCCGCGGATACGATTTCTTTTGAGACGCTGACGTTTCGCAAAATAAAGCGCAGCGGGCCGGTTTCGATCACATCAGGATTTTGGGCCATAATAACGCTTGCGGTAAGGATGACCTCTGCGTGTATGGTTTCCTCGATAACTTCGGCGATGCGCCGATCAACATTGTCAATTTCGATACGACAGGGCTTTGATGTGCCGTCATCGTTTTGCTGCGGCAGCACACACCGGAATCCGCAGGGAATATACTCAATACCGCCGGAAATTACCTTTTCGGTGTTATCGACAAAGTACAGCGGTTCAAATCCAGCGGCTTCAAGTTTCAGCAGGTATAGAAACACCGCCGCGGTTTCACTTTTGACAATTTCCCGCTTCGCGTCTTCGGTCATGGCAGCCTCTCAAGCGGCATTGATATTTCATATAAGCCGTCCATTTCGGTTTCATCGTATGCGCCGGTAAACCGGAATTCTTCCGGGACAAGTGTCTGTGGGTTTTGCATAACAAAACGCAGTGTCCCGAAGCCAAGGACTCCCGTAAACCAGGTCTCGAAAACCAGCCGCTCTTCTTCGGTGACAACGATTGTGCCGGTAAACTGTTTGGGGACGGCCGTATACCGCAGCCGTTGTTTCACCGGACCCGCATCCATCTGGGTACGGATTACCGGATCTTTGTATGTCGAGGAAAATCCGGCCGCCCGTATCGCGGGCAGGCTGTCGGGATAGTTTATGCCGGTCATTACACCCCCTGTGCCCGCAGGCCGTAGCGGCCGGACATGGGCCTGTCCATCTCGCCGCTTGCGATGCTTTCTTTTACGGCCCCGATAATGATTTTCCGGATTTGATTTCCGTCTGTGTCCGAGGACCGTTCCGTTCGTACTTCTTCATTGG
>JAIRWM010000085.1 GCA_031268975.1 Treponema sp. | reverse complement strand
AGGGTGACATACATGGGAAGCTGGAAATCTTCCAGGCCGTTTTCCCCCTGGCCTGTACAGAGCTTTTTGTCAGGCATGGAATTCAGCTTGAAATCGGCTATGGCGCGTCCCCCGGGCCTTTCAGAATCGTCCCTTACATCTTCCATGAGACAGTCTATTTTTCCGAGCATGCAGTACCCCTGTTCATCGGCGGTATAGGTCATTTCGCTTCCCAGTACCCTGTACCCGCCGAAATAGCGCAGCAAAGACGCGGTAAAAATTTCAAGTTGGCGCAGTACTGTCCGCTGCTGCGCCTTGAGGAAACGGACGGTAAGCGCGCTTAGCCCGCGAAAAACAGTGTTTGCGCCGGGCTGCCCGCCGGAGGATCCGGGTAGTTCGTCAAAAACAGCGGAAACGCTTTCCGAAAGGAATTTATAATAATCGGGAGGGGGATTACCGTTTGCCGGGTTTGCGAGAATGCCGTTTGACTGTTTTTGTATTTGCCTGAAAAAATAATCCAGCACGGCATGGTACATCGAGCCGAGGACATTTTCCGCCATTACGGCGGCTTCCATCCGGACGTTTTCAAGGGAAAGCACGTTTCCGAAGAGCCACCGGAGCGCGCATTCATAGTAGGGTCTCATGGCCGAGGCGGAAACCCGTATCCGCCCGGTATCGGCGTCGCCGTAGCGTTCCCCGATCAGGGAGAGGAGCCGGCCGCCCGCGATTTCCCCCGGTTTTTCCGGGACGGCAGCGCGCCGCCGCTCCGACCACGCGGCAAAGCCGCCGGCCTGGAGCGAGTAGAGCCGGGACGGAAACAGCGCTGTATTTCCGGAAGCCCCGCCGCCCCGCTGGCCGGCCGCGTAGAACGCCCGTTCCTCCAGGTAAAGGTCTTCGGCAAAGGCTTCCGGGCCGGTATCCGCGTAACGTGTCCGGGGTTTCCCTGAAATGTTAAGGCAGCCGTGGGGTATCGCGTATCCTGAAAAGGTGTCCTGGGCGCAGAAGAACGCGGCGGGTTTAAGGGAATTGAAACAGTGAAGATCGATGAACGGACGGGAAACGTCGTCGTCCCTGACGCCGAGGGCTTCCCGTTTTTTACGCGGCAGGAAATTCAGCCTGGAAAAAACCGAAGTAAGGTTATCCTGGCTTGAGCCGAGGATGATATGGCAGCCAAACGGAACCGGCGCGGCGGTCCGGTAGGGAAGCAGGGAAACGCCAGCTGTTTTTTGCTGGGGGAGATAGCTGGTTTCTTCCAGAATATCGACAAAGAAGCGGTAAGGGTCGGGCGCCTTGATTTGGGGGAACGATTTTTCGATGTCGGTTAGAACCGCCAATTCCGAGACGCAGCGTGACAGTATTAAATCTGTTTCCGGCAGACAGCTTTCCATATCAAGAAAATGTTCCCGGAGGATAAAATAACAGCGCCTGAGTTCCGAAAAAGACGGCGCTTTGTTTATGGCGGTTATATCCCGTTTAAGGGTCTTGTAAAAATCTTCCGCCCGTTTTTCCCGGTTCCCGGCGGGCGAATCAAAAGCGTCAAGCCATACATCAATGGGCCGATCTTCGTCCCAGGAGCAGATACAGTTGTTTCTGATTCCAAAGTCAATAAGCTGGTTGATGGATTCAGGGTCCCTCCAGGGCAGATGCCTGTTGAGCAGGAGCGATACTACCGAATCGAACGAGAAATTTCCCGAATAGCAATCCGCTATCGCGGGAAAAAAACGGCCCGCCGGGTACGAGGACAGGGGTTTCCCGGTACGGCGGACAACCGGAATATTCCGGGCGGCAAATTCCCTGAGTACGTAAGGCTCGTAGTTTTCCGTGTCCGGAATACTTACCGCGATATCTTCCCAGTCTGTTTCTTCCCGCTCAACCAGGGCGCGTATGTAAAGGGCGGCCTCGGTAATTTCGCTTCGGGAATTGGTATAGAAAAAAACACGGGGCTGTTTTTCCGCCGTGTCGTCTTTGCCCATCTTTACGATGGTAACATGATTTGCGTTACCCAGTATTTCTTCGTATTCTTTAAAATCGGCAAGGGATTCGGGGAAAAAGATAAAACAGTCTTTTCCGTTGTCGTCAAAAGGCGGCTTTTCCCAGGCCGGTTCAAAGAGGCCGTTGCTTTCAAGAAAATCCCTGTAGCGGAAAAAAAGGGTACAGAGGTCCCGGTCGTCGCCCGGAGGCAGGCTGCCCTGCAAGCCGCCGGCCTTGGCCGTCATTTTTTCGAACCAGTAGCCGAGCTGTGGCAGGATGCCGGTAAACCATGAAACATAGGCCGATCCCTGGCGGGCATATTCGGGGGGTATGAGCGAAGTGAAAACCGTTTCCTTGCCGGAACCGCCCAGCTCCGCGTTTTCCTGAATCAGGCTTCTTACGAATATCTTCCGCAAAACGGAAGGGACGCTTTTTTTGTCCTGCGCGCGGGAACGGACCGAAGCTCCTTTAAAGGTATCCCAGGCGGTAAATTGCTCCATTGCCACGGTGCCCCCGCCGCGAAGATACAGCAGCCGGTCAGCCCAGCGGGAAACCGCCACATCGGTGGGGAACACAAAAAGCGCGTCAGGGTTCCGGCTTTTTTCCAGAAGCAGCGTTTCGATACGGTTAAGGGTCATCCTCTGTATAGTAGCATGAGGGCCTGGGGGGATCAAGACGGACGGGCGCGCTGGTAGGGACGCCGGCTGCAATGGTTCCATGAGTTTTTTGCAAAGCAAAAACTCAAAGCAATAAAAACGGCATGGACGCCGCTTTCCGGCGCAGCCGGGCCGGCAGGATGCCGGCTGCAATAGATCCATGAGTTTGTGCAAAGCAAAAACGCAAAGCAATAAAAACGGCATGGCTGCCGTTTTTATTGCAGCGCAAGGGATTGGAGGGGGCGCGAAGCGCGCCACGCCGCAGGCGGGGCCGGAGCGTGCGGGCACGCGGAGCCCCGGAAAGCCCGGTCCCCGCCGGAGGCGGGGATGCGCCCAAATTGAGAATTGCTGTGTGGTTGGATTTATTCCTTGACAAAAAATTCCCTGAAATGTACACTTTGTCGTAATATTATGCTGAAATTCTGATTTAGGTCATTCTTCCGGGTTTATAGTGCAAAAATCCCGGAAAAAACGGAGGCGGTTTGCGGATGTTCCGTAATTCCTTGTATAGTAAAGAATT
>JAIRWM010000031.1 GCA_031268975.1 Treponema sp. | reverse complement strand
GAAGCAGCCGCCAAAAAGGCGCCGGATTGCGGGTGGCTGTTCTTCCCCTGTTCGTGCGCTTGTGTTCGGGGAGGCCGGTCCTACAGCTTTGTTTTGAGGGTGTTTTTGTCCAGCACCAGGACGACGCGGCCTTCGCGGAGCAGGCGGCGGTTTGTTTCCGAGGAAAGGATCGCGAGGGCGTCTTCCCGGTCTATGACGGGGTCTGTCGGCACGCTGCCGAATACGCCGCGGGCCATAATCCGCAGGGGGTTTGTCCCCGCCAGGGACAGGAGTTTTTCGTCCAGGCCGGACGGGTTTCCGGCAAGGACGCTTTCCCGCGAAGCATACCAAACCACACCTTCGCCGCTGTCGCTCATGCTTTTGTCGTAAACGAGTTCCATGTCGCTGTTCCATATTTTGGGGAACAGGCAGGGGACTACAAGCGCCCCGGCGTTTCTTCCGTGAACGGGCAGGGATTCATCGGCGATGATAATGATTCCCGTGTAGTCCGGCGCGCGGTGTGGGACAAGCGGAAACGGCGGTTCCCCAAGGCGGGTGTGTTTTTTTAAGGCGGCGCGTACCGTGTGCAGGCCCAGTGAATACCGGGCCGATATCACGGACAGGTCGGGGGACAGGGCGGGGGGGACGCGCAGCGCCCGGAACGCCAGGGCGTCCGCCGCTCCCGGGGAGAGTTCCCCGCGGTTTACCAGGTCTTCCAGGGTGGAGGAGGAATCCGCCTGGAGTCCCAGAAGGATCTTTCGTACCAGGGCGGGGTAACTGTCTTCCAGCAGGCCTTCCGCCCGCGAGCGTCCGGCGGGAAGCTTTATCCCGGCTTCTTTTATGTTTACGGAAACAACGACGGAAAGTTCCCCGCGATCCCATTCAACAACGCCGCCGGGCTCCTCGGTTTGGGCGGGGAGTTTTATCAGGGCAAGGGAAACAACTGCCAGAAACAGGGCGGATTTTTTCGGCACTAGTAACTCACCGGCGTTTTTAACGCCCTGCCTTCACGCAGGGTATCGTTCAGGCCCATGCCGTTTGCCGTGGCCAGGGTTTCAGGATCGGTGTTGTACGCCAGGGCTATCGACCACAGGGATTCCCCCCGTTTAACCAAATGCGTTCCGTTAAAGGAAACCTGACTGGCAATCCGCGGCCGCTCTTCTATCTGCCGGTCTTTCAGGGCGGGGATGATAAGCCGCTGGCCGATTTTCAGGTACTGCGGGCGGAGTCCCGGATTATAGCTCGCGATCTGATTTACCGAAATGCCGTAACGCTGGGCTATCTCCGAAAGGGTATCCCCGGAACGAATTGTATGGAAGTAATATTTTATGAGGGTGATTTCCGGATCGTCGAGTACGGAAACTACCGCCGGGGCGTGCGCCGAAGGAACTTTTATGTGGTAGTTCGGATCCGGCGGGGTAATGCCGTAATGCAGTTCTCCGTTTGCCTTTTTCAGGTCTGTTCCGGGAAGCCCGGCGTGCTCCGCCACAAGGCCCAGATCCACGGAGCGGCCGACGGGTATGCGGGTCCACTGGGGGTCTTCGGGCCAGGATGCCTCAATGCCGAAACGTCTGGGGTTCGACAAAATGTACGAAACCGCCAGGAGCCGGGGAATGTACTGGATGGTTTCGTTCTTGAACGCTTTTTTCCGGCACAGTTCCCAATAATCGGCGCCTTCGTTTCTTCTAAGCGCCTGCCGTACCGTTCCCAGCCCGGCGTTGTAGGCCGCCAGGGCAAGTTCCCAGCTTCCCAGCGCCCGGTAATTGTCTTCCAGTTTGTCCAGCGCGCCTATGGTGGATTTCCAGAAATCCCGGCGTTCGTCCATCCAGTCGTTGACTTTCATGTCGTACGGGCCGATGCTGTTCCGCATAAACTGCCACAGCCCCGTGGCCCCGGCGCGGCTTACGGCGCTGGGCGAAAACGCCGACTCGATAACCGGCAGGTAGAACAGCTCTCCGGGAAGCCCCCGCTTTTCAATTTCTTTCCGGATGAACCCCTGATATATCCCGCTCCGCTTGTTAATTGTGTCAAGCCAGGCAAGGCCGCCGGGGCTGGAATATTGTTCAATGAACTTCAGGGTGGCGCTTTCGTCCAGGCCGGAAAGGCGCAGGCCGGTGGGTTTTTCCCCGTGCGGAACCACCGTGTAGCTTTGGGCATAGCGTACCTGTCTGAGCGGCCGCAGAATGGGCGTATCGGACAAAATTTCCACATGGTTTCCGTTGTCAAGCTGATACGAAACCAGTTCTTCCGCGCCGGCGGATGATAACCCGGCCAGGGAAACAATCACGAGGGAAAACAGGGGAACTTTTTTCATCATCAAACCGATCCTAACATGGAGATGTACCATTGGCAAGAGAAGAAAAAAACAGGTATAATTGCGGATATATGCGTTTTACCCGTCGTTTCGCCGCCCGGATTGTGTTTTATGCCGGACTCCTGTTGATGCTTCTGGGGGTCGTTTTTCTTTTGGGCGCCATTGCCGGCGTTTCCCGCCTTCCGCTGCTCAGTTCCTGCCTTTTTTTGATTATCGGCTGCTTGTTCGCGATTATCGCCACAAAAATCAGCAAGAAGCCGGTATACCTTTTTTTCGCCTCGTTTTTCTTTTTAGTCGGCCTTTTTTTCCTCGTTTCCGGGCTGCATATTATTCCGTTAACGCTTCCCCGGCTCTGGCCGATGCTTTCCGTATTCGCCGGATTCGCGCTTGTTCCCGCCGGCTGGCGTCATTTCAGGGCGATGCGGATACAGTACCTTATCCCTTCCCTGGCTTTTATCACGCTTGGCTTTTCGCTGCTTCCGTTTTCGCTCAAACTTGTTTCGTTTTCGTTCAAGCGTTTTATTATTGACTGGTGGCCGCTCTGCATGGTTCTGGCCGGGCTTGTCCTGGTACTGTTATCATTTGGGACCAACAAAAAAAACGGAGAATAAAAGCCGTGGACACATCCGGCTGCCGTTTCAGGGCGGCCTCTTCGCGGTATATGCGGCGCATCGTTTATCTTCTTTTCGCGGCGTTGTGCTCCTGCAAGACGGAAGTGCCGGTGCAGCCGGTACCGATTCAAACCGGGTCCGGCGTTTCCGGGCCCCCGGTTATCCGGGGAATAGCCGATGAAATCCGGTATCAGGTCGAAGCCGGCTCCCCGCAGTCCCTGGCCGGGGCCGTTTTTCTGATCCAGGACAGAAACCTTGGGGCGACGGAATTCGGCCGGCAGATGAACGCGGTGGCGGCGGCCCTGCTCCGTTCAGTGTACCCGGATGTGCCGGTGCGCTACCTGCCCCCGGATCCTCCGGTTACCAGCGCCTATACCCGGATACTCAGGGACACCGACAGGGGCGTGTACACCCCGCCTCCGGAGGGTGTGCGGGACTTTCTGGAATGTATACTGCCGTTTCTCGCCCTGTACCCCGAGCCGGGGGGCGGCGTCTTACTCCGAAACGCCCTGCCGGATCTGGAACGCGCCGCCCGGCTTAATCCGGATTCGGCCCTGCCGCCGCTTTTCCGGGGTTTTGTGTATGAACGGGAAGGCGATTACGGCGGCGCGGAGACTTCTTACGGCAGAACGCTGGAACTGGCGGCGGGCTGTTATCCCGCGGAGCTGGGCCTTATCAGAATAATGAACAGCCGGGGGGAACAGGAGCAGGCAACAGCCCGCCTTGCCGAGCTTTTGGTGCGCTATCCGGATAATCTGGGGATAAAAAAGGAACAGGCCCGGAACTATGCCGCTTTCCGGAATTGGTCCCGGGTTGACGCGGCCGTCGCGGAAATACTTCAGCGTAACCCCCGTGACGGGGAATTTCTCCTTCTGGGGGCCCTTTCGGCGATGGAACAGGGCCGTTATCAGGAAGCCCAGGCCCCGCTTGACGCTTACGCGTCAATTGACTCGGCAAACCGCCAGTATCTTTTCCTGCGGGCCCGGCTCCAGGCCGAATTGTACCATAACCGCGATTCGGCCCTGAATTACCTGCGTTCCATAATCCGTTCCCGGCCGGACGACGCACAGGCGCTTGTGTACATGGCGGGCCTTTTAATGGAATCGTCCCGGCCGGAAGATTCCGAGGAAGGCCGGGCCATCCTTAGCCGGTTTCTCGGCCAGCCAAATCCCGACCCGGAAGTGCTGTCACTGGCGGTAAAGGACGCGGTGCGGCGGCAGACCTGGAGGGAAGCGGGGGATATGCTGGCGCGGCTTCTTTCTGTCCGCCGGACCAGCGGGGATTTGCTTGACGGATACCGGGTGGAACGGGGGCTGGGAAATTCCTCGGCGGCCCTTTCCTACGCGCGGGAACTTTTTACCCGTGAGCCGGCCAGCGAGGAAGCGGCGGGAGCGTACCTTTCCGCCCTTATAGACACCGGCCGGCAGTCCGAAGCGCTACAGATTATAGAACAGCGGATCCAATCCGCCGGCGGGGGAGCGCAAAAGAGCAGGTACTATTATTTGCGGAGCAGAACACGAAACAACGACGACGCGGCGATGAACGATCTCCGGTCAAGCCTTTTCGAGGATCCGCGGAACCTCGACGCGCTCGCCGCCATGTTCGAAATTTACCACCGCCGCCGGGACGAACGCCGGGCCGTGTATTACCTCAAACAGGCGCTGGCCCTTGACCCGAACAATCCCCGGCTCAAGCGTTACGAAACCGAATACCGGGCGGCGCTGGGCCCGAATTATTGAGCTACAGTACGATGGCCCGCCTGACATCCACGGGGAACACGCCGAAAAGCCTGTCCGGCGGGTTTTCGGCCTTGTAGGAGGTTCCGGCCGCCTTGTTGTATATATCCAGAACCAGCTGCTTTTCAGCCATGTTTTCCGAATACACCGCGGACGACCAGGCCGCCCGGAAAAGCCCCCTTTCCGCGAGCTTCCCGGCGGAAAGAGAGCCGCAGCGCCGTTTGGCCTGGCCGTCTACCACCGCCCGGGGGCCATCGTACCCTATCGTAAATGTAAAGTCTTCCCGGCTTAAAAACATTTCAGACCGCGGGAGAAAAGTCCGACTTCGACGCCCCGCACAGGGGGCATACCCAGTCGTCGGGGATATCTTTAAACGCCGTACCCGGTTTTATACCGCCGTCGGGGTCCCCGGCGGCCGGATCGTACACATACCCGCAAAGATTACAGACAAACTTTTCCATTCGGCGGCCTTATATCTGTACCCTGAGCCCAAAGCCCGCTCCCCAGTTCTGGTTCACCACGTCATACAGGCCCGTTATGTCGATCTTCACTACAGAAATATTGAGGGAAAGTCCACCAAAACCCCTGAGGCCAAACCCTGAATATTTCCCGCTCTTGCTCAGACCGGTGCCCGACAGCGATATCCCGTATTCGTCCATCATGCTATTAATGACTGTAGAAGGTACAGCACTGCCATTAACTGTAATAGTGGTGTTGGCGCCAAGATCAATCGAGGACCAGCCGTAACTGACTCCCAGCCCCACGTACGGAGTGACGATGAAGAACCGTTTGCTTACCTGAACCTTTAAATCCAATGTCGTGTTTTGCATGGAAAAATTCAGCTGAGGATTGCGGATTTCCAGTGTATCGCCGGAGTATCCCAGATCAGTAAGATCAATGTCGGCGCCACCCGACAGGGCGGCACTGAGATCGGCGTTGGTGTAGGTAAGACCGACGCCGACGGAAATGTTCGGTTTCCGGCCCGATTCTTTCATCAGGGCATAGCGGATATCCCCGCCCACCATGGTGTATTTTATTTTAAAATCCTCAAAGGTCTGCTCAGGCACGGGGAGGGCTTTGATCCCTATGTCAAACGGAAGGAGAAACCCGCCAAGCCGCAATTCCGCCGCGAGCGCCGGCAGGGGCATAAAATTGACGGGCAGGTCCAGCGAATCGAAACCCTTATCGTTAAATTCTTTAAAGATGGGATCAAGCTTGTTCCCGGGAATCGCCGTAAACCCGCCGCTTGCCCCGATCCCGAAGTGGGGAGGGGACCCGATCAGCTGGCCGATATAGGCGTCGGACCAGTTAAGGCCAAAGGCCGAATTGGTAATCATGGCCTTTCCCAGTACCTGCGACACATCGGTAATGGCGTTTTCGAACTTTTTTATGTCGGTGTTGGTTTGCGCCGAAGCAGACACTGCCAGGGCGGCGGCCAAAAACAGCGTGGTTATTACTTTCGCGCTAAATTTCATGGTTATCCTCCAAAATTGTCAGAGCCATCGAGACGGCGCAAAAACGGCGACGCTCGAAGCCACTACCAATTTAACAAAATTTTCAGGATTAGTCAAAAGATTTCGGCGAAATATCAGTCATAAAAAAAGATGAAAACGCGCCGAAGAATCCAAAGGCCGCCCCGGACATAGTCCAGGGTTTTTAAACCCTTTGTCCACAGAAAAGCGGGGAAAATTGTCAAGAAAAATGGAATTTTGTTGCAGAAACCGGGGAATAATGGTATCCTGGCCGAGATAAAGAGAAGTATCCGTAATGTCTATCCGCCGGGAGGGGTTAGTAACTTTTTACAAAATTCATTATTCTTGTAAATAGTGGAATTTACTGTACAAGGGGAAATAAAAAATGAATAACAAGGACAAAGAGGTTGTTCCCGGGCTTTCCTCCGCCGATGTGGCCGACATGGCGGAAAAAGTGTTTAACTGGACTGATGGTAATCAACCTCAACTAAACAGGTCCGAGAGCGGTTTCCTGGATATTCTTGAGAAGGGAAAACCTGATATTAGCGCGTCTCCGGCCTTTGTAAGGAAAGCAGCCCTGTAATTATGCCCGACCGGCGGAATGAAGAGCTCAGGTACAGTCGAATCCCCCAGACCGATATTGAGGAAATAATAAAACTCTTTTACAGGCGGTTCGAGGATTTTTTAAAATTAAAAGGTTTCCCCTCTCGTACAGAGTGCCATATTTCATTTCTTACTCTTGTAGATATAATTGTTCGGGTCGATAAGCGAAAAGCTTATTATCAATGTTTCCACGGTATGAAAATAAACGAATGTAAAGAAGCTGCGTTATATGCGTACTGGATACTAAAATTAAGACCTTTTACCATAACCGATAAACGGTTCAAGACTAACCTCGATGCCAGTTGTATCAATGAGGCATTTGTTATTCATTTCATTGGGTTGGTACTGGAAACAACCGGGAGAATTAAACGAACAAACAAAATCAAAGATTCATACGTCAAATTTCTTGAATACTCCTTCCGGTTCAGAAACTTTAGCATTGATTCGTTTGTCGTTTTGATAGAATCAATATCCACCGAAACCCTTGAGAAGGAGTATCCCATTCTTTCTGCCCGATCGACTAATTAGGTACGGTTCTTCGTGGAATTCGAAAAATTCGCCCGGACCGCTTGACGTTTTGCCGGTTTTAATGTAATCCTGTAAATACCATGCGGCGGGGACGCCGAACCGCGGTGTCCGTCAAGTCCATATGGTATAAAGACTTATGCCACCTTAGCTCAGTTGGTAGAGCAAAGGACTGAAAATCCTTGTGTCTAGAGTTCGATTCTCTGAGGTGGCAGTTTTCGCCGGTAAACCTTCGGTTTACCGCCTAGAAACCGCGATTTCATGGGCAGCGGTTCCAAAATCTGACACTTTGTAGCCGTTTCAGGGATGTATGCCGGATTATACAAAAGACGCCATCAGGGCCGTTGACGCGAAATTTGAGGCGCAGAAAATTGTTTTCGGCCCCCTGTGTTTCGAGGCCGTGCATGCCCTTCTTGAACTGGGTATTTTGAAAATTGTTTCCGATTCCGGCGGAAACGGCGTTACGGCCGCCGGGGCGGCGGAAAGCGCCGGTGTTTCTGCTTACGGCGTCCAGGTGCTCATGGAGATTGGCCTTGGCCTGGGCGTTTTCAGGCTGGGGCCCGGTTCCGCCGGGCGCGGCGGGGACGCCGGCGGGGAACGCTTTGTTCTGGGGAAGACCGGCTGGTTTTTCCTTGAAGACGAAATGACCCGGGTAAATTTCGATTTTATAAACGATGTCTGCCGCCGGGGCGCGTTTGAGCTTACCCGGTCAATCCGGACGGGAAAGCCTCTGGGCCTCAAGCAGCTTCACGCTGCGCGTCCGGCGGAAGCTGCGCGTCCGGCGGAAGCTGCGCCCTGGAAAACCATTTATGAAGCGCTTTCTTCCCTGCCGGAAAACATCCAAAAAAGCTGGTTCGCGTTTGATCATTTTTATTCGGACGCGGGTTTTATCGAGGCGCTGCCTTTGGTGTTTGCCCGAAAGCGGAAAAAAATCCTCGATATCGGGGGAAACACGGCAAGGTGGGCCGTTTTGTGCTGCCGTTATGATCCCGACGTGGAAGTGGTTATCGTGGATCTTCCGGGGCAGACTGAGCTGGCCGAAAAAAACGCCGGGGCGGCGGGTTTCGCGGGCAGAATCACCGCTTTTCCCTGTGACGTTCTGGCGGACGGCGCGGAATTTCCGGCCGGGGCGGACGCGGTATGGATGAGCCAGTTTCTGGACTGTTTTTCCCTTGGCGAGGTTACTTCGATTCTGAAAAAGCTTGGGAAAGCGGCGGGGCCGGAAACGGATGTGTACATTCTGGAACCGTTCTGGGACAAGCAGCGTTTCGAGGCCGCGGCGTTTTCCCTCCAGGCCGTTTCGCTTTACTTTACCTGTATTGCCAACGGAAACAGCAAAATGTACCGCTGCGATGAGCTTGTCGGGGCGGTGGAGAAGGCCGGATTTGTCTGCGAGGATGCCAGGCACGGCCTGGGCGCGAACGATTATTCCCTGCTCCGATGCCGGAAGCCCGGCCGGGCGCGGGGGCTGTGATGGCGTTTTCCCGGAGAGGCCCTTCGTCCGTACCCGAAGCCGCGCGGCCGGAACTGTACATCACCCGGTTTTCGGCCTGGGCGCCGGGAATGGAAGCGCCCGGTGAATGGGAAAAGTGGGCCCGGGGAGAGAGGGAAATCAGCGGCGGCGAGGGCCCGGAAATCGCTTTTACCGGCGCACGGTTCCGCAGGCGTTTAAGCCTTATTTCACGGATGACCATTCAGGTACTGCACGATCTCGATCCGGGAAAAGATACAAAGCTTCTTTTTCTTTCCTTTCGCGGAGAGGTTTCCCGGCAGCTTGAGATCAATAAAACAATAATCGAAGAACAAAGCGTCCTTCCGGCGGCCTTTTCACTTTCCGTTTTTAACGCTCCGGCGGCGCTGGCGTCCATTGCCCTGGGGCTTACCGGCGGCTACTGCGCGCTGTTTCCGGGCTATGGTTCGTTCAGCGCGGGAATTGCCGCGGCCGCCGCGGAGCTTCTGTGTACCGAATCCGGGGAAATTGCCGTGGCCTATGCCGATGAAGCCCTTCCCCCGGAATACCGCGCACTGCCGGTACAGGCGCCGCCGTCACAGACACCGCCCGTTCCGCTTGCCTTTGCCGCGATGCTTTCCCGCCGCTCCGGGCCTATCGCCCTTTCCGGTATTCAGGCGGACAGTCCCGGCGAATTTTTGCGGCGGCTTTTTCTGCCGGGAAAGGGAACATAAGCTGTGGATTCGTGGTTTGTCTGTTCCATCTGCGGGAACAAAATTTCCCTTGCCGATTATAAAGCCAGCCTGTATGTCTGTCCCGGCTGCGGCCGTCATTCACGGCTTTCCTGGCAGGATCGCCTTGACTGTACCGCGGATGAGGGAAGTTTCCGGGAATTTGACGCCGGTGTTGTTTCCGCCAATCCCATCGGCTTTCCCGGCTACGAGGAAAAAACGGCCGCTTTAAGGGAGACTTGCGGCGCGGGGGAATCCATCGTTACCGGCATTTGTACGATCATGGGGTATCGGGTTCTGGCGGGCGTTATGGACAGCCGTTTTATGATGGCCAGTATGGGCTGCGCGGCGGGCGAAAAAATAACCAGACTGTTTGAGTACGGCACGGAAAACAGGCTCCCCGTTGTTATTTTTACCGCGTCGGGCGGCGCGCGTATGCAGGAAGGAATTTTTTCGCTTATGCAGATGGCCAAAACAAGCGGCGCTCTGGGAAAGCACAGCCGCCTCGGACAACTGTATGTGTCCGTGCTGACGGATCCCACAACCGGCGGGGTCATGGCGTCTTTTGCTTCCCTTGGCGACATTATCATCGCCGAACCGGGCGCTCTCGCGGGTTTTGCCGGAAAGCGGGTTATCAGGGATACCATAGGCGGGGAACTTCCTTTTGATTTTCAGTCCGCCGAATTTGTTTCCCGCCACGGTTTTGTGGACATGATTGTGGAGCGGAAAAACATGCGGGAAACCCTCGCGAAAATTTTCCGCGTCCACCGCTGTAAAAAGGAGCTCTGATGTCCGAGCCTGTTTCCCGGCGTCTGGAACTGCTTCACGGCATTGGACGTTTTTCGATTAACGACATCCTTCCTTTAGTCTTTGATGATTTTATCGAACTTAAAGGCGACCGCTGTTTCGGCGACGATCCGGCCATGCTTGGAGGCATTGGCCTTTTGGGGGAAACTCCGGTGACAATCATCGCCCAGATACGGGGCCGGGATATCGAAGAGCTTCAACGCGTCAACTTTTCCATGCCGCACCCCGAAGGGTACCGCAAGGCCCAAAGGCTTGCCAAACAGGCAGAAAAATTCCGGCGCCCGGTGATTTGTTTTATCGATACCCCCGGAGCGTACTGCGGCGCCGGCGCGGAAAAAAGGGGGCAGGGACAGGCCATAGCCCGCTGTCTTTTGGAGTTTATGTTTCTGGAGACCCCGGTGATTTCCGTGATCCTTGGCGAGGGAGGAAGCGGCGGCGCGCTGGCCGTCGGGGTCTGCGACGAACTTGCCATGATGGAAAACGCCCTGTATTCGGTTATAAACCCCAGGGGCTTCGCGTCAATTTTATGGAAAGATCCTTCCCGTGAAAAAGAAGCGGCGGAGCTTATGAAAATAACAGCCGAAGATACGGCGGCATTCGGAATTTGCGATTATATCATCAAAGAGGCGGACGATGCCGCCGGGAACGCCGCCGGTATCAAGGCGTACCTTTCCGCGGCGCTGTCCCGGCTTTCCGTTCTGGAAAACCTTCCCGAACGGCGCCGTGAAAAATTCCGCCGGATTGGAATTTACCGGGAAGAACAGGCTTGACATATCCGGGAAGGCCCGCTCACGGCTTTTTAAAAAACCGTTCCGCTTCCCCATCGTTTAGATCCAGAACGGTAAGCTTTCCTTCAAGGACTTTTTTTTCACCAGCCCGGATTTCTCCGTCAAAGCTGTGAACATCGCCCATCGCGCCGCTTTCCCGTACCCGTATCTCCAGGGTAGTTCCGGGTTTTATAAACGGGAAGTACAGCTTTAGTGATGAAACGCTTAAAATAAAACCGATGCCCGGTTTTCCGTCCCGCCGGGGATTCGCCAGCCCCGACAGCGCCGAAACCGCCTGGGCCATACACTCAAAGCCCGCCCAGGACGGAACGCCGCCCGATGCCGGATCGTAGAAAAGACAGTTTTGCGTAACGGTGTATTCGGCGGAAAGAATTCGCTCCCCGGTATCGTAATTTTTCACCCTGTCGAGAAACAACATTTCACCCCGGTGGGGGATAATGGCACAAACCCCTCCCTTTTCAATGATCCACCCAAAGCCCTGTTTATCGCTTTGTTCGGAAATGGCGCCGCCGTTGTGCGAATGGGCCTTCCTTCGAATCAACGGGAACTTCTTCCAAGAACAAGGCTGACATTGCATCCGCCAAACGCGAAACTGTTTGTCATGCAGGCGCTCCCCGGACGCAGGCGTTCTCCCGGAACGGCAAGGGGGATAACGGGCATGTCCCCGTCCCGCTCTCCGTCCCAGCAGTGAACCGGAATGCCGCCGCCGTTTAACGTCATCCAGCACAGTGCGGCTTCAATGGCCCCGGCGGCGCCCAGCGTGTGGCCGGTAACTGGTTTTGTGGAGCTTGCCGGAGGAATGTTTTCCCCGAACACGGTTTTCATCGCAATCGCTTCGGCGATGTCGTTAAGCGCCGTTCCGGTACCGTGCAGGTTTACATAGCCGATTGCTTCCGGCGTCAGCTCCGCGTTAAAAAGCGCTTTTTTCATGGCCGCCGCCGCTCCCGCGCCGTCTTTTCCGGGAGCGGTCATGTGGTATCCGTCGGCGCTTTCCCCTGCGCCGAGCAGCTCTATGCCAAAGTCTTCGCTGTTCAAAAGAAAAAAAGCGGCGCCTTCCCCAAGGTTTATGCCGTCGCGGTTTTTGCTGAAAGGATTGGCAAGGCCGGGCGAAAGGGCTTCCAGGGAACGGAAACCCAAAAACACCGTATCCGAAACAATGTCAACTCCGCCCGCGACAACCGCGCCGCAGATGCCGGAACGTATCAGTTCCGCCGCTCTGACAATGGCGCTTGCCCCGGAAGCGCAGGCGGTCGCCGTTGTCAGAACCGGCCCCGAAAGGCCGAATTTTCCGGCTGTGTATTCCGCGGGAAGCGCCGCCCCCTGAAAACGGAGACTGTAATCCGAAGGAAATTTTCCCGTTTGGATAAAAATTCTGTGGGCGTCAAGGGACGCTTCGGAACCGTTATCACAGGATCCCAGGCAGACGCCGATTCGTTCCGGCCCGTATTGTTCCACAGCCGCTTCCACATAAATCCGTATCTGTTCCAGGGCCGCGTCCAGCAAACGGAAAATTTTTCCGCGCCCGCCGCCGGCCGCGCCATGTCCGGCGGCGGGAAGAAAAACAAGCCCGGCGGGAAAACCGTCTCCGTCCGGGGAAGCGTTCTGTCCGGGGAGCGCCGGGCCGTCCCGCCGGGATTCCCCGGGGCGCTGCGGGACGGAACTTGCCTTCGAGATAAACCCTCCCCGGTATCCGGCAAGAGCGGCCCGGTAAAGCTCTTCCCTGTTTTGTCCCGCACAGCAGACAAGGCCCGGCGGGGAAAGGTAGACATTCACCTGAAATCGCCTTCCAGGGTATAAGCGTATCCCCGGATATGGTTGACCAGTTTTACCGAAGACGGGGTTTTTTTTATTTCGACGATTATTTTTTTGCCGTTCATAATGCGCCGTGTTTCCGCGCCGCCGGATTCGGCGCGGGTTTCAAGAGACAGGGCGCAGCGGGAAAGGGCCGTTGAAAGAAGCGCGGCATCGTAAAAACAAAGCTGGAAATCGGCCACAATATATTCCGGGGCGAAAGAACCGGACGGAGAAAACGTTACCGAACCGGACCGGTAGGAAAGCTCTCCCATTCCGGCGCCAAGATCACTGAAAAACGATATATCCAATCCTTGATCATCCGACTTGACCCAGGCAAGGAAAAAATATTCTTTGTCCCCCCAGGAAGCGGATATCCGCTGGGCCATATCCATGTGCTTTTCAACGCCGTCCGGCGGAAGCAGGACGAAGGGCGAAGCGTTGTCAAGATACGCGCGCGGAGCGGTTTTCGCGCCCCGGGAGGCGCAGGAGGCAAGGCAAAAAAGCGCGGCGGCGAAAACGGCTCTACTGTTCAATGTAACTCCGAGGGCCATTCTATAGAAGATGTTCCGCCGTGTCAAATTGCCGCTAAGGAAGCACTGATTAGAGTTGTTCGATAACTTCAGGTATCGAACAACTTCCGCTAGAATACCGCAATTTCGCAGCCGTAAGGCTGCGAAATTGCAAAGACTGTGAGACAACCAACCGGGTTGTCGAACAAGTCCATTTATTCAATCGAGAATAAATCAGTGCTGCCTTAATCTTTTTTTCCCAGGAGCACGGCGAAAACATACGCGGCGCATAACCCGGAAGAAACGGTAATGCCGAAGACATGGGCCGGGGCAAAGCCGCTTAAACCGAGCGCGCCGAAAGACAGGAGCGTTGTCAGGAACGACAGGGTTACCGCGAGACGGGTGTATGCTTCGCCGCCGGACGCCGGGGGAAGCTGTTTCCCGCCGGAATTTTTTGTCAGGTAAAAAATGTAATCGAGTCCCAGGCCGAAGACAAGGATGCCGGCGGCGGCGGGAAAAAACCCCGGTTTTTCTCCCGCCGCGGTCAGGGCGGCGCAGGCGGTCAATACCGAAAAAACCGGAAGGGCGCAGATTTTTACCGCCTCGCGGGGATAGACAAGACGGACAAGAACCGCGGCAAGGACATAGGACACAAGGAACAGAATCAGCATGGTTTTTGTAAGGGAATCAAGTTCGGTTTTTATGTCCTTTGACTTGTTTATAAAATAGACAAAGTCAAATTCTTCCGCTATCGACAAAAAGCTTTTTTCATCCGACGGATGAAGCGGCAGGACACAGGAATAAAAGCCGCCGCCGTTTTCACCAATCCACAAATTGGAAACAAAGTCCGCGGCAAGGGGATTGTCCGGCAGAATGTACCTGCCCTTGGCCAAAGCGTATTCACCGCGGAAAGCATCGGCATATTCCCGGGGAAAGCCGAGGGCGGCAATCTGACTGTCTGCCAGCGGCAGCAGGGCTTCCATGAGCCGGTACGTTTTTTCCTGCCTGCCCGGAGAGGGAACAAAAACGGAGCTTCCCAGAAAAGCTCCAAGCGTTCCCCGCGAAATTTCCCGTTCAAGCCGCCGTGTTAAAAGCTCTTCCCGCTCAAGGGTTTCCCCGGGGCTCGACCCGGAAACGATAAAGTACCAGCCCGGAGAACCGTGATTCAAAACTTCGGCGCTTCGTTTCTCCGATTCAAGCAAAAACGGCGACATTGAATAAAGCGACGAAAGGTTGTTTTCAATTTTAAGGTTTGACCTGAGGGAAAAAAGAAACGCCAGAGCACAGACGGAAATCACCGCAATGATTCCCGCCCTGAAAAGCCGCGCGGCGCGGGCCGTTCCCCGCGGCGAAGGGGAGAAAATTTTTTCCACCCGGCGGGGAAGCCGCCGTTTTTCTTTTGGAGGAAGGGGCAAAAGGGGGAACAGTAAAAGGGAAGTGAGCAGTGAACTTAAAAGCCCCGTAATGGAAAAAACGGCAAACTGTTTCAGAACGGGAAACGGCGGGAACAAAAAGACAAAAAAACAGAGTTCTGTGGAAATAAAACTCATCAACGCGCTTTTTACCGTTAAACGCCTGATGTCTTTGCCGTTTTTTATTTTCGCGTTTCCTTTCCAGTGGACAAAAAAATGCACTGAATAATCAACGCTGGTTCCGATAAGGGTTGTCCCAAAAACAGCCGTGATGATGTGTATCTCCCTGAAAACAAGCAGCGCCGCCGCCGAGGCAAGCCCTATGGAGATTCCCGCGGACAGCATCGAAAAAATAACAGGCAGGGGAGAGCGGAAAATATACAAAAACAACAACAGTATTATCGCCATGCTTATGGAACTGATAAGGGAAATTTCTTTTTGGGCGCCGGAAGAACTTTCATAACTGTGAAAAGGAACGCCGGAAAAATAAAACTCAAGGCCCGGCAGTTCTTCCTTTACGGATTCCGCGGCCAGGTATATTTCCCCGATCATGCTGTTTCCGCCGCCCGGTTCCCGGCCGCCCGTTATGGAAACGGCTTCGGAAGAAAGGGTGCCCCTGATCAGCACATACCAGAGGCCGTCTTTTTGCGCGCCAAGAACATCTTCTCTCAAAGTTATGTTTCCGCCCGTGAGCAGGGACGAAGCGAGAAATTCCTCCATCCTTCTGTTGGCAAGAAGGAACGGATCTTTTTCAATGTTGTCCAGGGGAAAAAACGTAAACGCCCCGAACGCTTCCGCCAGGGCGTCCCCGGCGATTTCTTCCGCGCCGCCGTATTCAAGCAATTCCAGCGTATCTTTCCCGGCCGTTACAAAACGGTAATTGTACAGCAACTCCCCAATCCGGCCGACAGCGGAAGAGTCCTGGTACAGCGAAAGCGACCTGAACCCGGCGGATTTTTCAAGCCGCGCGTACAAAAGGGCGGCGCCTTCCTTCGCATCCCGGAATTCTTTTGCCCCGGCCAGAATAACCGTCTGCCGGCCGTTTTTTTCCGCCAGAATCCGGTCGGCTTCCGCGGCGGCCCGGTACTGCCGCGACACGGGGACAATGTCAAAAAGGCCGGCGTTTACGCGCACAGGCCCCGTGGAAAAAAGCGAAATTAAAAGCAGGGCGGGAATACCCAGATGAAGGGCCAGCCAGACCAGGACTCCCGCCCTGTCCCGGGATTTCCGGCCTTTAAAAAAAACTGAAAAGAGCTTTTTCATCGGCACTTAATGCTCCCGGATAACTGTGGCCGGAAAGAACGTACAGTACGGTATCGCCGTTTTGTTCGTTTAAAAGAATATGGCGTATGGCGGAATCGCCTTTCATGTATATTTTTTCCGTAAAGGAACGTATCGCGCTGTCCCGCGGCACAAGGCCCATTTCCCAGGAACCGCTGTCGCCTGAAAAGAAAACTTCAAAGCTGTCCGTCAATGTTTGGGAATTGCCTGAAAAAACGGCGCTTATCACTTCCGCCAGACGGAGGAACGTTTCGTTTCCGCCCGCGTCAATGACTGTCTTTTTTCCGCCGGGCCTTGACTGTATAAGGTAGTCTTTTCCAACCGCCAGCGTGGACGGAAACGGCTCCAGGGTTTCAAACACGATGCCCTGATCTGAGGCGATAATAAATTTTCCATGTGATACAAGGGAGCGTTCCAGACGGCTGATTGTTTTTTCCTGCCGGAAGTTTCCCTTTATGAACGGACGGAACGAAAGCCGCGAACAGACTTCCCTGAATGTTTCCGTGGTTCCGGGCCCCAGCGGGCTGCGGAAAAGAGGCGCATCTCCCGGATTTTCCGCGGCGATACCCGGAGCAAAAAGGGATACGCCAAGAATTAAGGCCATAATGCGGCGTTTCATGTGACGCCGCCTGAATCCTGAGTCCGGCGGGACTTGAGTTCCCTTTCGGCCAGGGCCTCTACTTTTTCGGTTAATTCCTTTGGGCATACAAAACAGGATTCCCCGGTTTTTAAGTTATATGCCATTTGTGTACTTGTCCCTTTTGTGGTAAGCACTCCCGTCTCCGCGTTGCGGATTTCATATTTTATTTTCAGGCGGTTTTCATATTCGACAAGTGTCGCCGTTATCCTGGCCCTGTCCCCGTGTTTAAGTGACGCCGGGTATTTTGCCGAAATTTCCACCACGGGAAACGCATAGCCGGATTCTTCCATTTCATAATATCCGTAGCCGATTTTTTCCAGCAGTTTCCGCCGGGCGGCCTCAAAATAGTTTATGTAGTTCCCGTGCCACACAACCCGCATGGGATCAAGATCAAAAAATTCCACGGAAATTTCCGCTTCAGACCACAGACCGGCCGGCACATTTTCTCCAGAGTCTTTTTCCATTTCTTTTTCCTTAACGCGCCTGTCCGGAAAGCTTGAAAACCTGTTCGGACAGCCCCCTTTTATGCTAAAATCCGCCCGCCGTTTCCGGGCCGCAGGTCTTGTCCGCCCAAAAATCGTGGAAATTATACCATTGGAACGGATATTTTTTACAGTGGCTTTCCAGCGTCAAGGCAAAAAGACGCGCCAGCTTTTCGGATCGTTTTAACCGCTCAGATCTGGGGCAGTCGAAAGAAACGCCGCTTTTGTGTATATACATGTCGTAGTCCTTTTTAAAAAGCCCGCCGTCATGGCGCAGGGCAAAAACAAAATAGACCGGATAATTCAGCAGCGAGGCAAGATAAAATGATCCGAACGCAAACGGCGCATGTTCCCCAAGAAACGGAAAATCGTAGGGCGCTTTGTCACCGGCGGCCGGCGTTCTATCCCCCGCGATTACCACAAGTTCCCCGCCGGCAAGGCGTTCTTCGAGCAGAGGGGCCGTATGCGGGCCAATTTCATCCGCGCCGATAACGGAAAGGCGCGATTGGGGATTTAGCTCCCAAAGCATCCGGTTAAAACGCGACGTAACCGAAAAGTCAACTATCGACGTAACCCTTATATTCCGGGATACTCCGGTTTTGTTAAAGCTTGCCAGGGCCCGTAACAGTTCAGTGTTTCCCAAATGGGAACAGATAATGAATGCCCCTTTCCCGTTTTCCAGTCCCCTGACAAGATCGCCCGGGCCGTCTCCCTTGAAATGGACCGCGCTGAACGGAAACGTTCCGTTCCACGATTCAAGTCTTTCAAGCAGGCACAGGGAAAACGAAACGATAACCCGCAGCGGGCCAAAACACGATACGCACTTTTTCGCGGTTTTCCCGTCTTTGATAAAAACCGAAACTTTTTGCAGAAAACGTTTTGATTCAGTTCTGCTTCTTTTTGAAAAGAGAAAATAGAAAAAGCTTACCGGCACCGCAAGGATCCGTAAAACGCCCATCGGCAGGATCCTGAATAAAAAAAACAGCAGCTTTATATGAACGAGTGACGCCTGTTCTTTTTGACGAGACCAATGCGTGGATTTTTCGGCGCTGTTCACCGCCCGGATCCTTTTTTGTGAAAACCGGCGAGGGACGGAATCCTGAAAAGCATGCCGAAAAACAGCCGGGTAATCACCCAGGTGATGCGCAGATTGTCGCGCAGCAGATGAAAGTTGGAAATACCGCCGGGAGGATAACGGACGGTAACGGGAAAGTATTCCGGGAAAACCCCGCTCCAGTAAAGGCGCACCATAATTTCCACGTCAAAACCCATGCGTTTGTCGACAAGGAATTTTCCGGCGTTCTTTAAAAACGGTTCCACCGGATATACCCTGAATCCGCACATGACATCTTTCAGCGCTCCGGAAAGGGTTACAACCCCGGCCCAGAAATTGGCGATTTTCCTGCCGATTACCCGTTCCTTCGGCGCGGTCTGGTCAAAAACAGGAAACCCGCAAATAACGCTTCCCGGACGCCGGGCGGATTCTTCCAGAAAAAAACCGGCCCGATCCGAATCATGCTGTCCGTCGGCGTCTATTTGAAGCACGTGGCTTAGTCCCAGTTCCGCCGCCTTTTCAACACCCCGGAGCACAGCTTCTCCCTTGCCCCGGTTTTTTTTCAGCGTAACAAGGAAAACGCCCGGCTTTTCCACAAGACCGGAAAGAAACGCCTTTGTTTCCGGCCCGCTGCCGTCGTCCACAAAAATCAGCGGCAGGCCGAACGGGAGAAGCTTTTCCGCCAGATCGGCGGCGGGCCTGCCGTGGTTATACACGGGGACGACAAAGCCCTGCCGTACCGAGGGGCGGCCGAGCTCTGCCTTGCGGCGGCCGGGTTTCATGCCGTCTCCAGAAGCGCTATGGTCCCGGAGCAATAGGCTTCCACGCCGTCCGGGGAACTTATCCTGAACAAAAGAGTTGTTCCGTTTTTTTCAAGACGCATAACAAGAGGCGTTCCGGGCAGGACGGGTTTTGTGAATTTGATCCGCTTTATTTCCGAGACTTCCCTGTTTCCGAAATGCCGGCCCGCAAAGTACAGTACCAAATCCACCTGGGCCGCGGCCGGAAGAACGGGGAAACCGGGAAAATGGCCGTCGAAGTATCCGCTTGATTGGGGGACGGAAAATTCCAGGACCACCGAGTTTTCCGTTTTTTTCATGACGTTTTCTTCAATAGCGCCCGCGGCGCCCGCGCCTGCCCCGTCCGCCGCGGCAAAAAGGGCTTTAATCTCATCATGTTTCTTTTTTCCCTGGGGATCCGAGGGAATCGCCTTGAGGTAACGCCACTTTTTCGGGATTACAAGAATTTCAAAAAACTCAAGCAAGTATTCCTTCCAGAATCTGTTGACAGCCTGTTTTTCTTTTGTCCCGAATTTTTCAGTTCCCGCACCGTTAAAAACAACCGCGGCGGCAAGATACTGCCTTTTGTCTTCCATGGGGATAACGCACACATCGCGGACAAGTCCCGACTGTAGTATACGTTTTTCAATTTCAGGAAGCGAAATGCGTTTTCCCTCGATTTTTACGACAGAGTCGACGCGGCCCTTGAGCAGAAAACGGCCGTCTTCCAGAAGATCGACAAGGTCCGCTGTTTCAAAACCCGAAGGATCTTGTATATACGGAGACTTGACGACAAGGCATCCGTCTTCGTTTTTGTGTATCAGCGCGTTGGCAAAAGGCGTCCATTCCGGGCCGTTGACAGACTGCCTGAACGCGATACCGCTGGTCTCCGTACTGCCGTAAACTTCCACCGGCCAAAATCCAAAAACCTCGTTTGTTTTTTCCGCCGTTTCCCTGTTCAGCACTCCGCCGGAAGTGAATATCCAGGGAGCGTCAAGATCCAGGCTGCCGGGCGCCTTGATTTCTACCGCGCGCTTGAGAAAAGCGGGAACGGTAATGATCATGTATTTTGTTCCGGTAAGGTTTTCAAATTCTTCCGGGAATTCTATACGTTTTCTTCTGAACGGGACTCCGGCGGTAAACGGAAGCAGTATCGAAAAAAGAAGGCCGTAAATGTGGTGTTGGCTTACGGTTGAACACACCTTGCGGGCCAGAAATTCATTTCCCCATTTTGAAAGGATAAAGCGGTTGTCGTTTTCAAACTCCGTAAGCCGCTGGCGCACAGCTTTCGGCGTTCCGGTGCTTCCCGATGTGTACATGACAATCGACGTTTTGCCGGCGTCAATCGCGGGGATTTCCCCGGCGGCCCCCTGATACTTTTCCAGCAGCGCCGGAATGTAAAAGGATTTCCCGACACCGGCGGCCGTTTGCGGAAATTCCCTGTCGGTGATGAAGGGAACAGAACCCGCCGCCGGACCCCCGCCGCCCCGTATTTCGGCAATGTAGGCCGGGCTTACATTCGCTGTCAGGATTATTTCCTTTTTACACTGAAGCAGGGAAGCAAAGGCCAAAAGAAACAGCCAGCAGTCTTCGCAATAAAGAAGCCAGGTTTCGGCTTCCGTTTGTTCGATTGATTTTCGCAGCTTTGCCGTTCCTTCAAGGAAATCGTTCCAGGTTTTCCGCCCGCCGCCGTTCCAGGGGCCGTCATAGCAAAGCACCGATTCGCCGGGCCGGGAATCTGCCCTGCATTGGGAAAGGGGAACGGCCTTTGGCGTTTTTTTATCGGTCATTTTTCGTATTCCGTATTCTCCGGCAAAAAGAATCCCCATAAGTATGTAGGAAATTCCTCCATTGTAAACAGGCCAAAATGTATCTGAACGTGAAAAAATTGTCCACACCGCCGCGGTTCCGTTGAACACAAAAAAAACGCACCAGACAATGGTAACATTCCGGCAATAGGCGGCAATCCGTTTTTCACCCAGGGAACCGGGTATGGATTTGTCCCCGATTACCGCGAACCGGTAAACCATGGTCGGCGGCAGAAAAAGCGTAACCCCAAAAGCCCCCAGCAGGAGGGCGTTTATCAGCATGGGGTACAGCTTTAAAACAAAGCTTGAGTTTGTAACAAAACACAGCGCCCCGACGCCCAGGAGGAGGACGGATCCTGTTATAAACGAAAAAGATTTTGCCGCAGGAGGGGAAGCTTCTCCGCTCCGCTTTTTTTTTTCGACGTACGCGCGATGAAGGCAAGAAGGCTGAACGCGATGATAAAAAGCGACACCGTTCTGACCGGTACTTTGCGCACGCTGAGGAAGTAGAATACCAGCGCGGGATACGCCGCGGCCGCCGCGTAAAAGAGGATGCGAAACGTTTTTACGGGGTTAAACGCCATCGAGGTCCGTAATCAGTTCCCGGAACGGGACGGCTGTTTCCCCGGCGATATAGGCCGCCAGGGCATTAACGGACGCGAAATGTTTTTTGGTTTCGGTGTTTTCCGGGGAAAATTTTACGCCGAATTTTTTCTTGAGGGCAATCCCCAGCTCCAGGGCGTCAATGGAATCAAGCCCCAGGCCCGTTCCGAACAGAGGTTCGGCGTCGACAATGTTTTCCGGCCTTACATCCTCAAGTTCCAGGGCGCTGACAATCAATTCTTTGATCTGGCCTTTTAAATCCTCCATCCGGTACTCCTTTACGCAGATACTCCGTTATGACAGCGGCATAATTTTAGCAAAAAAACGGTTTTATGTCAAATTTACCAGGGCGGGGCGTATTGCTGCGCAATAATTTGTGATAATCACCGTACCCTTGTTCGTAACCGGTTTTTTGGGTAGTATTAAAGTGATGTCAAAAAGCGCCTATTTTATGCCGTATTTTTCCTTCCTTAACGAACAGGCTGATATAGCTCCGGCCGCGCTTTTTATGTCGGGATCCGAGGCCGCGCTGCTGATCTTTGCCGCCGTTATTTTACTGTGGGGCATCGTTCAGCCGGGAATTTCCCGGGAAAAATCCGCCAACCGCAAATGGCGGATGGGGGCCGTTTTCTCCGTTCTCGCCGTTGCCCTTACCCTGGGTCTCCCCATTCTGCCCGGCGCGGGAAGCGGTATCCCCGCTCTGGCGGCCTCTGTCGTGCAATTTGCCGGTTTTTTGAGCTTTGAGGTGTTTTTCCTGCTCATCCTGTTAAAGCGGCGTTTCCCGGTCTGGGCTCTGAAACAGTTCCTGCCCCTGCCGCTTTTGGCCCTTGCCGCGGCCCTTCTCCCCCTTTCAGGCAGAATCGGCGCGCCTTTGGCACTGATCTGCTTTTCCGGGGCCCTTTGCGTCCTGTGCCTGCTTCTTTTGGCTTTTTCGGCGAAAACCGGCCAGCGGAAGCTGTTTTGTTTCGGCGGCTTTATCTGTCTTTTTTTGGGCATTGCCTTTGTGCTGCCTTCGGGGCCGGGCGCTTTTTTCTGGACAGTCGCGCTGTTGGCGTATATTTTTCTTGAAAGCGGTTTTTCTTCGGAATCGGAAAAGGGATTTTCCCTCTTTTCGCCGGTACCGGCGGCGGTTTTCGTCCGGCCCGTCGCTCGGGAAGCCGCCGGTGCGGACACGTCCGGGGAAGCGGCTCCCCTGGCCGGAACGGGCTTGACCGGGGCAGGCGGAACGGTCAGTGCAGACGGGGCGGCCGGAGCGAACCCGGCGCGGCGGGACGTCCCGGCTGTGGAAACGGCTGAAGACGGCTCCATTGTTACCGGCGCGGAAGAACTTGAGGAACTGGAAGAGATTCCGGCGGAAAAGCCCCCCGATGAGGCGGTGACCGGGCAGGAAAGCCCCGACAGGACGACCCCGTTTGTTCCCCGGGAATTTCTTGCCATACTCAACAAAAATTCGGTGGGCGATCTTAAACTTGGGGATCATATCAAACAGGAAATGACCATTTTCTTTTCGGATATCCGCCAGTTTACCGATCTGTCGGAACGGCTTACCCCGGAAGAAAGTTTTGCCTTCATCAACTCGTACCTTTCCCGGATTGTACCGAAAATAACAATGAACGGCGGCTTTGTGGACAAGTACATCGGCGACGCGATTCTTGCCCTTTTTCCCCAAATAGACGGGCCGGACATGGCGGTACGCGCGGCGATTTCCATACAGGAATGTATCCAGGAATATAACGTGCACCGGGCAAGCTGCGGATACCGGCCCCTTTCCATGGGCATCGGGCTGCATACCGGAACGCTTATGATGGGTGTTGTCGGCGTCAAAGACAGGATGCAGAACACGGTCATTTCCGACGCGGTCAACCTGGCAAGCCGGCTTGAAAGCATAACAAAGGTATTCGGCGTGTCTCTGGCGATAAGCGAGGAAACTTTTAAAAAGCTTGCCGATCCGGGTTCGTACAAGTACCGCTTTATCGGAAAAGTCCGGGTCAAGGGAAAGTCGGCGCCGGTTTCCATATTTGAAATCTTTGACGGCATTAACCCCGCCACCCAGGAACGGAAGATAAAGGCCAACATGTTTTTTGAAGAAGGCATGTTCCACTATTACCAGAAACAGTATTCAGAAGCGCTGATGAATTTCCGCAGAGTGCGGGAAGTGCTGCCTGACGACGGCGCTTCGGCTTTCTATATGGACGCCTGTCTTTCAAAGATAAAGGCGCTGTAGCGGTGTCTTTTTCCGCCGGGGATCACCGTACCGTTGAGGAACTCTGCGCGCTCATACAAGGGACAAAACACTGTACCGTTCTGACCGGCGCCGGAGTCAGCACGCTTTCGGGCATTCGGGACTTTCGCGGAAAAAACGGCCTTTACCGGGAAATGGACGCGGAAAAAATATTTGACATAGGTTACTTTTACCGGGATCCTTCATTCTATTATTCTCACGCGCGGGATTTTATTTACGATCTGGAAGGAAAACAGCCTTCCATTGTTCATACCGTTTTGGGAAAACTTGAGGCAAAGGGCCTTGTTAAAGCCGTGATAACCCAGAATATTGATCTCCTTCATACAAAAGGAGGAAGCAAAAGGGTGATAGAGATACACGGCTCTCCCCGTGTGCATTATTGTCCGGGCTGTCAAAGTTCCTCCGCCGCGGAAAACGCCGCTCTGGGCGGGAATGAGGAGATCGCGGCCGCGGGCTTTATGGATTTTGAACACGCCGCCGCGATAGTGCGGGACGGCGGCATACCCCGCTGTCCTTCCTGCGGACGGGCGCTAAAACCCGCCATTACGTTTTTCGGCGAAAACCTTCCGGTACAGGCGCTTGCCGCCGCGGAAGCGGAAGCCCAAAACGCCGGCCTCCTGCTGGTACTGGGCACAAGCCTCACGGTATTTCCCGCGGCGGGCCTTCCCCAGTTAACGCTTCGCCGGGGCGGAAGCATTGTCATCGTCAATGAAACAGAGACCCCGCTGGATCGCGGCGCGGTTATGCGTTTTGGCGATCTGGGCGCGGTATTTGAAGAAATAAAAACGGTTTTTTCCCTTTAACGGCGAAATGTTCCATCGCATTTTTATTTTTTCGTATTTGTGGCATAAGGCAAATATTTTGCTTATAATGAGAGCAGGAGAGTATTATGAAAAGAATCTGTATGATTTTCGCGCTGTGTGTTCTCGTGGTGTTTTGTATTTCGGCACAGAACAGGAATTTCAATGCCATGAGCCTTAACGGAATTACCGGACTTTATGTGGTTCCCACAGCCCGGCTTGGAATTGAAGACGCCAAGTTGGGTTTTAACTCCGGTTATCACATGAACTTTGTGAACGGCAAACTGGAAGATCTGTTTCAGTTTAACATGGGCTTTAACAATCTTTTTGAAGTTGCCGCAACCTATGTCGGTCAGGCCGGCGATAAAGATGACGATCTGCTCATAGGCGCAAAGATACGTCTTCCGGTAAGCGGTTCGGCAATCGCCCTTGGCGGAAATGTGGCCTACAATAACTTTGGCGCAAGCGGCAAACATTTTGGAGGACAGTTTTACGGTGTAGTTACCTACCAGGCCGAGTTATTTGGATCGCAGGCGGACACGACCTTTTTGATCGGGAAAACGTTCCACGAAGGCGAGACCATTAACAGCGACATCGACTTCGGCATGGGCTTCGATCTTGTTGTTCTTCCCAAGTATTTGGACAGGTTTGTACACTGGATCGTTGACTTTTCCAACTACGGAGAAATTGCCCGAATATCGCCGAACCGCGGTTCTGTAAATACCGGCATCAGGATAGACATGAGCCAAATTCCCGCTTTGCAGAAATTCAACTTTGCAATTGACGCCTACCTGACAGACGCCTTTGACGCCTATGAAAGGAGCTTCGGCATCGGCGCGACTTTCGGGATGCGCTTCTAGCAGCCTGGGGGCAGCACTGATTTATTCGCATAAATCAGCGTTGCCCTGCTCCGCCGCTTTATCCAGCGCTTCAAGGGCCCTGTCGATCCGCGCCAGGCATTTCTGTGCGCCCAGAAGCCGCAGGGAACCGAAAAGCGGCGGGCTTACCCGGGCTCCGGTTACGGCAACCCGGAGCGGCATTAAAAGATCCCCGATTTTTATTTCTTCCTGTCCGGCTTTTGCCTTTGCCGCCGCTTCGGCCGTTTCGTCGCTGCCGGCCGACAGGGCGGGGACAAGTTCCCTGCCCGCGCGGAGCAGCCGCCGCGCGGCCTCAAGGTCCGCTTTTTTGGGGATGAATTCTTCCGGGGCCGGAACACCGGGCTCGGAAAAAACATACCCCAGTTTGGACGGTATTTCACCGAGCAGTACGGCCCGTTCGCGGACAAGGCCCATCGCCGCGGTGAACAGGGCAAGCTGTTCCGCGTTTGGTTCGCTGTTCCCCGTTCCGGTTTTTCCGAAAAGCCCCTGTTCAACGGCAAAGGGCAGGGCAAGGCGGGCCAGCTCTCCATCATCCTTCATTCTGATATACTGACCGTTGTACCATTCAAGTTTTTTGTAATCAAATACCGCCGGGGCTTTGTTAAGTTTATCAAGGCTGAACTGTTTTTCCAGATCTTCCAGGGTATAGATGTCTTTGCCCTCTTCGTAAGAACAGCCGAGCAGGGCGATATAGTTGATCAGCGCTTCGGCAAGATATCCCTGCCGGCGGAATTCGTCTATGCTGGTCGCCCCGTGGCGTTTGCTGAGTTTTTTTCCATCCTGCCCCATTACCATCGGCAGATGGCAAAATTCCGGCGGCCCCCAGCCGAATGCCGCGTATAAAATTATATGGAGCGGCGTTGAGGAAAGCCATTCCTGTGCCCTCAGTACATGGCTTATGCCCATAAGGTGATCGTCCACAATGTTGGCAAGGTGATAAGTCGGAAAACCGTCCGATTTGAGCAGCACCGGATCGGGACTGATGTCGCTGTTTTTCCATTCAATGTCGCCAAGGAGCCTGTCGGTAAAGCGCGTTACCGGAACAGCCGCCGGAGACGAAGCGTTGATCGCCTCTCCCAGGGGAATTTTCAGGCGAATGGTGAACACTTCCCCGTCTGCCGCCCGCTTCGCACTTTCTTCCGCGCTGATGTTTCTGCAATGCCTGTCGTAGCCGGTCTGGGAAGATTTTTCCGCTTCCCGATCCGCCCGTACCCTTTCAAGCCTTTCGGCGGAACAAAAACAGCGGTAGGCGCCGCCTTTTTCAAGCAGTTCTTCCGCGTACTTCCGGTACAGATCTGTCCGCTGCGACTGTATGTACGGCGCCCGCGGCCCGCCGGTATCGGGCCCTTCGTCCCAGTGTATGCGCAGCCAGCAAAAAGTATCGTAAAGATTTTTTACAAAGCTTTCATCGAACCGGGCCCGGTCTGTGTCTTCAAGGCGCAGTATGAATGTCCCGCCTGTCGAGCGGGCAAACAGATAATTGAACAGGGCTGTCCGTATTCCCCCGACATGCTGAAGCCCCGTCGGTGAAGGGGCGTAACGATCGCGTATCATTTTTTCAGTATACCAAAAAAAGCGGTCTATGCTATAGTGATAACGGAAGGAAAATACATGAAAAAATGGTGGCAGGAAACAGTTGTATATCAGATATACCCAAGAAGTTTTCAGGATTCCAACGGAGACGGCATAGGGGATATTCCCGGAATTACCTCAAGGCTCCCTGAACTTGCCGAACTTGGCGCCGGCGTACTGTGGCTTTCGCCGGTTTACAAGTCGCCGCAGATTGACAACGGATATGACATCAGCGATTACAGGGACATTGATCCGATTTTCGGAACCATGTCCGATATGGAAAACCTCATTGCCGAAGCCGGAAAACGGGGAATCAAAATCATCATGGATCTTGTGATAAACCACACGTCGGACGAGCATGACTGGTTTCAGAAAAGCCGCCGCCGGGAAAACGGTTATGAGGATTACTACATCTGGAAGCCGGGCAAAAAAGACAGGCGGAACCTCCCCAACAACTGGACGAGTTTTTTCATGGAAGACGCGTGGAGCTTTGACGAAATCAGGAGAGAATACTACCTTCATCTTTTTCACAAAAAACAGCCGGACCTGAATTACCGGAATCCGAAAGTTCTTGAAGAAGTAAAGAACATACTGAAGTTCTGGCTTGACAAAGGCGTCGCCGGTTTTCGCTGTGACGTGATCAACGTACTCTGGAAAACAAGCCTTGCGGACGGAAAAAAATCCCTCATGCTTACCGGGCTTGAGCATTACAAGTGCCAGGAAGGCAACCACGAAATTTTAAGAACCCTGCGGAAGGAAGTGTTGGATCCGCGCGGCGCGTTTACCGTAGGCGAAACGGCGATGGTAAACCTCGAGGAGGCGAAACTTCTTTCCGATGCGGCGCGGCGGGAGCTTGATATGGTGTTTTACTTTGATCACCTTGAAATGGATCGCCGCTTTGCCCGGTTTATCCCGAAAAAATTCCGCGCCGGGGAACTTTTGGCCCGGCTCGCAAAATGGCAGCGGGGACTGGAATGGAACGCGGTGTATCTGGAAAACCACGACCAGAGCCGCATTGTTTCCCACTATGGCAGCGGCCGCGGAAAAAACGGACAACTCTATTGGGAGCGGAGCGCGAAGCTTCTTGCCGTTCTGGAATTTACCCTGCGCGGCACGCCGTTTATTTACCAGGGTCAGGAAATCGGCATGACAAACTTTGACTTTACCGGCCTTGATCAGGTGAAGGACATTGAAACCCATAACCTCAACCGGCTTATGAAAAAGCTGCTGTTCCCCGCCTGGCTGCGCTGGAAATGGCTGCGCCTTTCGTCCCGGGACAACGCCCGTACCCCGGTTCAGTGGGACGCCGGACCGGGCGCGGGTTTTACCGGCGCCGCGCCCTGGCTCGGCATTAACAGTAACTACGGGAGGATAAACTACCATGATCAGAAAAACGACGCCGGCTCCGTCCTGTCTTTTTACAAAATGATGATCCGCTTCCGGGCCGGAAGCGGCACGATCAAGTACGGCGAATTCCGCCCGCTTTACGCGAAAGGGCCGATTATCGCTTACGAAAGAAGGCCCGCCCAGACGCCGCGCGGGGGGGACGGCGAAAGCTTTGTCGTACTGCTTAATTTTTCCGGAAAAAAGACAAAACTTTCCGGGGCGGCCGCGGCGCTTTGTCCGGGAACCGTTATCCTTTCAAATACGGGGCGGGAAGCTTTGAGCGGAACGGCCCGTGCCGGGCAGCCGCCTTTTCCCGGAGTTCCGGCCGCGCTGGAACCCTGGGAAGCCGTGGTGGTTCGAACACCGGCCGGCCGGTAGGCGGCTTCGACATCATTCTTCCACCCGCACGAACTGGACACGCACATTGCGCCGGGCATCCGGGTAAGGCGGGACAAGCAGCGTAAAACGCGTATCGCCTGAATCAAACCGGTAAACACTTGCCCAGCGGATGCCGTAGAGGTATTCAAACGGCGGATCGGGAAAATCGCACTCGACACGGAGAATGTATCCTCCGGTGATGCCGTCCGCGCTTTCCGACCAGAGGCCGTCGGCGTCAAAGTAAACTTCCCTGCCGTCTATTGCTGTGCTCACGCTGACGATACAGGTTCCGCCTTTGATGAAGATAATCTCGTAGATGTCGCCGCGGCGCGCACCCTGCGGGTCGGTGTAGTTTACCCGTCCCTGCCAGCGTTCCGTTGAGGGAAGAATGAAGGGGGACTGCTGCGCGAACAGCGGCGCGGCGAACAGAACAAGAACGGCGAAAAAAAAGGTTATGCGTTTCATGGACGCTCCTACAGCGGACGAACCCGGGCGGCTGCCCGCCCGGTTCTCTCTTTTATTCGGCTATGTTGATACGCGCCCGGTAGACTTCTTCTTTTCCGTTCGCGTCCGAGATAAAATAGACGTTGTTGTTTTTATCCCAGCTTGGACCAAAGGCATTTACATTTCCGTTGGTTAACGGGGAAAGTCCCGTCCCGTCGGATTTCATGTAGTATATCTGCCATTTGGAATTCCTGCCTATCACACTTGTCTTGTTAAACAGTCTTCCCAGTATGTTCGTTCCCTGGGTGCCGGTAACTTTTACTTCCGCGCCTTTTTGGAACAGAATATACTGCCCGTCGCCGGAATATTTCGGGTAGGCGCAGGCCCAGTCGTCCTGATCGCTATAGATCTCCGATACCTGTGTACTCTCTACGTCCAATTCATAAATGTTACCCCCCCGGACAAACAGGAATTTGTTTTCAAAGGGATGCCACGAAGGAGAATAACCTTCACCCAGATAAGTGTACTCGGTACCGTTGTCTTTCATGGAGACGAGCTGGCCATTGGTTGTGGTGCTGCAAAGAACTACACCTTCACGGATCGACGGCTGCCATTCGCCTTCCGCATTTCTGGTAATGAAAGTTTTGCCGCCTCCGGTTATTGACGAGCGGACCAGTTTATAGGAGCTGCCATCCAAAACCGCGTATATAAAGGTACTGCTGTTCTCGTACCAGGCCGGCTGGAATCCGTCTTTGAGTACCGTCGTTTTTGCGGGGCTGTTTACATCCCGCAGCAGCACGATATCCCACAGACCGTTATTGGTTTTTCTTTCGCAGTATATAAGCTTGGTCCCGTCGGGGGAAATCTTTGCCCAGCCTTTGAACAGGCCGTCGTTTGTTATCCTGGTTACATTCGACAATAACGAGGCATCCCAAAAGGTAACTTCCTCTCCCACTTTCCTTGATCCAAATAAACCGGCGCATCCGGCAATCAGAACCGCCGCCAAACCCACCAGTACAATCACTTGTTTCTTCATAAAAAACCTCCAGTTCTCTTTTTGCCCATATCCATACGGACAGGTTCTTTGTAATTCCGCCACAAAGTGGCGTAAAATACATAATTCAGAAGCCGGAACGCGCAATCCGGAATCCAGTGGCATTGTTTTTTTCCCGCGGAATGGCATAATCCCGGTTGGTTACCAGCGGCCGCCCTGCGTTTTGAAAACCATGACCCCGCCTGACACGGGTTGTGCCGGATTCGGGACCACGGGGATTCGACTGCGGATCCCTGCCATAACTTCCATACCAGTCCCAGCACCACTCCTGCACATTGCCTACCATGTCGTAGAGGCCGTAACGGTTTGGCGTGAGCTGCCCGGCCGGATGCGGCGTCCTGCCCGAATTGCCGCCAAGCCAGCCGTCGATCCAGTCCCCGCAGGCGTATTCCCATTCAGCTTCCGTGGGCAGCCGGTAGCCGTCTGCTCCGCTGTTCCACGTTACGCTTGCGCCGCTTATCATATAAACCGGCGTTAAATTCGCCGCGCGGCTCAGGCGGTTGCAAAATTCCACAGCGTCAAGCCAGCTTACCGTTTCCACCGGCAGGCGGCTGTCTTTGAAACTGCTGGGGTTATTCCCCATCACCGCCTCGTATTCCGCCTGGGTCACTTCGTATTTCCCGATGCTGAAACCACTCAGGCTTACCTGGCGCTGCGGCCGTTCATTGGCATTGCCCTGCCCGGCGATACTGCCCATCAAAAAGGTCCCGCCGGGAATACTTGCCATGTTCGCGTCAATCGCCCGAATCACCTCCCGCAGGGAAAAAGAGCCGCCGGTATTGGTTGGCTGAGGCGCCGGCTGGACGGAGGAGCCGGATCGGGATGGGGAGCCGCTTTTATACCCAAGGGCCTGGAGAAAACGGTCGGTAAACTCCTCCATTGCCGTACGGGCCTGGTTCAGCCGCTCGAATTCGATATCGCTTGAAGCTATCTGTTCGGCGGTGTTGAGATCTATCATCCGGGCGGTTACAAAATAAACCCCGTCCATTTCATCAATTTCGCCGACCAGAATATAATCGGCCCCTGCTGCCGCGCCGAGCCGGGCCGTCTTGTCAGGATCAGACCAGTCGCTCATTTGGAACTGGTGTTCCGCGAGTATGTTGTCAAAATCTTCGCGGGTTACCAGGGTAACCGCCCCGCTTGCCCCAATCCGGCTGCGGATAAGAGCGGTTACAGTTCGCGCGTTATCGGCGGAAACAGTCTTCCCGTGGGCCAATTGCTGAACCACAACCCTGCCCCTTTGCTGGGAAAACAATGGGAGCGTGATAAGCAAAACGAACAAAACGGCGGCCGTTGTCTTTTTCATGGACGGCATTTCCTGTTTACTCTACGCCCGCGATGGCGGCCAGAGCAGCGATGAAATCTGCGTCGGCGCCCGTGACGCTGGCGGCGGCAATTTTTGCGCTGTCGCCGGATCGGTAGGCCGCCCGCTGTTCAGCCGGACTTTGCCGGGGCGCGTTAAGCGCGTTTAACTGTGCGCGTACTTCCTCGCGGAAAACATCTTCGCTTTTTTCCTGTTCGCGTTTGGTGTCGGCGTCTATTTCGGCGAACATTTCGGCAATTTGCCTTTTGGCTTCCTGCTGGGGAACATTGTCCACGATATCATACAAATATTTCGCCACCAGGCGGGACCACACGTCGCTGTCGCAGGCGTAGACAACATAATACACATATGTCCTTGTGGTTTTGCCCTGGGAATCGGTGATTTCAAGCAGCTGCCAGAAGTCAGTCAGGCGTTCCTGTCCGGCTATATCGACCTTTGCTTTGGTTGCCGCGTCCTGAACAACGGCAAACTGATCGTCGCTTTGCAGCGAGATCGCCGCTCTAGTCAGTACCGACTGTTTTAACTGGTTGGCAAGGCGCGCCGCGTACTGTACATCGGCGATGGTCTGCGCGGCGTTGAGCCTGTCGGAGCGGGCGACGCCAACCTTCACCTTGTCTCCGGTAACTTGCCAATCGCGCTTGAATATCGAAAAGTTACCGCGCACTGCGGGAAGCAGCCAGTCCGGGGAAGCGTCCTCTCCCAGGCCGCGATCTTTCCAGTCCAGTGCCCGCTGTTTGTCCGCCGTCTTTAACGCCTCTTCCGAGGCCCGCTGTGTCTGCGAGAGCATTGTCGTCTCCCTCTCTTGCTGCGTTTGCGGAACCGGCGCGGAAGAGCAAGCCGCCGAGATCAGGACGAGAGCCGCCGCGGCTTTCATCAGTACATTCATTTTCATCGTAATCCTCCTATTGCTTTATGTAACTCAAGCGGAAACTCCGCGTTGACGTTTTGTTCAATGGTCCGCAGGACACGGCCAATAGCGTCGTCCGCTGAATGGGGGTGGCGGACCGCGGCGTAGGCTTTGCGCCAGCTTGCTACCGGCGAACCGTCCTGCGCTTTAAAAACGATTGCTACTTCCGGCTGGACAATAAAATTGTTTGACGCTTTCGACTCGTTTGGTATAACGGTTATTTCCAGCGTATAAACGCCGCCGTTTCCGATAACGGCAAAGCCTTCGTTCTTTACCGCTTCCGCCGCTCCGTGGGTAAGGGAACGGAAACGCTCGTCGTTGATGCTGACACTGGCCGTAAGCCGCGCCTTGTTCGCGTCAATGGCGGAATCGACACGGGGCAGTACCGCCGTTATACCCCGGTAATGGTCTGACGCCCCCGGGTTAATCAACACAGCGATTCCGGCGAGTTTTTCCGCCAGGGCTGCGCTTTCACGCGCTTCCTGCAGCCGGGGAATGGCAGCCATCGGGTGAGGGCTGCTTTCGTAACGCTTAAGTATCTCGTTGATCCTGGTAAGGCAGGCAGCGGTCCGCAGATCGTAGACCTCGAGCGCCTCACTTCTGTTGATGTAGGCCAAGGCGCGGACAACACTGCTCTTCTCGAAGTAGGTTTCGGCAAAACGGACGCCGAAAAAATCCGCCTCGCTGGTAACTACAGACTGCTGGCTTGCGGCGGTCCGTTCATCGGAGCCGGAGAGTGTTTGTCTGTAGCTATAGAACAGCGCCTGGGTATCATCCACGGTGGTTTGGAAAAAGCGGCTAATCTGGGCCAGCGCCCGGGTCCGGGCTTCTTCCTCGCTACGGCCCTCTCCGGTACCGGTCAGATACTGGTCCGGCGGATAAGCTACCGCCTGACGCGTTACCCAGCGGGGCGCCTCCTGGGCAAAGACAATATGTATGCAAAAAACGAACAGAAAAACAAAACGAACCCCTAATTTCATGCCACGGGATGTATGATAGGACATCGACCGCCCTCCTTAGTTACAATGTAACTCTCATAATTCTCGAATTTTCACGCCTGGCTTCCTTTTGGTGACGCGATAAACCTCGTGCCTCCCGCCAATCTCCGCCAGACACTCTGCCAGCCGGTCAAGGGCGGCTCTTCCCTCATCGGGCAGTTGGTTGTATGCCGCAATAAGGTGAAGGGTTTTTCTGGTTAAGGCCGGTTTCTTGTTCGCCATCCCAACTATCCGATATGTGTCAATGAAACATATATTAGTTTGAAAATATACAATATGTCAAGTCCAAAGGACAACAATTTTACGCGCGGATCAAGCCGTTTTTTGGATGGATCTGCCCGGTTTGGCCTGCCCCGAAGGCTCGCCGCCACTTTTACATTTAAAAGCAATGGGTTAAAATGGGGTGTGGGGCCGGTGAATTGATTGGACGAAAAAAATGCTTAAGAACTGTACCGCGGGCGCGTCAAAGTACACAAAGGAAGAACGAATCTTGAGAAATCAGGTGTTCCGTGATCCGTTGTGCGCCGTCGCCGCGGTCAACTTCTTCTTTTTTTTCGGTTCGCTTACCAAGAGATTTTGTCCGTGACAGAATACGACTATGCCATAAATGAGCGGGTGATCGAAATTCGAAAAACCCTTGGCTATTCTCAGCGGCAATTTTCCGAAGCAATCAAATTGAGCCGCTCTTGTGAGGCCGGCATAGAAATCAAACGGCGTAAAGTCAACGACCGTTTGGTCAAAATGATTTGCCTGACCTATGGCGTGAACGAAGAATGGCTTAAGACCGGCAAGGGTGAGATGTTCGACGTTTCCAAAGACCCCCGCCTTGAGCGGATAATCCGCAATTTCAACAAAATGACTCCCCTGCTGCAGGACTATGTGATGGAACACATCGACTGGCTGGTAAACTATTACCAGCAGCGAAAAAAGTGATCCGTTCATGCAGATTCGTCATTTCACGGATGTTTCAGCCGGGCGCCTGCCCAGCGTCTCTCCCAGCAGACGCAGAAAATCCGTCCGGCGCATTTCCCGGCCTCCCAGACTGCGGAGGTGATTTGTCGGAACCTGGCAGTCGATGAACGCGGCGCCTTTTTCGTCAAAGAGATACCGCGCAAGGGAAAGAAACGCCGCTTTGGAAGCGTTTGGGGTTCTCGCGAACATGGATTCGCCGCAGAAAACATTTCCCAGGTATACGCCGTAACAGCCGCCGGCAAGCTTTCCGTTAATATAGCTTTCCGCGGAATGGACATAACCCAGCCGGTGGAGCTCCGTGTATCCTTCAATGATATCGTCTGTGATCCAGGTTCCGTCCTGGCCGGGCCGCTCCGCCTCCGCGCAGCCCTGTATTACTCCGGCAAAATCCTTATCAAACGTTATTTCAAAGACATTTTGGCTGAGTATTTTTCGCATTGATTTTGAAATGTGGAGTGTTTCCGGGAAAATTAAAAACCGGGGATCGGGGGACTGCCACAGTATCGGGTCTTCGGGGTTGTACCAGGGAAAAATCCCCTGCTCGTAGGCGGAAAGAAGCATGCCCGGCGAAAGGTTTCCCCCGACGGCGACAACGCTTCCATCAACGGTATCCGGAGGCGGAAACGCATAGCGCTGATATTCCGTAAGGTAGGGAAAATCCGCGGGGGAACCTTTGCGCTTCACGCCCGGCAGAGCTTACCTGTCGGGCAGCATCCGGGCCGTGCCGCTGCTTTGCGGCGGGGTTTATCATTCAAGCCGGACCCCAGATCCAAACGCGGCCGCCGTTTCCGCCACGGCGTCTTCCAGTATTTCTATGCGGTATTCGCCGCCGCTGTAATCTGCCCTGGCTTTGCCGCCTCCGCTCAGCCGCCCGAAAAGCACTTCATCCACAAAAAAGGTTTTGATCTTTTCTTCCACAAGCCGTCCCGCGTTTCGCGCTCCAAAGTCGCGGGAATAGCCTTCTTCGGCAAGAGCGTTGACGCAGTCTTCGGTAACTTCCAGGGTAACGTTTTTTTCGGCAAGCTGTTCTTTAAATACGGAAAGTTCTTTATTGATGATCGATACCATGATCTCCCCGGAGAGGTGTCCAAAACGGATTACCGCGTCAAGACGGTTTCTGAATTCCGGGGTAAATATTTTTTCCACAGCTCCGTCCACGATAGTTTCGTCGTTAACCCTGCCGCCGAAGCCGATCAGGCTTTTTCCGATATCTCTGGCGCCGGCGTTGCTGGTCATAATAAAAACAATGTTCCGGAAATCCGCCTTTCGGCCGTTGTTATCCGTCAGGGTGGCATAATCCATAATCTGGAGCAGGATGTTATAAATGTCCGGATGGGCTTTTTCAATTTCGTCAAGGAGCACCACTGAATGGGGCTGCTTCCGTACCGCGTCGGTTAAAAGGCCGCCGTCCTCATAGCCCACATAACCCGGCGGGGAACCGATGAGCCGCGATACGGTGTGCTTTTCCTGGTACTCGCTCATGTCAAACCGGTGCATGGGTACTTCCAGAATGTCCGCGAGACTCCGGGCAAGCTCCGTTTTGCCGACCCCGGTGGGGCCCACAAAAAGGAAGTTCGCCACAGGCTTGTTCGGAGCTCGGAAGCCCGCGCGGGATCGCTTTACCGCCTTGACAACAGCGGTCACCGCCTGGTCCTGCCCGAATATACGTTTTAACAGATCGCTTTCAAGACTTTTCAGCCGGTCTTTTTCATTCATTCCGACAGATCGTTCGGGGATACGGGCGATTTTTGACACTACAAGTTCAATTTCATTGATGCCGATGTTGATAAACTCTACGGTTCCCTCCTGAACACTGGCGCTTTCGGCGGAATTTTGTTTTATGGAAGCGGCTTTGTCTTCATCCTGAAGCACATCGGCGGACGCCGCCCCCTGGGAATCTTCGTCCTCCCTCGCGGACGCCGCCTGTTCCCGGATTTTTTTGTAGGCTTCGATGCGGACAAAAGCGCCTGTTTCGTCAATAACGTCGATAGCCTTGTCGGGAAGTCTGCGGTCGGCGATGTACTGGGCGGAAAGTTTAACCGCCCCCTCAAGGGCTTCATCGCTATAATGAACTTTGTGGTAATTTTCGTATTTTGTCTTGAGGCCCTGAAGAATGGCTATGGCGTCTTCTTCGCTGGGTTCGTTGATATCGATTTTCTGGAAGCGCCTGGAAAGGGCCCGGTCTTTTTCAAAAAATTTGCCGTATTCTTCGTGGGTGGTGCTGCCGATACAGCGGAGTTTCCCGGATGTTAACGCCGGCTTCAACAGGTTTGACGCGTCCAGGGCATTGCCCGAAACCGATCCCGCCCCGACAAGAGTGTGAATTTCATCGATAAAGAGAATCGCTTTTTCTTTTTTCAGCATCTCTTCTATAACCCGTTTGATCCGTTCTTCGAAATCGCCCCGGTATTTGGTTCCCGCCACCAGCGCACCCATGTCCAGGGAAAAAATGGAAAAATCCTTAAGGGTGGGCGGCACCTGATTGTTGACGATGCGCTGGGCAAGGCCCTCGGTAATGGCGGTTTTGCCGACGCCGGAATCGCCGACATGAACGGGGTTGTTTTTAAGGCGGCGGCAGAGCACCTGGACGGTTCTGTCCAGCTCTTCCTCTCTGCCGATTAACGGTTCAAGCCGCCCTTCTCTGGCAAGGGATGTAAGCTCCGTGGCAAAGCGCTCAAGGGCGCTCTTTTTGGCCGGGGCTTTCCGCTGCGGAGCGTCGGCCTCTTCGTCGGCTTCCCTTCCCGGTTCCCTGCCGGGCGCTTCCCTGGCAAACCGGATATTTTGTTCATCTTCGCCGTCATAGCCCTGGGAAAGAATGCTTACCAGTTCAAAACGCTTTATCCCGGCCTTGCGGAGGTAATAGGCACAGTAGTTTCGCTCTTCGTCAAAGAGGGAAACCAGAATATCCGCCACATCCAGCGTGTTTTTTTGGGAACTTTGGCTCTGGAGTACGGCCCGTTCAAGTACGCTCTGGAAACCCACGGTCTGGGTCGGCTCTGAATTGTCCACAAGCGGGACTTTCTGCGTAAAATAGCTTTCCATGCCGTTTTTAAGCTGGCTGATGTCGGCCCCGCAGGCGGAAAAAATCCCCTGGACCTCGTCAAAAGACAGGGCGGCATACAGTATATGTTCCGGCGTCAAATATTCATGGTTGCGGACTTTGGCTTCGTTGTAGGCTGCGTTTATAATAGCCTGCACATGACGGCTTATCTTCATGCTGTACTCCCCTCTCAAAGATACATGATAATACCGGTAATTTCAATAACGCGGAGATACGGGCAGACCGTTATGCTTTTTCAACAATGCATTTCAGGGGAAAGTCACTTTGCCGGGCAAGATTGTGAACCTGATTCGCTTTCGTCAAGGCTATGTCATGGGAATAAACTCCCACCGTTCCCCTTCCTTTTTGATGAACGTCCAGCATAATCCGTATCGCGTCATCCTGTTTTTTATGAAAGACGGTAACAAGTATTTCCACCACAAACTCCATGGTAGTGAAGTTGTCGTTCAAGAGTATTACCCGGTATTCCTCGGGTTCCTTAAGCTTGTACTGTTTTCTTTCACGCAGCTCTGTACCATTTCCGGGCATATCGTTTCCATTTCCCAGTATAGCGGGAAAAGCGGCACGCGCCAAGTGCGACATCCATGTCGATCCAAAAACGCGGGGGCGTTTTTGGTCAGTTACCGGGTAGCCGCCGTCCGTGGCGGCTAAGAGGCATCCATGTCGATCCAAAACGCGGGGGCGTTTTGGTCATTTACCGCCGTACATTTTGATAATTTCTTCCGGCGGTTTGCCGTTTTTTAACAGCTCAATGATTTTTGCTTCGCCGCGTTTCTCACCTCTGGCCTCACCACGTTTTTCGCCTCGCGCTTCCCATTTGGCGGTCAAACCGGCTTCTTCCAGTACCTGGTCAAAGGTCTTTTTTTTGTTTTTTGCCATCTGCAGCACCTCCTCCATAGCCGGGACATTGGCTTCGAATACCGCGTGTAAATACGCCTCAAGTCTGGCGCCTTTTCTCTTTTTCCAGCTCTCGGTAAGTATCGCATCGGCGGTCTCGATTTTCAAGTCTTTTGTAAGCCCCCGCAGCCAGAGATTTTCTTCCGGCAGGAGCTTCCCGCTTTCTATCACCTGGATATCCAAGGGATATCCTGAAATTTGGTGGATGCCCGGCGCTGTTTCACGCACCCTGCCCTTCCCGGTATACTTGAACAGCTCTCTCGGGTAGCGGCTTTCTATCACCGTAACGGTCATATCCCGGACTGAAACAGTGTTGAGTGACGCGTACAGGAACGCGTATCCAAGAACTTTGTAAAAGTCGGTAACTGAAAAATAATCGCCGGGGCTTTTAAATTCCACCAGGTTAATTTGCTTAAAAATACGGGCGATGTTCTTTTTTATGAAAACGTCCGCAGTTTTTTTGATGATAACCACATCAATTTGAAGCGGCTCGGACGTCAGCGGATACTCCGCCTGAAATTCGAGAACATCCTGGTACTGCTCAAGTTCAAGCAGAACCGCCTCGAAAAAAGCCGCATGCCAGGGTATCCGGCCTGAAGTATTTTTGCGCGAAGCCATACACAGAACATCCCCCTTATACGTCTTTTAGGGCATACCTGT
>JAIRWM010000190.1 GCA_031268975.1 Treponema sp. | reverse complement strand
TACGGCGCATATTCGGAAATAATCAAATCGTCCGTGCCCAGATCAAACACGTCCCGAATGGCCCGGATCATGCCCCGGTTGTAAACCGTCCCCCCGGCAAACAGCACCGGTGGTTTTTGAGGCAGTTTCCCCGCCACCGCCGCCTTGTAGTTCCTTACCATTGCGTAACACAACCCCAGAAGAATATTTTCAATCTTCTCGCCTTCCTGTTGAAGGTGAATGATGTCGGTTTTTGCAAAGACGCTGCACCTGCCGGCAATCCGGGGGATGGTTTCTGCCTTTTCCGCAATGGTTGAAAATGCCTCAAGAGCGATGTTCAGCCTCCCCGCCTGTGCCTCAAAAAAAGATCCCGTTCCGGCTGAACAAGTATCATTTACTGCAAACCGGACGTTTCCGTCCCGCAGTCCGGTAACATATTTTGAGCTTTGTCCGCCGATCTCCATGACCGAATGAGCGTCCGGCGAAACAAAACGCCCCCCGGCAATTAATGCGGTAATCTCGTTAACGTACAGACCCGCCTTGCAGGTCAGACGGTCTTTAATGCTATCCCGGTTTACACCGCAGACCGCCGCACGGCACAGTGCAGCGCCGTCTGCCACCCGCAGAGTGTCTTCCAATAGGCCGTTCAGTGCGCTTTGCATATCGCCGTGATGTAGGCGGTATCCTTTTCCCACAACCCGATTGTTTTCGTCTACCAGCGCCACAGCAACCGAAGTGCTTCCCGCATCAATGCCCAAACGATACATTATGGTTTATCCTTGTTTCTTATCACGTTGTAAAATACACACACAGGGCGCTTTGTATGGGGTTCCACTACTACCTCAGCGGCAATATGAAATGTTTCCCGCAATACTTCCGGCGTTATCACTACTTCCGGGGGACCATGCCGGATAATATCGCCACCGCGCATAGCAATCATATAATCGGCAAAACGAGTGGCAAGGTTCAAATCGTGCAGTATCATAACAATAGTGCGGCCTTGTTCCCGGTTCAGCTGGTAGAGCAGTTCTAAAATTTCCAGTTGATAAGAAAGGTCAAGATATGTAGTCGGTTCATCCAGCAGTATGAGTTCCGTCTCCTGTGCCAGGGCCATAGCAATCCAGACTCGCTGGCGCTGTCCGCCGGACAGGTTGTCCACTGCGATAGTTTCATACTCCGTCAGTTTCGTAACCTCCAAAGCCCAGGCGATTATTCTTTTCTCTTCCGGTTTCAGTTTCCCAAAGCCCTGCTGATAGGGGAACCGGCCATAAGATACAAGTTCACCCACCGTAAGGCCGGCGGGCGCCTGGGGCGACTGTGGCAATATCGCCATTTTTTGCGCCACTTCCTTGGTAGACAGTTTTTGTATCGCTTCACCGTTAAGGTAAACAAAGCCGCTTTTAGGTTTCAGGATACGCCCCACCGCCTTCAACAGGGTGGACTTCCCGCAGCCGTTCGGACCGATGATGGCGGTAATTTTTCCATGAGGAATTTTCATATCTAGATCATCTATCACAAGATTATTTTCATAGGCAACAGTCAAATTTTCGGTAGTAATACTGTTCATATTCTATATCCTGTTATTGCCTGTTACAAATAAGAAGATAGAGGAAATAGGGCGCGCCGATAATCGCTACCATAATGCCTGTGGGAATTTCCGATGGCTGGACGATAACACGCGCCGCAGTATCCGCCGCCGAAACCAGAACCGCGCCGGTGAGCGCGCAGACCGGGAGCAGGGTCCTGTGGCTTGGCCCTACAAGGCGCCGCGCCAGATGAGGCGCGATAAGACCGGCAAAACTGATGCTTCCGCTGACCGCCACACAGGACGCGGCCAGCGCTACAGCAGCGGCAAGCAGGCCGCGCCGTTCCTTTTCCGCCGATACCCCCAGGCTAAAGGCGATCTCATCCCCAAGGTTTAGAACATCCAGAACAGGAGACTTTGACAATACATAAGGAACAACAAGCAAAATCCACGGCAGCAGGGCAAGGACAAATCGCCAATTTGAACCCCAAATACTACCCGCCTGCCAGGAAGCGACAAAATTGAACTGTGTTTCGTCCAGCTTTATTACAAGCACGGTTGTTAATGCGGAAATGCCCGCCTGCACCGCAATACCGGTTAATATCAGTCGCAGTGGACCGGGTCCTTCTCCTTTTTTAAAGGACAACATATAAACCACAACAGCCGCTGTTCCGGCGCCAAGCAATGCGATAAAAGGAAGGGTAAATACGGCCATGAATGTACGGGAATCAAAAAACAGCACAAAAAGTATCACCATAAGTCCCGCTCCCGCATTGATGCCAAGCAGCCCCGGATCCGCCAAAGCGTTCCGTGTAATACCCTGTATAATACAGCCCGAGAGTGCCAGACCTGCGCCCACGAAGACAGAAATCACGATGCGCGGCATCCGGAATTGGAATAAAATTAGGTTTTCTTTATCTGTACCGCCGCCAAAAAGAATGCGTATCGTGTCCTCCGGGGCGCTTCTGGTATAACCGGTATTCATACTTACCAAAAAAGAAAGAAAAAGCAAAAAGATAAACAATAACATGACAATCATGTTTCTTACCGCTGTTTTCCGCTTCCGTCTTTCGTTGTCTCTTTGTCCTCCAGTCATTACAGCGCCTTCCTTTGCCGGTGGGCCAGATACAGAAAAAAGGGAACCCCCGCAAGGGCAATGATCGCTCCGATGGGGGTTTCAAAGGGCGGGTTCAGGGTTCTCGCCCCTAAATCGGCCAGTACCAAAAGGAACGCGCCCAGTACCGCGGAGGAGGGAATAAGGCGCCGGTAATCCACACCCACCAGGAACCGCGTTATATGTGGGATAATGAGTCCCACAAAACTTACCGCCCCAACCACCGAGACCGAAATCCCCGCCAATACCAGGACAATCAGCGAGCACAATATATGTACCGCCGTCGTGTTTAAACCTAAACCCTTTGCCGCATCTTCGCCCAAACTTAAAAGAGAAATAGCGGGAGAAAGAGCGATAGCGCCGAGCAGCGCCCCTAAAATCCACGGCAGCATGATTCCTATTTGTTCCCAATTAGAACTTGCCACACCTCCTGCCGTCCAGAACATAATGCCTTGGGCCACGTTAAAATAAAGCGCTATCCCCTGACTAAGCGCCGCCAGGAGGGCGCTGACCGCCGCTCCCGCCAGAACCAGCCGCATGGGTGTGGCCCCGCCGCTCCGCAGGAACGCTACGCCGTTTACCAAAGCGGCCCCGGCGCCCGCACCTAAAAAGGAAAACATAATAACCTGCCTGTACGACAATTCCGGGAAAAAGGCGAAACAGAGGGAAAGTGCAAAACCCGCACCGGCGTTCAGCCCCATAAGCCCCGAATCGGCCAGGGGATTGCGGGTAACGCCCTGCATAACGGCCCCGGCCACCGCGAGAGCGGCCCCTACAAGGGCGCTGGCGCTGACCCGGGGTAGGCGCAGATCCCGAACAATAAGATGATGGGTCTCTTTGGGATCAAAATGAAAGAGAGCGTTCCAAACGGTTTTGAGGGATATATCCGCCGCCCCCTTTGTAATAGAAAAAACAAAAGCCAGGCCCAGGAGTCCCGTACTCAAAAGGATAAAAAATTCCCCCATAGAGTTTTTTCCTCTGATCATCTTTACAATTCCCCGGAATAGATCCGCGCCAGTTTTTCCGCTGCCAGGCGCATGGCAAGGGGACCGTAAGTATTCATGTTTTCGTCAAAATAGTATATCCGTCCGTTTTTTACCGCATCTATGGACCGCCATACAGAAGAAGAACTCAAGCCTTTCACAAAAGAGGCCGCCGCCTCGTAATTATGCTGGAATATAATATAGTAGGGATTCATTTCGGCCACCGCTTCAAGCGATATGTTCTCATAGGCGGCGGAAAATCCATTCGGCCTGGTAATGTCAAAGGCTTCATAATATTTTGAAAGTCCCTGGATCATAAAAATTTTCCCGTCTGTGCGAAAAAGTGCCAGGGTTCTGTTGCGGTGTTGGGCTATAATCTCTTTAGAACTTGAAATAACGGTTTCTATTTCAGCGATGACGTTCCGCGCTTCGCTTTCCCTGCCCACTATCCCGGCGCATTCAAGAAGCTGTTCCTGCCACGGAGCGGAGAAATCAAACAGCGCCACCGGCGCGATCCGTACAAGCTGATCGTATACCCTGTCCAGTCCGCCGTGAACAGAAGTTCCTACAATTACATCGGGAGCTGATTCCAGAATTGCCTCAAGATTGATCTCCCGTGCGCTGCCCAGATTGATCATTTCAAGGTCTTTCAGGTAGGGAGCGTACATTTCAGATTGTTCCAACGCTTCCACTTCTCCCAACACGTTTCCTGTTGCGGCTGCCGTAGGCGGAGCGCCGATCAAAAGAAAATGTTCCAGATAAAATGAGCGAAGAAGCGTAATACGTTCTGGTTTCTTTGTCAGTAGAACTTCATGCCCAAGCGCATCCGTGATCGTCCTCGGCCAGGCGGCCGCTTCCTCTTGTCTGACGCTTGACTGCGCCGTTTCAGGCGCTCCGCCTGTGTTTTTTGCGGATATTTTGCGGCATCCCGCCAGGATGCCTGTCAAAAGCACGGCTAAATAAAATAGAACTATCAGTTTTTTCATAGTTTTTTTCTCCTCATTCCGTAAGTCTATAATCTATATTGACATTCAAAGCTAATTTTCTTCTTATGGCTATATTTTTTATGGGTCCCATTTTCTTTACAAGCGATACGGCGGCATTATCCAGAATTGAATTGCCCGATGAATGATCCACCATGATAGCGGCAAGGCCGCCATTGCTTTCAATCTCAAAATGCACGGTAACAACCCCCTGGATATTCCGCCGGCGTGCCATCGGCGGGTACGCCAGATTTTTGTCAATAAAGTCTTTGATGTACGCCAATAGCGCGTCATATTCGCGGTTTGTATCCCCGCTGACACCGCCTCCGCCTTCCCGCGCTTCTCCATTGTTCCCGGCGATCCCCCTGTATTCCTGGTATTCTTCATCATTCCCGGCGCCATTACCGTCTTCTTGCGCTTCTTCGTTATTCGTAACGGTTTCTCCGTTCTCCCGCGCTTCTTCTCTATGGTCTGTTTTTTCTACCGGGACGGGTTCAGGCACAGGTTCTATGGATTTTTCGATGGTCTTTTTTTCCTGCGGATTGCCCGGAGCGTCTCTTCGCGGCGCTGTCGCCACCTCTATAATCTTTAGCGTAGAAACAACGTGATTTTCAGAAACAGGGGACGGTGTGGGAAAACCGTTCCCGGTTGCGCCGATTAGTACCAAGCCATGAAGCGCCGTTGAAAGGCCGAGCATACCCCAAAACACATTATTTTTCTTCATGGGCTAAATGTAAATTCTTTATTCCCGCGTTACGGGATGCGTCAAGGATAGAAAAAAAACTGCCGTAGGGCAGCGCGCTATCGGCGCGTAGAATTACTGTCCCATTGTTGTTTTGCGCGATGAAAAACCGCAGGGACGGTTCAATTTCTTCATGTCTCACCATCCTGTCATTAAAAAAGACGCGGCCATCCTTGTCGGCGGAGATTACCAGATCCGCTTCAATAATTTCGTTACTTTGATTTGATTCCGGCAGGTCAAGCTCAATGCCCGGCTGTACAAGCGCCGAGGTTAAAATAAAAAAGAGGAGGAGCTGGAAGACAACATCCAGTAACGGCGTTATATCGACCCCGGCTGTTTGGGCTGTTTTTCTTGAAAACGATCTCATGTCCGGTTTTCCGTGCCGGTTTTTCCGGTGAGCATATTGAGCCGCGCTATAAGCAGTTCCATGTAATCGCTTCTTCCGCTTACTATGCGTAAAAAGTAATGATGGGCAAGCAGGGTAGGTATGGCAATAAGGAGGCCAAAGGCCGTGGTAAGCAGGGCGACCCAGATACCGCTTGAAAGCAGCGTCACGTCCGCCCGGCCTCCCAGCGCGGCGAGTTTCTGGAATACTTCTATCATGCCCAGAACCGTACCGAAAAGCCCCAGTAGCGTGGCTATCGAAGCGATTGAAGCGAGGACGGAAAGGTGGCGCTCGTTTACTATTACGATCTCTTTTGCCTGAGCGAAAAGACGCTCCTCGAAAAGCTGCGGCTCTTCGTCAAGGGAATCAAAGTAGGTGGCAACGAGGGGGAGAAAATACGCGCGTTTTCTTTTTTCCGCGAAATGCCCGGCGGCGGCCTTCCAGTCTCCACATTCTTTACGGAGCGCCGTAAGTTCTTCCACAGGGCGGACGGAGGAGGCGCGGCTTACAAAATAGAATACGGCCCGTTCCAGAATGACGGTGAGGGCAATGACCGAAAAGGCGAGTAGGGGGTACATGACCCACCCGCCCTGTCTGAAAAGCGACAACATATCTGCCACGCTTTATCTCTTAACGCCGCTATTAAAAGCGGTATTGAACCGAAACATTTACCGACCGGCCCATGTTGGGGTCAACGTAGTAGATTGTACCCTGAGTAGGCGAAAAAGCGCCCATGTAATAGACCATTGACGCATATTTAGTGTCCGCAAGGTTATGCACCGTAAGTAATACCGCAAGGTTGCCGTCAAATTGTGGAGGAGCGTACCGCGCCTGCAATCCCCAGATGAGGCTTGAGTCAATAGTTGGCTGTGTGTTGGCATTATCAAGGCCCTGATACATTTCGCTTTTATAAACCACATCGGGGCCAAGGCTCAACCCAAAAGGAGTATGCAGCATGAGGGAGGCTGACAAAATATGTTTCGCCACCATGGGGACAAATTTGCCTTCATAAGGGCCTTCGGTAAATTCCGCGTTGACAAAGCCGTAGTCCATGTCCAGTTCCACATATTTGATCGGCGTTAAGTTTAACCCTATGCTGGTTCCCAATCTTTCAATGGGGTCCATGTTCACGGAATAACGGGCAGTAGGCGAAGTTGGGTAGACGGCGATCTCATTATCAATTCGCATAAAAAAGAAATTCGCGTCAAATTTCACAAGCCCTTTGAAGTTTATCCCAATGCCGCCTTCGGCTGTCCAGCCTTTTTCCAGCTCAAGGTTGTTATTCACCGTTGTTGTTAAACTTTGTGTTGGATGTGTGGTTGCAGGATTTAACAAAACATAGTCGTCAAGGTAGGGAAATTTGAATTGAGTCCCGTACTTCGCGTAGACTTTTAAAAAATCCAATGGATTGACGGTTATTCCCGCCTCGTAGACAAACGCCTCATAGCGTTTTGACTCGTCTACCGCTGGGCGTGTTACCGGATTTCCTCCGAGAGTACCCGACCACTCGTCCACATCCGCCTTGAAAAAGGCCGTGTCATAGCGGACCCCGGCGTTCAAGCCAAGAAACGAAATCGGCCTGAAATTGACCAAAGCCCAGGGGCCGATGGTAATCTCAGACAGGTTGTTCACGATAAAATTTGTTTCTTTTACCAGATCGGGGGTGACTTTATTTTCGCCAAACGCTAAAAGTGTATCGACCCCTCCCGAAAGGCGCAGATCCATACCCGCAGGTTTCAGTTCCGCCGTCATTTTGGGGCGCACACTAACCATTTGGGTTAAACGGTACATAACATAACTGTAGTTAGCAAAATCCCATTTTACATTTTTCCAGTTATAGGAAACCGGAAGATCAAAGCTGAGGCTCTCGTTAATTGCCCATGTAAAGCCCAAGCCACTCAGAATTTCGCTATTGGAAACATTATCGGTAATTGGCCCCACGTTCTGTGTGGGGTCTTCGTCAAATTGAGCCTTGCTTAACTGGCTGGCAAGCAAGCCGTTGGTGAGGGAAAAACCGACATTCGCCTGGAGGCTCATCGCGTCATTTATATCAAAGATTCCACGGATTTCGCCGTTGCCCGTGTCATTGGCGGTATGTTTCTGGTAGCCCTGTGTTCCCCGGTGTCCGCCGCTCACGGTAAAACTGCCCCAATCCGTGGGCCGGTGGTGGGAAAAGCGCTGTTCGTTCTGGAAAAAGCTCCCGCCGGAAACAGTAATATCCGTCTTTGCCGCGCCCGATTTCTTGGTAATAATGTTGATGACCCCTACCTGGGCGTTGTCGCCGTACTGGACGCTGGCCCCGCCTTCGAGTATCTCTATGCGTTCAATATCGGAAAGATTAATGACATCCCAGTTTACCGTAACCCTTGATTGCGTAGGGTTGAGCCTCATGCCGTCAACGATTATCAACACCTTCCCGTTTCCATAATCGCTTGAAATGCCCCGCATGGAAACATCAACACCGATACCGTTCTTGGAATTGGAAAGCCTAATACCGGGCACTGCTTCCAGTAGTTCGGTAATATTGGTTGCCCCGGACTCCGCAATGTCATCGGGGGTAATAACCGTAACCTGGCCGGGGACGGTGTTGACCGATTCACGGGTTCTGCCGGCGGTAACCACGAAATCAAGGGATTCGCCGGCCTCATTGTCCGGGGACGGGGTTTCCTGAGCATACGCAATCTGGAAAACCGCGCAGGCAAAAAGAATCAAAAAGAACTTTTTCATAAAATAATCCTCCATGAAAGTACCTGTCTGAGGCGATATTGACATAACGCTATGGTTAGTATAATCTAACAGTAAGATGCCGAAAAACAGCCGGGCTGGGCAAGGCATTAGGTGAAATATTGCCTGATTTAGAAAATTTATTGCCGGTTCGTGATATTTGACTTATTCACCAATCCGGGTGATTGTTGAACAAGTCTTGCAGTTTAAGGATGGTGATGGTGGATTCACTTATTGAAACGCTTTATTTACACCGCCTGTCAAAAGCCGGTTTTTTGGAAAAGACAAAAATAACCGGAGACGGCCATATAGAATTGACACCCAAGCGTTTCTATGCGGAGGGGACCCAACTGTTGAAACCCGCGGGTAAGAGCCTTGTAGTAAGTATACCTAATTTCAGCTACCGTCAGCCGATTAACTATACCATAGAGAATCAACCTGAATATTTTCGCATCGCCCTTCACCGTGGGGTGCGTGGTATTATGGGAGGGCATGTTGAAAAAGACAAGGCCTACCGTTCTCATGCCTCAGTTGGGCCTGCCGATTGCGAAACAGGGGTCTTGTTTCTGCCGGAATTTTTTGATGTTTTTTTAAATTCCCGCCACGGCATTTCGCCGGACGAAATAATACAGTCAATTGACGCCTTGGGCGCATTGCCGATGATCCCCTCCGCCGCCGTGATACTGAAACAAATCGGTCAGGCTTCTTTTTCTGGAAATGTCGGAAATGTCTGGATCGAGGCAAAGGCACTGGAACTGGTTTCGGTCGTTCTGGACTGGCATAGGAGGCTTGCGGTTCCGGCAGCCTCCCCGCTCAAGGAACATGATCTGCTGGGAATCACCGAAGCGATACACTATGCCGAGGAACATTTTTCCGGGCCTCTTACCCTCAAGGCGCTCTCCCGGCAAGCCGCCATGAGTATACGCAAATTTACTGCCGTCTTCAAAACGCATACCGGAGTTTCCGCCGCTTCCTACATCCGCCGTATCCGCATGGATAAAGCGATAGACCTGCTAAAAAACACCACCGCGCCTCTGGGAGATATTGCCGGGATGGTAGGCTACAAACACCAGTCAAGATTTTCCACCCTGTTTAAGGAGCAATTTGGCGTTATGCCGAGTGAGTTTCGCAAAAAGGAATAACAAAGAGAAACTAAAAATAGCAAACGGCTGATAGGCTAAACGCAAGGTAACATCAAAAACATTTTCCCACTTTCCACAGGCGAATATCAAAAAGCCGGTAATTAGCAGAACATAAAAAGGGGGGAAAGCCTTCCCCCACGCTACAGCCTTGCTCCGCTTATTCGTGGAGTTTTGCTTGTAGCAAAACTCCTAAAAGACTTGCGGAGGGCCTGCGGCCCGGAGCAAGTCTTACGCTTCCCCCTTCTACGGGGGTTTCACCCCCGTAACGCCCCCCTAGTCGGTAAAAACTGCTCCGCGGTTTTTCCAAATCAATTTCCTCCGCCAACCGCCGCATTTGTTCCCCATGTTGGGCCTTCATTCCGTAATCCCCTTTGGCATGGCATTTGCTTATCCGGCCCTAGAGAGGCCGGGCAAATGCCACGCCAACCCTCCGCTTCGCTCTGGGCCGGGGGGCATTTTCCATTCCCATACCGGGGCTTGTATCCCCTCCATCCGCCGCAAAGAGCGCATTTATTCCGTAGTGTGGCAGGGCCGATGGCTGGGTGGTTTTTCCCCGGACGGGGGAGGGCCGGAGGGGATCGGGGGTGGCCCCCCGCGGCCCTCCCCCTTAAACCGGGGAAAAA